>NZ_JABIOQ010000051.1 GCF_018698455.1 Sulfurimonas sp. | reverse complement strand
TGGTGTTTTTGATAAAGCATTCGTTCCAAAAATGCTCGAAGCCTTAAAAATAAACGGTGCAACTTCAGCTATGGTTGTGAGTTCTAAAGAGGGAATGGATGAGATAAGCATCAGTGACATTACTTATGCATCGCGTTTACATAATGGAATTATTCATGAGTTTGAAATAGATCCAGAGCAATGCGGTATTAAAAAAATGCCACTTCAATCAATAATAGGTGGAGACGCTTTAGCAAACGCAGAGATACTAAGAAAAATATTTGATGGTACTTCTACAGATGCACAAAGAGATATAGTCTTTATAAACGCAGCAGCTGCTCTTATGGTTGATGGAATTGCTCGTGACATGCAGGATGGTATGGGTATGGCAAAAGAGGCTATAGCAAATGCTAGGGCTAAGAAAAAAATACGTCAGATTATTGAAGTGTCAAATAAATTATGATGCACTATAAATTAAAATTAGATAATTTACAGCCAATACTTTGTGAGTTTGATGAGAAAATAACAAAGGGTGTAGTAATTCTTAAAGGTGATTTAGCTGCTGGGAAAACTACACTGGTCAAAGCTGTTGTAAACAAGCTGGGAGGGAATGATGAAGTGACTTCTCCTACATTTTCTTTGCAGCAGTGCTATGGGAATAATATATACCATTATGACATGTATAATCATGGATTAGAACACTTTATTTCCTTAGGAATGTTAGAAGAGTTGGATAAAAATGGACTTCATTTTGTTGAGTGGGGCGATGATGCACTTCTAAAAATATTAGCAGGTGCAGAGATTTCTACAGTAGTGATAAAAATTAGCAAAGAATCTGATGAAAATCGAGAATATGAGGTAAATTATGAGTACGCTTAAAGCTGTTGGTTTACAAAAAAAGATAAAAAGCTTAGACATTGTAAAAAATATGAGTCTAGAACTTTCAAGTGGAGAAGTTGTTGGACTTCTTGGTCCAAATGGTGCCGGGAAAACCACTACTTTTTATATGATTTGTGGACTTGTCGAAGCAACGGCAGGAGAAGTTTTTTTTAATGATGAAAACATTTCAAGTATGCCTCTACACAAGCGTGCTATTAAGGGTATAGGGTATCTTCCTCAAGAAGCATCTATCTTTAAGGACCTAAGCGTTGAAGACAACCTTATGGTTGCAGCAGAAGTTGGAATAAAGGGCAAAAAAGCACAAGAAGAGAGAATTCTAGAACTTCTAGATATGTTTAATATTGAGCCTATTCGTTACCGTAAAGGTATTTCTCTTTCGGGTGGTGAGCGTCGACGTGTTGAGATAGCTAGAGCGCTTGTAAATAAACCTAAGTTTTTACTACTTGATGAACCATTTGCCGGGGTAGATCCTATCGCTGTTATGGATATACAAAAGGTAATAAAACAGTTAGTTTCATATGGTATTGGTGTTCTTATAACAGACCATAATGTTCGTGAAACTTTAGATGTATGTGATAGAGCTTATGTTATTAAGGCAGGAGAGTTACTTGCCCAAGGCACAAGTGAAGAGATAGGGCTCAATGAAGATGTTCGTACTCACTATCTGGGTGAAAACTTCAAGCTTTAAGTATTATAAATGGCAGCCTTAAGACAAACGCAATCGGTAGAAAACAAACATAAACTATCAAACACATTGCGTAATTGGCTACCAATTTTACATTCGAGTCTTTCAGATTTAGGTGAGGCCATGGCTCCCTTTGTTGAGTCAAACCCCGTAGTTGAAGTTGAGTCTGGATATGAAGAAGACTTTGAATCAAAAATACCTCGTAAAGTAATATCACGTGCCGTCTCAAACTCAAGAACAGAACAGATAGAAGCTCTTACAATTCAGAAAAGAACCCTTTATGACGTATTAGAAGAACAACTTCAAGCACCACTTTTTCCTACACCAATTTCTCAAGCTATTGCAGAGTATGTTGTGGCTAACTTTGATGAGAATGGTTATTACGAGGGAAATACTCAAGAATTTTGTAAAAAAAACAATATAACTGAGGAAGCTTTTGAAAAAGTAAGACTGCGTTTTGCACATATTGATCCCGTTGGAATAGGTGCTCTAAATCTTGGGGAATCTTTTCTTTTTCAGCTAGATAATACAGAGATAAGCGATAAGGGTTACGCTTTAGCACTAGAAGTCATTGCTAATCTTCAAGAAATGCATAACTACTCTAAGTATGAGAGTTTTAGTGAGGTAATGAAGGTGATATCTAGTTTTAAAAATCCTCCAAATTTAGAGTACCAAGAAGAGTCGGCACAGATAATTCCTGACTTAATGATATATTTTAGTGAAGATGAAAATATAGAAGTAAAACTAAATGATGCATACTATCCAACTATAAATATTGATAAAAATTATGCAGTTGAACATGAGTTTATCACTCAAAAAATAAAAGAAGCCAAATCTCTTGTAGATGCATTAGACATGAGAAAAGCCACCCTTTATAAAGTTGGACTCATGATTGTAGAATACCAATATGAATTTTTTACAGGTGGAAGCATAATGCCTCTGACCCTTAAAACATTAGCGGATGAATTTGGACATAATCCTTCGACAATTTCGCGAGCTATTGCTAACAAATACATAGCGTGTGATAGAGGAACCTTTGCAATGAAAGAGTTTTTTACAACCGCTATCGATGAAGATGTTTCAAATGCGGCAATTAAAGAATTTCTTGTGAAAATTATAAAAGAAGAGAGTAGGGTTAAACCACTGAGTGATATGAAACTTCTTGATATTATTCAAGAAAAATTTAATGTAAAAATGGTCCGTCGAACCATCGCAAAGTACAGAAAACAGTTAAATATTGCAGGTTCGAGTGAGCGTAAAAAGCTGCATCAATTAGGTTAGTAAGTGCATACGAGAGAGCGACTAGAAGCAGAAGTTTTAAAGCATAAACATAGTAATGCAGTAGACGAAAATAATCTTGACCCAATCATGGTTGCACATAGATATAAAGATCCAACAATTTCTCTTATTTGTGCCCTTTTTTCTTATGGAAATGTCAAGCAAATAGTAAAGTTTTTGAACTCTCTTGATTTCTCTCTTTTAAATGAAAATGACGAAAAAATTAGAGAAGCATTATCAAAACACTATTATAGATTTCAAAAAAGTGAAGATGTAATTGAACTTTTTATAACTCTTAAAAGATTAAATAAAGAGAGCTCTTTAGAGACTGTGTTTAAAGTAGCTTATAATGAAAAAAGAAGTGTAATAGATGGAGTGAATGCCTGCATCTCCAAACTAAGAGAACTCTCTTCACACTCTTCAAAAGGTTATAGTTTTTTAGTGGGAAAAGTTACTGAAAAAACAAAGGGTGCGGGTGCTTTAAAGCGCTGGATGATGTTTCTTCGATGGATGGTAAGAGAAGATAATATTGATATGGGTTTATGGCATGGAATAAGTAAGGCAGATTTAATTATGCCTTTGGATACACATACCTATAAAATAGGACTTTCATGGGGATTACTCAAGAGAAAAACATATGATTTAGAAGCTGCAATAGAACTAACCAATTCTCTAAAAAAGTTTGATAAAGAAGATCCATTAAAATATGATTTTGCTATTTATAGACTGGGACAAGGTAAAGTTGTTTAATATCATTGAACTTTAGGTATAATTATAGTATGAATATTGCAACTATGATTAGTACTAGTAAAACACTTAATCTTCTCTATGTAGAAGATAATGAAAATGCTAGAAAATCAAGTTTAGAGCTTTTTAGCAACTTTTTTGAAAATGTAGTTGTTGCTTATGATGGTCAAGATGGTCTAAACAAGTTTAAAGAAAATAGTATTGATGTAATTATTACAGATATAAATATGCCTAAAATGTTAGGTACTGATATGATTAATGAGATAAAAAAAATTGATGAGAAAGTATCAGTTATTTTTTTATCCGCTTACAATGAATCATCTTTTTTATCTGAAGGTATTAGACTTGGTGTAGATGGTTACCTACTTAAACCTCTTCGTCCTAATGATATAATTAATGTTTTATCAAAAATATGTGAAAGAACGATTCTTCAAAGAGAACATGTTAATTACACTAAAAATTTAGAAAGTGAAATACAAGAACATACAAGACAATTAGATAAGAAACTTCATTTTGATGAATTAACAGGTCTTTACAGCCGCTACTCATTTTTTGAAGATATTGCAGATATAAACACTCCTATCGTTTTTATTATCGATATTAACAAATTTAAGGTTGTTAATGAAATTTATGGTGCATCAGTTGGAACAAAAGTTTTAAAAGAATTTGCTAATTTTCTTTTGATATTTACACGTGATAGTACTTATAAGGTCTATAGAATCTCCGGGGATGAGTTCATTTTTAGAGATGAAGCAGATATTATAGATTCGTATAAGTATGAAAAAGATATTATGAACTTTTTTGCTGAAGTTTGTGACTTTAGTGTAGATATAGGAAACGATACAATATCCATAGAAGTAACAATGGGGATTTCTACTTCACAGCATGATGCTTTTGAATGTACAAAAATTGCTCTAGAATACGCAAAAGAAAATAAAAAATCTTATGAGATGTACTCCGCTGTTATCGACTCTAGAAGTGTCGAACAAGATGCTTTAGTATGGAAAGAAAGAACAAAGTCTGCTATATCAGAAAACCGTATCATGCCTGTTTATCAACCTATTGTAGACATAGAAGGTAAAGTAGTGAAGCATGAGACTTTAATGCGTTTAAAAGATGCAAAAGATGGAAAACTGATCCCTCCATATCACTTTCTACATATTGCGATTAAAACAGGTCTTTATGACACATTATCATCTCGTATTATTTTTAATGCACTTAATCTTGTTAGAGAGTCAGGGCATACATTAAGCGTAAACTTCACTTGTAGTGACATTAAAAATATTAGATTTTTAGATGAGATAGAAGATTTTTTTATAGTACATAAGAATTTGGGTGAGAAAATAGTATTTGAAATTACTGAGAGTGAAAGTATTGAAAGTTATACAGATATGAAAAAGTTTATTAAACGTTTTCGTCAATATGGGGTTAAGTTTGCTATTGATGATTTTGGAAGTGGGTTTTCAAACTTTGAGTACATTTTAGAAATTGAACCAGATTATTTAAAAATAGATGGGTCACTTATTAAAAATATAGACACATATGAAAAAGCATATATACTTGTTCGTGCAATTGTTCAGTTTTCACATGAATTAGGTATTAAAATTATCGCTGAATATGTACATTCTGAGGTGGTTTTTAATATGTTAAAAGAGTTAAATGTAGATGAGTATCAAGGTTTTTATTTTTCAGAACCTTTGGAAAATATATAAAAAGGAAAGAGAATATGGAATGTGAATTCCCGTCAGTAAATTCAAATAAAGAAGAAGTTAAAGAGATCTTTTCTAGTGTTAAAACAATAGCTATTTTAGGACTTTCTCCAGATGAGACAAAGGCAAGTCATGAAGTTGCAAAATATTTACAAGAAGCTGGGTTTAAAATAATTCCTGTATACCCAAAGGAAGAGACTATTTTGGGTGAAAAAGTTTTTCGTTCTCTTAAGGAAATAGATTGTAATGTAGATATGGTAGATGTATTTAGAAAACCGGAAGCTCTTGACGCGATAGCTGAAGCTTGTATAGCCAGGGGTGATGTTAAAATTTTTTGGACTCAAATAGGAATCATAAATAATGCGGCAGCACAAAAAGCTGAAGATGCAGGAATGCAAGTTGTACAAAACCAGTGTTCTATGGTAGAACATAAAAATTTATAATTAGGTGAAATAGTTGATAAATTTAGAAAAAATATATGAAGCAGAAAAAAATATAAAGGGTGTTGCTGTTGACACTCCACTCTCGTATGCACCCTATTTAAGTAAGGCACATGAATGTGATGTCTATCTGAAAAAAGAGAACCTACAAATTACTGGTGCATTTAAAATTCGTGGTGCCTATAATAAAATAGCATCGTTGAGCGATGAGCAAAGAACTTGTGGTGTTGTAACGGCAAGTGCAGGAAATCATGCACAAGGAGTGGCCTTAAGCGCATCAAAGTTTAAGATAAAAGCTACAATTGTTATGCCTGAGTCAACACCTCTCACAAAAGTTGATGGCGTAAAATACTTTGGTGCGGAAGTTATTCTGCATGGAGCTAATTATGACGAAGCTTCTACTTATGCATTAGAGTATGGAAAAAAACACTCCCTTACTTTTGTACATCCATTTGAAGATGATGAAGTTATAGCGGGACAAGGTACTGTTGCTTTAGAAATATTACAAAAGCATGATGACTTTGATGCAATCATTATACCTATTGGTGGTGGTGGATTAATCGCTGGAATGGCTATAGCAATAAAAGCTCTTAATAAAAATATAGAAGTTATAGGTGTGAGTGCAAGTGGTGCTCCTGCATTTAAAGAATCTTTTGAGAAAAAATCTGCAATAGATAGTAGTAGTGTTCGAACTATCGCTGATGGAATTGCTGTACGCGATACTTCAAAAATAACACTTGATTATGCTCTCCAAAATGTAGATAAGGTGATTAGTGTAGACGATGAAGAAATTGCGAGTGCTATATTATTTCTTTTAGAGAAACAAAAACTTGTGGTAGAAGGTGCTGGTGCTGTTGGTGTGGCTGCACTTCTTCATAATAAAATAGATAATATAAAAGGCAAAAAAATAGCCATTGTCCTTAGCGGTGGAAATATGGATGTTACTCTTCTTTCAATTATTATTGAAAAAGGTTTACTCAAATCTGGACGTAAGATGAAGCTGACAGTAACTTTAGTGGATAAACCAGGTTCATTGAAACGTTTCACAGAGATATTAGAAGAGCTCAACGCAAACATAGTTCATATAGCTTATGATAGGACTTCTGTATCTCTTGCTTATGGTGATGCACATGTGACTGTGCATGTAGAAACAAAAGGTCATGAGCATCAAAAAAGCATAGAAAAAATGCTCAGACAAGAGGATTACTTAAGGGAGTAAGGGAGATTGATGAAACCTGTTAGAAATAAGTCTCTTGATGAAGCTATAGTTCTCTTAAAAATAATTGATAATAATACATTGGTAGTTGTTGATGCAAAGACGACTATTAGACTTTTAGACAAAAATAGTTTAGAAATGATAGATGGTTTTAAAGTGAAGATCAATCATCAATATTATAAGTCGAGAGTTACTGACTTTAGTAGTGATGGTAACTATTTTACTACACTCAGTGCTGATAGGAGAGAGTCAAAACTTTATAATGCGAAGAGTAAAAGGATAGTTTCAAAAGTTGATAGACACCATGGGGAAGTTTCATGTGTTGGAATTGACCCTCTTAGTAGATATATGTTCTCATGTGGTGATGATGGAAAAACTTTTGCTATAGATGTAATAAGCGGAAAACTAATGTTTAGTCTTCCTCTGCATGCAGATACCATAAATGATATAGCATTTAGTGATAATGGTAACTTGGTTGCTACGGCAAGTTTTGATCGAATAGTTTCTCTTTTTAACCTTATGACAATGTCCTCAAAAATAAATCTAAAGGCACATTCTAAAGCTGTTGTAAAAGTGCTTTTTTTGTCTAAAAATAGGCTGCTAAGTATAGATAAGAGTTCCTCTGTAATTATATGGGATACCAATACAGGAAAAGTTCTTCATAGAATTGCGAGTGTTCATGATGATGTTATTAGTGTTAGTAAAAGTGATGATGAAAAGTTCTTATTTTTAGGGACAGTCTTGGGTTATGTTGTGCTTTATGACTTATATACTTATGAGTTACTATGCATGGACTATATTAAACTAAAGTCATCAATAATATCAATGGTCTTTAATCAATCAAACAAGAATTTAATACTGGGTACTAAAGATGGTCAAGTATTAAGTTATGACATTTTTGATGGAGAAAATGAGTTAAATGACTTCCTTAGACTAAAACAGTTTTCTAGTATTGAAAAAAAGGTAAAAGATAACCCAATACTTACAAATACTCAAGCATATCTATTGATGAATAAAATATGGGAAAAAACTTTAACGAATGCAAGAATAGCACTTCAAAATGGGGATAAGAAAAAAGCAGAGTCTTTTTTTGAATTTTTCAAGGGAGTTCCATCTAAAAATTCTAAGATTCAAAAGATAATTTTGGAATATGACGAGTTCCCTAAATTTATACTTTTAGTTAAACAAGGAAAACTTTCCCTTGCATACAGTTTAGCAAATAATCATCCAATGTATAAAGAATCTAAAATTTATAAATCTCTCGAAGAGAGCTGGAAAAAAAGTTTTTCACAGGCTCAAAAGTGTGCGATAGAACCACATGGACTTCAAAAAGCAAAGGATATTTTAGCTCCTTATAGAGGTATAAGTGAAAAAACTATAATGATTCAAGATTTAGTTACACAATTTGCCGTATATAGTAGGTTTAGTAAAGAATTTTCTCAAAAAAAATTTAAAAACTGTTTTGAACTCCTCAAGCAAAATAAATTTTTAAAAAGCTTTCCAGAGTATGGTGCTATCACTCGTTATGGAGATGATTTATATATAAAAGTTCAAGAGTTAATAAGTTCAAACGATAGAAATTCTGCAAGTAAAATACTCGAAGTACTACGTGACTTTGATGATTTTAAAGAGGATGTAATCGAACTACAAAAAGAGATAGATAATAAACAAAAGTTTTTTAATGCAGAGGAAACAGATGATAAGGTTTCGGCATATAATATAATGTCTAAAGTAGAGAGTCTAGTAAATAGTAAGTATGGAAAACAACTTCAAGTGCAATGGAATAAAGATTTAGAGATAGCCAATACTTATGCTTCTAAAGGGGACTCTGCTGGAGTTAAAAAATCATTAAATAATTACATGAAGACATCCTCAAAGTATGTACCCATAGCTACTGTTTTTTCATGGTGCTTCATGGTGCAACTAGAAGATGCTTTAAATGAGACAGCAAACCAAGTTCGTCTTGAAAATGGTATTAAAAATTATATTAAAAATTTCTCAAAAGATGAGAATATAGAATACTTTTTTGATACTATGAAAAAAAAATATGAAAAATCTAAACTTAACTTTGAACTTCTCCCACAAGGTTCTCTTTGTATGTGGAAGCCATCTATGATAGTAGATTCAATCTTAGACTAGAGTTTATCTTATACTTTACATCTCTATTTAACTTCTAATATAGCTACAATTCCCTATAATAAAATAATTTTTAAATTTATAAATTATTAGAGGAGACTTTTCATGCAAATAAGCGGTGCACAAATGGTTATAGAAACCTTTATCGCAGAGGGTGTAACTACAGTTTTTGGTTACCCTGGTGGAGCTATTATGAATGTCTATGACGAAATCTACAAACAAGATGGATTCAAACATATTTTAAATCGTCACGAACAAGCATCGATTCATGCAGCTGAGGGTTATGCGAAAGCAAGTGGTAAAGTCGGTGTAGCTATGATTACATCTGGCCCTGGTTTTACAAACGCGGTTACTGGATTAGCAGATGCTTATATGGATTCTGTTCCTATGGTGGTAATCTCTGGTCAAGTACCTATGAGTCTAATTGGTACTGATGGTTTTCAAGAAATAGATGCTGTTGGTATCTCTCGTCCTTGTACAAAACATAACTACCTTGTAACAGATGCAGCAGATTTACCTCGTGTTCTTAAAGAAGCTTTTTATATAGCTAGAACTGGTCGTCCAGGTCCTGTGCATGTAGATATTCCTAAAGATGTTACTGCTCAAATTGCTGAGTATAACTACGATATAGAAGTAAATCTTGAAACATATAAACCACATATTAAAGGGAATCCTCGTCAGATTAAAAAAGCTATAGAAGCTATTGCAAATGCAAAGCGACCACTTTTTTACCTTGGTGGTGGGGTTATTAACTCAGGTGCATCTGAAGTAGTTAGAGAGTTTGTTCATAAAACAGGTATTCCTGCTGTTGAGACACTTATGGCACGTGGTGTTTTATCTTACGATGATGAACTTCTTGTTGGTATGCTTGGTATGCACGGTTCATACTCTTCAAATATGGCTATGAGTGAGACTGATTTAGTAATTGGTCTTGGTGCTAGATTTGATGATCGTGTAACTGGAAAGCTTTCCGAATTTGCTAAAAATGCAGATGTAATTCATGTTGATATAGATCCTGCATCTATTTCTAAACTTGTAAATGCTGACTTTCCAATTGTTGGGGATTTAAAAAATGTTGTAACTGATATGTTAAAGCAGATTGATAAAATAGATAGTGACAAGTATGAGTCGTGGAGAGAAACTATAATAAACTTTGCAGAACTTCATCCTTTAACTTTTCATGAAGATTCTGATAGACTTAAGCCTCAATGGGTTGTGAAACGTGTTGGTGAACTTCTCGGTGATAGTGCCAATATCTCTACTGATGTTGGACAACATCAAATGTGGGCTGCACAGTTTTATCCATTCTCTCGACCAAACCAGTGGATAACTTCTGGTGGACTTGGTACTATGGGCTTTGGTTTTCCAGCGGCTATTGGTGTTAAAGCAGCATGTCCTGATAAGACTTCTATTAACTTTACAGGTGATGGTTCAATTCTTATGAATGTTCAGGAGTTAATGACTGCAGTTGAGACTAAGATTCCAGTTATTAACATCATTCTGAACAACAACTTCTTAGGAATGGTTCGTCAGTGGCAAACACTTTTTTATGATAAACGCCATTCTGAAACAGATTTAACAGCTCAGCCTGACTTTGTAAAACTGTCAGAAGCTTTCGGTGGAATAGGCTATAGAGTTACAACAAAAGAAGAATTTGATGCTGCTCTTAAAGATGCAGTTGAAAAAAATATAGTTACTTTTATAGAAGTAATCGTTGAAAGATTTGAAAATGTTATGCCGATGGTACCATCAGGTGGTAGTCTATTTAACATGATGTTACTAGAGAAAAAGGAGACAAAATAATGACTGTAAATAGTGAAAATACTGAAAGAAGAGTAGTTTCAGTTATTGTTGTTAATGAGGCTAGTGTGCTATCGCGTATAACAAACCTTTTCTCTGGACGTGGTTATAATATCACTTCTTTAACAGTTGCTCCTATTCCAGATAGTAAGTATTCGCGATTGACGATAGTTACTGCCGGTTCTATTCGTGTTATAGAGCAAATCACTAAGCAATTGCATAAGCTTATACCAGTTCTAAAAGTGTATGAGCATGCTGATTTAGTTGAAAAAGAAATGGCTCTAGTTAAATTTCCAATTAGTGAAAATTTAAATGAAATTAGTATCCTTTGTGAAGCTTATAATGGAAAAATTGTAAACTCTGGGGGAAATATGATTATAGCAATGGTCGCTGATGAACCAAAAAGAGTAGGTCACTTCCTAGATGCTATTAAACGCTATAACCCAAAAGAAATAGTTAGAAGTGGTGCAGTAGCACTGGAAAGATAAATACATGAAGCTGAGTCAAATTGCTATTTTAATCGGAGCAGAGTTTAGTGGTGAAGATAGAGAGATAAAGAGTATGAATACTCTTTTTGATGCTTCATTAAACGAACTCTCTTTTGTAGCAAACACGAAGTATATAAAAGATATAGCTGCCTCCAATGCAGGAGCTATTATTGTAGATAAAAATACAAAAGATGAAGTTCCTTCTACTTGTATTGCCCTAGTTGTTGAATCCCCTTACTGGGAAATGGCAGTCCTTTCTCAAAAATTTTCTAAACAACTTGAAGATGTTAATTCTCCTAAAGCTAACATAGGTGAGGGTAGTGTTATCTCACCAAAAGCAGAACTTGCAAATGGTGCAACAATAGGTAAAAACTGTCATATTATGGCAGGGGCTTATGTAGGCTCAAATGCAGTCATCGGAGACAATACTATACTTTACCCTAATGTAGTTGTATACAGGGACTGTCATATCGGTAGTGAGTGTATTATTCATGCGGGTAGTGCCATAGGTAGTGATGGTTTTGGTTTTGCATCAAATAAACTTGGTGAACATAAAAAAATCTATCATAACGGAAATGTTGTCATTGAAGATGATGTTGAAATAGGCTCAAATACTTCTATTGATCGTGCTGTATTTGGGAAGACACTGATTAAAAAAGGGTCGCGTTTAGATAATCTTATTCATATTGCACATAATTGTGAAGTAGGAGAGTATAGTGTTATTGCTGGGCAGACAGGACTAGCTGGTTCATCTAAACTAGGAAGAAGTTCTGTATTTGGAGCTCAGTCTGGAGTGGCTGGACATCTTGAAATAGCACCATTTAATACTTTTGCGGCCAGAACAGGTGTGACAAAGAGTATCAAAGAAAGTGGGCAAGTATTTGCTGGATTTCCGTTCATGAATCACAAATCATGGCTTAAAATTCAGGCAAAATTAGCTAAACTTATCAAATAAAATTATTCAAGGATTAATATGTCAGCAACAATTGCATTAAGTGGAACAAAAAAAGGTGTTATTTCGGTAACAAAAATAGATGAACCATATGGAGCTGGAAGTGCGAGTGTCGCAAGTATAGGAATATCTTTGAGCGGAGACAGTGAAAATCCAGAATGGAAAGTTCATCTTCCTATGGATAATCTTGATGCAGTAATAAGTGCATTAGAAGCATTTAGAAAGTAAGGGTTCCCTTGCTTTTATAAACTTTTACAGCACTGACCTATAGGTCTTTTACGAACTCTTCTATTCTTTTAATACCCGTACGAATACTCTCAATATCAGTTGCAAAACTAAATCTAAAATACCCTTCACTTCCAAAACCTACACCTGGAACAACAGCTACTTCTTTTTGAGCAAGTAAATCTTTTGCAAATTTGAGTGAGTCTGAACTTTTTTCTTTAATGTTTACAAATAGATAAAATGCACCATCTGGTTTTAAAACACTTAGTCCATCTATTTCATTGAAAAGTTTTACAGCTTCATCACGACGTGATGCAAACTCTTTTCTCATCATTTCTATATCAGCATCAGCACTACCATTTAGCCCAGCTATAGCTGCCATCTGCGTGATAGAATTAATATTTGACGTACTTTGAGATTGAAGCTTCTTAGTAGCTTTAATAAGAGCTGTATTATGTGCAGCCATATATCCAAAACGCCATCCTGTCATAGCAACTGACTTACTTAAACCGTTGATAGTAACAGTTCTCTCAAACATATCTTGATTTATCGCTGCACATGATGTAAACTCACCATCATAAATTAGCTTTTCGTACATTTCATCACTCGCTACGATAATATCAGTTCCTTCTAGAACTTCAGCTATTTTTATTAACTCTCCTTTTGAATATATACTTCCAGTCGGATTCGATGGAGTAGTGAGTACAAGTATCTTTGTTTTTGGAGTAAGTGCATTTTTCAACTGTTCTGGTGTAATTTTAAATGAAGAAGTATCATCTGTAGGAATTTCAACTACAGTTCCCCCGCAATATTTTACTAGTTCAGGATAAGTAACCCAGTAAGGAGCGGGAATAATAACTTCATCGCCAACATCAATAGTCGCTGAAAAAAGATTAAATAATGAGTGTTTTGCACCATTACTTACGATGATTTGATCATGTGTATATGTTAAATTGTTATCGCGTTTGAGTTTTGTGGCTACAGCCTCTTTAAGTGCTGGGATTCCATCAACAGCAGTGTATTTAGTAAAGTTATTATTAATAGCTTCTATGGCTGCATCTTTGATAACTTGAGGTGTGCCAAAGTCAGGTTCTCCTGCTGAAAAACTGAGAATATCTTTTCCTTGGGCCTTTAACTCTTGAGCTAAAGTTGTAATAGCAATTGTAATTGATTCAGATAGTGTATTTATGCGATTTGTTAGCATAATTCTCCTTCTTTGTATGTCTTTTTTATATTAAATTATTAGGGAAATTATACATAAAGTATAATTTATATTAGCTAAGAGAAGTTTATAGTTTAGGTTTTCATAGATTTTATGAAAGATTCGTAGATATTTTCTAGTTCTAAGTCTTGCTCTAGTAAGTTTTTATGATCTTCTACAAGTATATGTTCTAAAATAGCAACACGTTTGAGCATATACTCAAACAGTTCTTTGTTTATATCTGGAAGCATGTTATGCATAAGAGGATCTTGATTTCTTCCTTTGGCAATAACATGTGCAGGTATTCCGATAGCTGTTGCATTTTTTGGAACTTCCTTCACAACTACAGAATTAGCCCCAACTTTTGCATCTTCACCTATTTCAATATTTCCTAGAATCTTTGCACCTGCACCAAGAACAGCTCCACATCTTATAGTAGGGTGGCGTTTTCCAGAATCTAATGATACACCACCAAGAGTAACACCTTGGTAGATTAAAACATCATCTTCTATGATAGAAGTCTCTCCTATTACAACACCAGTTCCATGGTCGATAAAAACACGTTGTCCAATGATAGCAGCAGGGTGAATATCTATATGTGTGAATATTTGAGTGAGTCCCATAATCATTCTTGCAAGTCTTTTAAAGCTTGCTTTATGAAGGCTGTGAGCAACTCTATACCAAGCCATAGCCCAAACACCAGGGTAATTAAAAAGAAAATCTATTTTTGACTTGAGTGCTGGGTCATTCTTGTAAGCATTTGCAAAGTCACTTTTAATATCTGAATATATTCCCATTGAAAACCTTAGTTGGTGGTTCGCAAGTATCCATTTTGGTGAACAAATACTTTTAATAGTGTAAGTGTATCCGTTTTTTCTTTTTCTGTAATAAAAGTACTACCTGTAAGGTCTTTCTTAAGCTTATTTAAGATTTCCTCTGAGTTATAACCCATTGAATCTACTATCTCTAAAATATTTTTGGACTCTAGTTCATTTATTATCTCATAAGAGTCTTCATTCATTATAACTGTGTATTCATTAGGGTGTGTAAATAAGTTATGTGACATTCCTAAAGCTTCTTGGTAGGCACCTGTATTAAAGAAGGCTAAAAAATAGTCTTGATTATCAAGGTTTATATCATGTAAGTACAGAGGCTTATCTGGATTGAAGCCTATCTCCCCATCACTATCACAAGTAATATCCCAAATAGATGCAGCTCTCATTGCTTTAGTATTGAGATAGTGTATAGGCATGACAGGAAAATGCTGTTTTAAACCCCAATAATCTGGAAGGCTTTGAAAGATTGAAGCATTTATGAGGTATCTCTCTTGTAGATTAACTTGAAGCTGTGTTAACTCATCAGTATTCATTGAAGAAGAAAGAATAAGTGACTTTTTAATGATGTTATGCACTAAAATCTCTGCATTAGAACGATCTTGAAGATTTATGTACCCTAAATCAAAAAGAGTTAAGAGCGACTCTATATGGTCAAGTGCATCATGAAGGTATTCTATACAGTTTTCTTTATTTAGTTTTTGATAAAGATAGTTTAATTCTTCTATAAGTGGAGGATTGTCATCTTTTAATTTAAGGAGTTCTTCTTGATAATCTTGTGTAAATAGTTCTAATACAGGTGTGATGAGTACAGAGTGGGAAGCAACAATAAACCTTCCTGATTCTGTATAAATATTTGGGTGCTTTACACTTTTGGCATCCATTATCTCGCCAAGCAGAAAAACAACAGAGCTTGCAAATTCATCAACCGAGTAGTTTTTTGATTCAGACTTTATATGTTGATCATACTCAACTGCTAATCCTCCCCCTATATTGATACTTTCTAGTCCATCAGCACCCATCTTTTTAATTTCAGCATAAATATTTCCAGCTTCTCTTAAAGCTTTCTTTAGAGGAGAAATATCAGAGATTTGAGAGCCTATATGAAAATGTACCATGTATAGATGGCTCAAGAGATTTGCATCTTGAAGTAGATTTATTGCTTCTAATATTTCCGTTGATGTTAGTCCAAACTTTGCATCCATTCCTGCACTTTTAGCCCAAGTTCCACTTCCTGTACTATGTAAGCGCACTCTAATACCGATGTTAGGAATTTTTAGGTTTGATTCACGAGAAACTTCGATTATTGTTTTCAGTTCACCTAGACCTTCAATAGTGATAGTGACATTATGTCCACTTTGGGCAGCTATAAATGCTAAGGTAACCATTTCTTTATCTTTAAAACCATTTATTGTAATGTCTGCACCTGTTTTATTGGCATTCATTGCTAAAATAAGTTCAGCCTTACTTCCAGCCTCAAAACCGTAGTTAAAGTCTTCTCCTCCATCTGAGATAGCTTCTACAACAGAAGGAAACTGATTTACTTTGAGTGGAAAGACAGCTCTGAAGTTTGCATGATAGTTATTTCTTTCTATAGCATTTGAATAAGAAGCATAAAGTGTAGTAATCTGCTTCTTAATGAGATGAGGAAACCTTAGTAGAATAGGGCCTCGTGTACCATTAGTACGAAGTTCTTTTGTGATATCATAAAGAGAAGGTTGTGATTTATGGTTTACATGAACTTCATCATTTTTTATGATGAAGTTATCATTTGCCCAAATATCTAGTCCATATTGATTCAAAAGTTAGCCTTAGAGGTGAAGTTTATGGCGAAAGTATAGATCAATATCAAAAAATATTTCTCCATTATTGTTTTTAAAAGTAAGACAGCTTTTATCTATGTCTTTAATACTCTTTTTACCCATAACAGCTAGAACAACCTTCATACTTTTAACTAGATTATTATGATAATTACCAATTTTTTGACCTTGTTTTATTACGAGGTATGAAGCACGCTTTTTCTCGTCTTGTGTTGCAAATCCAACTGGACAAACATGTGACCCAAAACCAGAACACATACGAGCACGAATACAACCACCACTCATCATAAATCCACGAGCCATTCCTACAGCATCAGCACCCATAGAAAGAGTAATAATAACATCATCCGGTGTTAGTATCTTACCACTTGCTATGATTTTTATATCTTCACGAACTTCATATTGTTTAAGTAGAGTATCTACAACATAAAGAGCATTATTTGTTGAGAGTCCTACTGACTCCATAAGTTCAAGAGGGGCTGTAGCACTTCCACCTTCACCACTATCAACAGTAATGAAGTCAGGAATTGGTCTTCCTTTTTTCTTTCTCTCAGCAATTAAAGATGCAATTTCTTCAAAGTCCTCTGCATCTGAGACAACTATTTTAAAACCAACTGGTTTATCTGATAGTTTTTGAAGTTTTTCTACAAAGTCAAGAAGTTCTTCAGTAGTGTTTGCATATGGAAATCGGTTCGGTGAAAAAATATTTTCCCCCTTTGGTACACCTCTATAATAGGCGATGTCAGCGGTTACTTTTGCCCCGGCAAGTTTTCCACCTGTCTGTTTTGCTCCTTGCGCAATTTTAATTTCAGTCATTTTACAAAATTTCATAACTTTTTGGTATTTAAGTTCATCGAAGTCACCATTTTCATCTCTTGCACCATACAGACCTGAACTCATTTGAAAAATAATATCTCCTATACTCGCAGGTACTTCTTTGGGAAATTTTTCAAGTGGGCTATCCCAGTGTACACGAAAAAGAACATGTGAAGTAGAGTCATATATATAAGTATTTCTAGTTTCACCTTTGAGTAAAATTCTCTTATACCATTTAAGAGCAATTTTACGATTGAAAAAGTAATCACCAATTTTAAATATGAACTCTGAATAAGGGGTGCTCTGGACAATATCTAAGTAGTCACAATCATCTAAATCAGGTTTTAAAGTAAATAAATGATTGGAGGTAAGAGAACCTTCTCCTGTATTTACCGTAAGTCCAGAGTTTGCGCCAGCTATTGCAAATGCACGAATAGCCTCAGGACTTAAAGACCCATCACTCATCGCTGAACGCATGATCGGTGTTGAAGCAACAAAGGGTTTGGCTCTATCCTTTCCAAAAGTCACACTTGTATCGCTATTTACTTCTTCTTCATTGAGAACATTCATAGAATGCTTGATGATAAATCTTGCACCATCAAAAGGCTGATTGACTGAAAATGATTGATAATTTGGAAGGTTTTTTGCTGCTTTATATACCCAATCGACTTTATCTTTGGACTCATAAAATTTTTCATCTGCAAAGTATTGTCTCAGCGGTCCACGAAGAGCCTCAAATAGATAACGCATACGACCAATTACAGGGTAGTTTATCAAAAGAGCCTGTTTTCGTTGTACATATTTGTCATGAACAAAAAGAACAATAAGCCCAAGGAGTGCTGCTAAAATAAAAAATTCTATAAAGTCAAGAAAAATTTTCCATAGAAAATGGATAATATCCATTTAGAAATCCTTAAGTAGTATAACTTTTTCTGATTTAGATTCTAGATCTTTGACCCATATAGTACCATCTTTTATTTCATTTGTACCAATGACACAGCAAAATTTAGCATTTATTTTGTCTGCACCTTTAAGGTGGTTTTTTAGGTTTTTAGCTTTAAATTCACAGATTACTTTTTGGGAGCCGCGTTTTTCTTGAGTAAGGCGTACAACAAGGTCTATAGCTTCTTCATCCATAGCCCCTATGTAATAACCCTCGCGTTTACTCTCAGGCATAACTATAAGTTCCATTAAACGTTCTATTCCCATGGCAAAACCAACAGCAGGAGTAGGGCGACCATCTAAAAACTCTACAAGTCTGTCGTATCGTCCTCCACCAGCTATGGCACTTTGACTTCCTATGTTATCACTAACAAACTCAAAGGCAGTTTTAGAGTAGTAGTCTAGTCCACGAACTAGGTTAGTATCTATCTCGTAAGCTATACCATTATCTGTTAGTATCTTTTTAAGCTTTGTGAAGTCACTCTCACAACCATCGCATAATGAGTTTAAAAGTTTTGGAGCACCTTCGTAGAGAGTTTGGCATTTATCATTTTTACAATCTAAGACACGAATCGGATTTGTATCAAGTCGTCTTACACAATCTTCACAAATACCATCTTTACATTCTGTTACAAATTTAACAAGATTAGCTTTATAATCAGGCATACAGTTTTGATCACCTAAAGAGTTTAGTTGTAGTCTATAACCGATACCACAGCGTTTAAGAATGTCACTCGTCATCATAATCATGGTTGCATCTTCATAAACACTATCTACACCAAAACTCTCAACACCAAACTGGTGGAACTGACGTAGACGTCCTTTTTGAGGGCGTTCATAGCGGAACATTGAACCATGGTAAAAGAAACGGTGCACGCCACCAGCCTTATCAAGTTTCTTTTGTATGAAAGCACGAACAACACCTGCTGTTCCCTCTGGACGAAGACAAACATCGTTTTCACCCTTGTCTGTAAACTGATACATCTCTTTTCCAACAATGTCACTAGACTCACCAACACTGCGTTTAAATAGAGCAGTCTCTTCTAAAAGAGGAGTTTCTATGAAATGAAAACCATACTTTTGTGCCACATCTGTCGCTGTATTTATGAAGTAAGTAAAACGTTCATAATCCTCACTTAAAATATCATTCATTCCTCGAAGAGACTTAACCATTTGTATCCTTTATATATATTAGTGTAAGGATAGCATTTTTTAACTTTTATTCTGATGACAACCTCTTTTGAAGCCAAAAAACAGTAGAATAAATCAATAAAAATACAGGAATATATATGTCATTTGCATCTTTTAACCTTTGTCAAAAAATATTAAAATCAGTAGAAGAAAAAGGTTTTAACACTCCAACTGCAGTTCAAAATGAGGTGATACCTTTAGTCTTGAATAAAGAAGACATTGTTGTACGAGCACAAACGGGAAGTGGTAAGAGTGCTAGTTTTGTCCTCCCAATACTCCAAATGTGGAGCGATAATAGAGATAGTGCTAAAAAAGGGAAGATTAAAGTTCTTGTTTTAACTCCTACAAGAGAACTTACGATACAAGTGGCTTCTGCATTTGAAGAATTTGGAGCTAATCTAGCAAAAAAACCTCAAGTAATTAGTGTTGTTGGTGGAGAGAAGATTGGTGATCAACTTTTTGACATTCAACAGGGTTGTGATATTTTAGTGGCGACAAGTGGGCGTTTTGTAGACTTGTTAAGTAAGAAACAGATGAACCTTTCTCATTTAGAATTTTTTGTTTTAGATGAAGCGGACAAGATGCTTGGAGAGGGTTTTGAAGAAGAGTTAGACCTCATTTTAGAAGCTATACCTAAAGAGAGACAAAATCTTATGTTCTCTGCAACATATCCAAAAAAGATGCAAGCAATAGTCTCTAAAGTATCTCTAAACGCGAGGGAAGTTACATTAGAATCAACACCAGTTGTTGAGCTGATTCAGCAAAGAGTCATAGTAGTAGATCGTGAAAAACGCGGACCATTACTTCGAGAGTTATTTAAAGAAAATAAGTGGAAATTAGTTCTTGTTTTTATGGCAAATAAGCGTGCAACTGATAACATCGCTGAAAAGTTTAGAAAGTATAAAATCGAGGCAGCATCTTTTAATGCAGACCTAGACCAAGATGTTAGAAGTGAAACGATACAAGCATTTAAAGATGCAAAGATAAATATACTATTTGCAACTGATATTGCTGCACGTGGCTTAGACATTAACGATATAGATTGTGTTATAAACTATGACTTACCACGTTCTCCTGCTGATTATATACATAGAATTGGAAGAACGGCTAGAGCAGGGAAGTTGGGAACTGCTATCTCTTTTATAGACCATGAGTCAGAAGAGCATTTTAAACTCATCGAAAAACGAAGTGAAATTAAACTAAAGCGTGAAAGTATAGAAGGGTTTGAACTATATGGAAAAGCTCCTGTAAAAGTAAAAGGACCGGCACCTGTTAAAGGCAAAGGTAAGAGTAAAAAAGATAAGTTAAGAGAACAAAAAGCTTTAGAAGAAGCTAAAAAAATATAAGAAGGATACTTATGACTAATGAAGAAATAGTACAAGAATTTAAAGAGTTTGATAAAGACAAGTATAGCCTAGTGATTTCATCTACAAGTAGTGAGAATAGCCCTCTGACAAACTATGCTCCCTTTGTAAAAATAGGAGAAGACTATTTTGTGAGTGTAAGCTCAAACCTTCCACACTATACAAATATGATTCAAACAAAAAAAGCTCATATCCTCATAATAGAAGATGAGGTAACTGCAGACCATATCTATGCAAGAAAAAGACTCTACTTTGGTGCATCTTGTGAACAAGAAAAAGATACTGAAAAGATTTTTAAGCTCTTTGATGAAAGGTATGGTGATAAACTCTCTTTTTTACGAGAGATGAAAGATTTTAGAATAATCAAAATTACACCAGAAGAAAAAAGCTTAGTACTTGGTTTTGGAGCAGCTTATAAAATGGGTGTAGATGGTAAGCTTATAAATAAAACTATCTCACATAACTAAGAAGGAAAAACTTGATAGAAAAAACCTTACTTGCTATAAATAGTAAAGAAATATTAGAGTTTGAAATTAGCATTAAATCAGTAATTAACTATTGTGAAAAAAATAATATTGAAATTCAATTAGTTAAAGATGTACTTTTCGTTGAGTTTGAGAATAAGTCAATACAAATTACTTCAAAGAAAAATATAGATGAGTCGTTTTCCATATGGGAATGTTATTAGTAATCATTATTCTCTTATTTTTGGAACAGTTTGTGAGAGTTCATGCAATTATGTCTTTAACACATTAGTAAGTGTTTATATAAGTGGGGTCATTCCAAGATATATTTTTCATATATTTCTTTGTAGCTAAATTTTCAAAAAGTATATATAAAAATATGATTAAAAAAGGTATAATTCAATAGTAAAGGAAAATTATGCAAAAAAAACTAATTAGAAAAATACTACTTCTCTCTCTATTGACTATATCTTCGCTATTGCTATCAGGATGTAATCATACAGGTAGCCCAATCCCAGTAACAAAAGTACAAGCGAAATTTAAAAATTATTTCACCATAAAAGAGATCACAGATGCTGTTAAAGAGGCTGCAATAGATCATGGATGGCAAATTTTAGAATCATCAACGAATGACTCAACAACTTTTAATTTAAAAAAATCTTTTCATAAAAGGGAAGTTGTAAGAAACCCAAGAGGTAGACGTTGGGTAAAAACAAAAGTTCACAATGACCTAGTTGTAAATGTTGCAATAGGTGAAAAATCACTTGCGATAATCCTAGTTAAAGATCATAAAAACCATTTATCTAACAACTACTATAAAGAGGATTTTAATATTCACTTAAGAGAGTTAGAAAGAGCAATTTACTTTGAGTTATTACCTCCAGTACTATAGCGATATATCTAAAATTTCTAGTTCTTCTAACTGTAGTAGAGAGTTTATAGTTGATATTTAACTCAACTATAATCAGCTTATTTGCGTCTGTGTCGAAACTCTTATTTTTGTAGGGCTTGTTAGGATATTTTAGATTTTCTAGTATTCGGAGCTATCAAATAGGTATAAATTGTTCCAATAGTGGGCTATAAATATCTATGGTTGGCTATATGAAAGTAATTAAAGTTTCTGCTAGAAGCTGTAAGTCAGATATTCACAAAAATCAATAATTCTTAGTTCTGAGGAATAAAGTACATAACACTTTCAAATATACCTTCCATATAGTGGCGAAGGTAGAGTTTGTAACCCTTCTCAATTGCAAATAATTTTTGAGGAATTTTGTACCAGTCTTCTGCCTTGTGGTAGATACAAATAGCTAGAATAGGTTTGTACTTTTTTATAGTCTCTTTTGCACCATCTATGGCATCTTGTTCAGCACCCTCAATATCTAGTTTTATAAAGTCTACTTTTTCTTTTACTATGTTATCGATGGTGTCGACTTCTACACTCTGTGTACCTTTACCGTAGATAGTTGAGAATGACTTCTCTTCGTTAAAGTACAGAGTCTCTTTTTTATTTGAAATGCCACAGGTAAAGAACTCTATATTTTCATACTCGATAAGCTCGCGCTTAGCTATACGGATATTCTCTAGGATTGGCTCAATCAGCCATATTTTTTTAAAATCAGGGTAGTTTTTTATAATTTGTGTAGCGGTGTCACCGACATATCCACCACCATCTAGGAAACTTATATTTTTTAGTGGAGGAAGTATCTCTTTATCAAAGTACTGTCCATCATGGTCATTGGTAAAGCCTTCCATAAAGTTATAATCAAATGTTATCTTAAAATTAATAACCTTGTTAAAAATCTTTTTAGATTTTTCATCAGCTAAAAGGTCATATACATACTCATACTCTTGCTTGTTATGTTTGTAATCCTCTCTGAAGTCCATGATGAAAGGAGGGTCTACTAAATCAAATGAACTATATTTACAAAGTGAAAGGTAGTCTATATTTTTAAAACCCATACTATCTAGTTTTATTTTTACTTCAAGTGGACTTCCTGTAGCTGTTGAAAGTATAAGAGCATTTTTAGGAACATCATCAATGCAGCGAATTTCTTTTTTTCTTGAGCGCTGTACACGAGTAAAGTCATCAATTATTCCATCAACTTCGACAAATTTTAAAACAGATTTTGTGAGTTTGTTAATGCCTAAAATATATTTTTTCACATCAGTTGCAGAGATAAAGAGTTCAACGAGTTCTTTGTCCTTTTGATTGATATAGTCAAGATTTTGAAGTTTCATTTAGTTTATATTGTTTAATATTTCTTGAGTTATCGCATCTCTACTTTGTGTTGCATCTATCTCTACAAGGTCTATGCCAAGGAGTTTTGTGGCGTCTATAATAGAATCTTGTATACTAAGAAGGTAATCACTCCCACGAAGCTCTATGCCATCAAGTTCTTTTTTGGAAAGTCTATATTCAAGTTCTTTTTTTGTTAAACGCAGAAGAAAAACCTTCTCTGGATAGATACCGTTAGTCGCAAAGTTATTGAGTTCAAGCAACTTTTTTTTATCTATTTCACCTTGAACTAGAGCATAAGCCACCCCACTCACAGCACTTCTGTCTGAGATTATCATTTGTGTGGCTATATTTGGTTCTATAACCTCTTTTATATGTTCAGCTCTATCTGCTAAAAAGAGAAGAAATTCTGCTTTTTTACTTTTAGCTCGAGCAGATAAAACCATCTCTCTTATTTCTATTCCTATGTCAGTCGCTCCAGGCTCTTTTGTGAGTAGAGCATTTGGAAAGTTACTTGAAAGAGCACTTATTTGTGTGCTCTTTCCTGCTGTATCGATACCCTCTACTGCTATATACATGAGTTCATACCACCTATGATAGATTGTACCTCGCAAGGAAGAAGGTGTTTAGTCTTTCCATTGAACTTTAAAAGATTACGCACTATTGAAGAACTTATAAATGCGTTTTTTAGTTTTGGCATTAAATAAACTGTTTCTATACTATCATCCAGAGAGTTATTAAGGTAACCAAGTTGTAGCTCATACTCAAAATCGCTCACAGCACGAAGACCACGAATAAGTACACCGGCTTTATTCTCATGAGCAAGGTCTATAGTTAAGTTGTTAAATCCAACAACACGTACTTTCTCTAGGTCTTTAACAGCTACTTTAGCCATCTCTAGTCGTTCTCGAAGTGTGAACATAGGTTTCTTATCTACGGACTCAGCTACCGCTACAATCACTTCATCAAAAATATGTACTGCTCTTTCTATAATGTCAAAGTGCCCATTCGTAATAGGATCAAAAGTTCCTGGATAAAGTGCTATTTTTTTCAATCTTACTCCCATCGCTTATATAAATTATTTTGTATACCTAAAAGGTCAAACCACTTACCAATAATGAAATTTTCCATCTCATCAAGTGTTTGTTGCTCAGAGTAGTAAGCCATGACTGGAGGTGCTATGATAACCCCAAGAGTTGCTAGTTTTTGCATATTTTCTAAATCAATAGCTGAAAATGGCATTTCACGAGGTGCTAAAATGAGTTTTTTTTGCTCTTTTATCATTACTGCTGCACATCGTGTTACCAAGTTGTCTGAGATACCACAGGCTATTTTAGCAAGGGTATTCATAGAGCATGGTGCTATAAGCATGGCATCTGTTCCAAATGAACCAGAAGCTATACTCGCTGAGATGTCTTTATCGCTATGTGTTGTGATACTACTTTGCATCTCTTTATCTAAAACAATATGAGAGTTTTTAGACATTATAAAATGTTTTTCGATGGTGTTTGGAAGTAGTTTAAGTGTTTTTAAACCTAGATTTACACCGCTTGCACCACTTGTAGCTATAATTAGTTTCATTATTTGATTTCCACCTTATTTCTTCCCGTTACTACAGCTTTATTTTTTTTACCATTGGTGCTTGTAATATAAATACTCTCACCGTAACGACCATTCTGGTTTGCCTCGGCGATAAATGATATATCCATGTTTGAGTGATTTAAGGAAACGGTAACCTTAGAACCACGTTTAACTAAATCCAGCCCTGTAACATCACGCAAAGTGATGACAGCGTCTTTTCTGATATTGTGTTTACTCTGAAGCTGAGCCTTTTGAATATCCTTAACGGGTAAAGCCTTAAAAGTATCCAGCATTATACTGTTTTTTACACAGTTTCCATTAAACAATTCCTCGTTCATTATTATCTTTTTTCTTGCTGTATAGACGGTTACTTTGGCTTTGATAGTGTAGTTGAAAAATATTTGTCTGTGACTTTTTGACTTTATATAAACTACACCACTATTTTTAAGATGACTTTTTGACTGTATACCTACCGTGTACTCTTTTGGAAGTTCTTCCAAATAACCACGAGGGTTTACAAAGATAGAGTGAATGTCAATGCCTTTATACTTTTTTTTATAAAGCTTCTTGAGCCATTCTTTGATGACAAGCATTTTAACAGGACTTTTCTTAGTGAAGGTGACATATTTTCCCTTGGGAATAAAACCTTTAAATCCATGATGAAAAAGGAGGTTTACCAACTCCTTGGACTTCATTTTTTTTGAGTACTTTGAGAGGTCTATTTGAGCTAGCTTGATATCTTTTGAAATACTAGGGATTAAAAGTGAAAGATTGATGTCATGGTTTTTTGTATAGTAGTTGGTTTCTATTATCCCAGAAAATAGAGATGTAAGAGATAAATATGTAAGAAGTATAAGTTTTATTAACATTTGCAATTTTAACATATTTTTTGTTTTTTAGAACATAATCAGAAGAATTATTAAATAGGAAAGGTTAAGGGATTGTTGAGATCATCCCTTGTAAAAATAAGGGATGATGCATATCTATAATGTTATTTAAGGGATAACATTTGATGTGTCAAAGGCTATTCCAGAGACATTATTCATCGTTAGCCATAGTTTCTTTAACTCATGTCCAGCAGGAAGAGTGATTTTAAATACATAAAACTGCATACCATCATATGTACTTGTTACTCGTATAGATGTAGGTACAGTTTCTAATCCATTCATATCAAGTATCCATGGAAGATTTGAACGTGTACTCACTAAATACATATCTACTGTTCCAGCTGAAAAATTAAAGTTCAGATAGTCTGAGCTATAAAAATAGGAGTGGGTAGCCGTTTGCATCCATTGTAAATTACTTAGCCACTCTGGCATGTTAGACCATGTTTCATTAGTTTTCCAAGGATTATAAACTAATCCCGATGTATGAGCACCATTTGAGTAATCCTGCTCACTCCATTCAGAT
>NZ_JABIOQ010000003.1 GCF_018698455.1 Sulfurimonas sp. | reverse complement strand
TCGGGACACCGAGGTTCTGTTCCTCGTAGGCCATCATGAATTCCGTGGCGATCGGCATCGGCATTTCTTCGACGACGACGTTGATTCCGGAATTCAGCGAGTGTCCGGAACGCAGAGCTCGTGCGATGAGCTCCATGGCGCGTATCTTAGGTGCACCAGTCATTGTACCTGCTGTAAACGTTGCCATAAACAGATCAAACATGTCTTTATCATCACTTAATTCTGCCGTTACATCAGAGACAATATGCATCACATGAGAAAAACGTTCTATATGCATCATATCTTCAACTTTTACAGTACCTGTTTTAGCAACACGGCTTACATCATTTCTGCCTAAGTCTATGAGCATAAGATGTTCTGCTAACTCTTTAGGGTCAGCTAGTAGCTCAACTTCAAGTGCTTTATCTTTCTCTTTTGTATCACCGCGTTTACGTGTTCCTGCTATTGGACGTAAAAGAAGTTCTCCCTCGCTCAGTCTCACCATAACTTCAGGAGAAGAGCCAACGATGTTAAAATCTTCATATTCCATCAAGAACATATATGGAGATGGGTTTTTTGTTCGTAGTATTCTGTAAAAACTAAATGCATCAACTTTTATCTTTCGAGTAAAACGGTTTGTCATTAAAATTTGAAAGACATCACCACTTTTAATCATCTCTTTGGATTTATCAATCATATCAAAAAACTTACTTTTTGAGTGTGCATAAGAGCCTTTGTCATCACCGATATTACGAACTCTATGTTGGTATGTATAAGACCCTTTTAGTTCAGCATGTATGCTAGAAAACTTTTGTTTATATTCACTAAGTGTAGAAATAAGAGTGATTTGATGGTTTTTATGGGAGTAGATTAAAACAAGTTTAGGAAGTATCAAATCAAGATCTGGAGTTCCCAGTTCATCTTCTAAGTTATCCATACTTGAACCTAGTTTTGGCTCAAAAACTTTTACCATATCATAGCCGATATAGCCTATAAATCCATCAACATAACCTACTTTTAACTCTTTTGTCGCCTTTTTATATTCAGTTGTTTCTACACTTTTATAGTAGTTCTTTAGAAAGGTAAAAGGGGATTCGTCTTTTGAATGGACTTTAGAATTAGAATCAGTATACAGAGTTGTATTGTTAACATACTGTACTCTTTCTCTAGCACCTATACAAATAAAGCTGTAGTTACCATCACTCTGTCCAGCACTCTCAAAAAGGTAACTTATCTCGTCCTCAAACATCTCTTTTAGTTTAGAGTAGACAGCAATAGGTGCTAACTGGTCAAGGGTAAACTGTTCTGAATATATCAATGTGGTCCTTAGTATTTATAAAGTAACTAAAAAAGCACCAGGCTCTACTTTTGAACGTAAAATACGTCGAGCATCTTTTGCTTTCTTCTCTGTAGAAAATGGACCAACTAAAACTTTATTTAATGTCTTGGTATTTTTCGTCATTTTACGAAATTCGTATGGAAACCCGAGCTTCTCAATAGAATCTAAAAATCTTTTATTTGGTTTGTATTTAGAAAAAGAGCCAACTTGAATATAGTAATGAATTGATGCAGTTACTTTCTCAATAGGAGCTATTTTTTTCTTAATCGTTTCTTTTACAGATTTAACTATAGGTGTTTTAGTAACTTCTTTGTTTTTAACTTTTGTTACTACAGATTCTGTAAATTCCTTTTCTCTTATGCTCTCTTCTTTGAGTTTCTTAGTTATCAAATCTAAATCTGACTCACTACTATCTTCTTGAATAACTTCAATCTCTTTAAAAAGAGGCTCTTGTGAGATTGAATTAATTTCTTGAACTTCTGGCTGAGGAGGAAGAACAGCTTGTGGAAGATTGTCGGTACCACTAGAACTGAGGGAGTTCATTAACATAACTACTATTATAAGAATGACACCTAATGTGGCTACTGATAAAATTATCTTTTTATTTGAGTTGGTCATGCCACCCTTGTTTAATATAATGTCATTGAGTTCATTATTGTTGTTCATGATTAATTACCTTGATTGTTTAAATTACTTTATGATACCTAAATATTACTTATGTAACAAGTTTTTCTACATGTGCTTCGACCACGAAGCTCCTCTTTCTTTTGCATATACCTCATAAGGCAGAGCAAGTATATTGTATTCATCTGGCACATCAGAGTTTGGAAACATTTTCCACTGTTTGGGTTGCTTCGAAGCTAGTTTCATACTTATCATTTTACCTAGTTGAATCGCTTCAGTAAGGGTTGTATGACCTTTATGAATATATACATGTAGGTGCCCATCTGTTTTTGTAGTATATGCTGTGAAATTTATATAACCTTCTTCACGTAGAAGAAGTTGTGCTTTATGATAAAAACGCTCAGGGTCACGACCATTATAATCAATGACAATATTTTCAACTTTATTATGTTTATTTACAATAGAGTGAGCAATGGTTATATCACCTTTTAGGTGTTGGTCAATTATAGATTGGGAAATTGATTCATTAACTTTTTCAAATTTATTGTAAAAAGTACGACCCTTAAAAGCGATTTTATCCACTACAGTATCGCGCTTAATCCAATAGTGGTCACTAAGCATTTTAATAAGTTTAAGATCCATTGCAGTCATTGTGAACTCCTAATTAATATGTTGATTGATTGTAAATTACAAAGTTATGTGCTAATGCTTTTAACTCTTCTTTAATAGAAGCTTGAAGTTCTGTATTTGTAATATCATCTAATACATCAGCCATTTTATTTGCAATGAACTCAAACTCTTTTTCTTTCATACCACGTGATGTAAGTGCAGGAGAACCAATGCGAATACCTGAAGTTACAAATGGACTTCTCGTCTCACCTGGAACAGTGTTTTTGTTAATAGTTATACCTGCGTTTCCTAAAGCCGCATCAGCTTCTTTTCCAGAGATATCAGTACCAACAAAAGATACAAGAATTAAGTGGTTGTCAGTTCCGCCAGAAACTACGTCATATCCACGTTTCATCATAACTTCACCAAGAATTTTAGCGTTTGCTTTTACTTGTTTAGCGTAGTCTTTCCACTCTGGAGATAAATTGTATTTAAAACCAACGGCTTTTGCAGCGATAACGTGAACTAATGGTCCACCTTGAAGCGCAGGGAATATAGCAGAGTTAAGTTTTTTTGCCATATCTTCATCATTTGTCATAATCATACCACCACGAGGGCCAGCAAGGGTTTTGTGTGTAGTTGTTGTTACAACGTCGGCGTAAGGGAATGGGCTAGGGTGCTCACCAGCTGCGACTAAACCGGCGATGTGCGCGATATCGGCAAATAAAATCGCTCCGACAGCGTCAGCAATTTCACGGAATTTTTTGAAGTCTATTTCACGAGCGTAAGCGGAAGCACCGCAAACGATGATTTTAGGCTTAACGATTTGCGCTATATCCATAACTCTATCATAGTTTATACGACCATCTAATTCAACGCCATAATAAAATGGAGAGTAGTTCTTACCTGAAAAACTTGGTTTAGAACCGTGTGTTAAGTGACCACCATGGCTTAAATCCATACCTAGAATCTTATCACCTGCTTTAAGAAGTGCTGCATAAACTGCACCATTTGCTTGGCTTCCTGAGTGAGGCTGAACATTTGCAAAGTTACATCCAAAAAGCTCACATGCTCTATCAATAGCTAACTGTTCAACGCCATCAGCATACTCACATCCACCATAATAACGCTTTGCTGGGTAACCCTCAGCATACTTGTTTGTAAAAACTGAACCCATAGCTTCCATAACAGCTGGAAGTGTAAAGTTTTCAGATGCAATCATTTCTAAATGGTCAGTTTGACGCTCTAACTCTTTTTCACATAAATCAAATATTTCACTATCGTATTCTTTTAAAAAACTCATTTTTATTCCTCTTCTTGTGTTTTAATTTCTTCATTGTTTATAGGTTTCATTGCTGGAAATAATAGCACATCTCTGATTGAATGTTCATTAGTAAGCAACATAACAAGTCTATCTATTCCTATGCCTTGCCCTGCAGTTGGGGCCATACCATAGCTCAAAGCTTCTACAAAATCACTATCCATTTCATGGGCTTCATCATCTCCATTATCTTTAGCTTTCATCTGTACTTCAAAACGTGAAAGTTGATCAATTGGATCGTTAAGCTCACTAAATGCATTGGCAATTTCACGACCAGCTATAAAAAGTTCAAAACGTTCTGTTATAGCTGGATTTTCATCACTTCTTCGTGCAAGTGGTGAAATTTCGACTGGATACTCTGTAATAAAAGTAGGGTCAATGAGCTTTTCTTCAACAAACTCATCGAAGAGTTCGCCTTGAAGTTGTCCTAAATTCATACCAGGTTTAACCGTCATATTTTTAGACTTTAAGTAAGATAAAATAGAATCTATTGTCTTACAGGACTCTACAGGAACTCCACCGATTTTTGTAAGTGATTCGATTAATGGTATCTCTTGAAAATTTTCAAAGTCTACTTCTAAGTCTCCATAAGGAAGACGTGTTGGAAGATTTAAATGCTCAAAAAGATATTTAAAATATTCTTTTGTAATTTCTATTAAATCTTTATATGTTTTATATGCCCAGTAAAATTCTATAGATGTAAATTCTGGATTATGAGTTGCATCCATACCTTCATTTCTAAAGTTACGGTTTATTTCAAATACAGCTTCAAATCCACCAACAATTAGACGTTTTAAATATAACTCAGGAGCAATTCTTAAAAATCTATCAATACCAAGTGCATTATGGTGTGTAACAAATGGCTTTGCATTAGCTCCCCCAGCTATTGGGTGCATCATTGGAGTTTCTACTTCTAAGAAACCTTTATCCTCAAAGAAACGACGAGTAAGAGATACAACCTTTGAACGAGTATGAAAAGTTTTACGTACCTCTGAATTCATAATAAGATCAAGGTAGCGCTTACGATAACGAATCTCTTTATCTGTAACACCATGAAATTTTTCAGGAAGTGGACTAATCGCTTTTGTAAGAATAGTAAAACTCTCAGCATGAAGAGACAACTCACCTTTTCCTGTTACAAATGGATAGCCACCAACTTCGATAATATCTCCAACTTCAATGTTCTTTTTAAACATGTCATTGTAGAAATCTTCAGGAAGATTATCACGCGCAACATATATTTGTAACATACCACTTTCATCTTCTATCTTTACAAAAGAAGCTTTTCCCATAACACGAAGAAGTTTAATCCGACCAGCCACAGTGTAATGGCGTTTTTCATCGCGTTTATCTTCTCTATCAGCTATGTCAGAGTTTACATTTAAATACTTCTCTATAGTTGTGTTTCTTTTACAATCATTTGAATAAGGGTTATGTCCTGCTTCTTTTAAAAGTTTCGCTTTTTCTATTCTTTGTTGAATAAATTTATTATCAAAAATCAATTATCTTCCTTGTTTTATTAG
>NZ_JABIOQ010000050.1 GCF_018698455.1 Sulfurimonas sp. | reverse complement strand
ACAAATAACACATTTTCAGATATAGCAATAACATCAAGACTTAATAATGTGACTTCATTCCTAAAGGAGCGAGAGTCAATTATAAACTTTGAAAAACTCAGACCAATACTAAATAAGAATGGTAAAGGTGGAAAGAATGCAGTTAATAAACAATTATAAGATAATGACTTTATTGCCAAAGAAGGTAAATAAGTACTGGTAGATGCTTCTCTTATTAAAAGCGATAACACTCAAATCAACTACACCTTCAAAAAGAAAAATCCAACAGCTGTTAAATGCCAGAGAGTATAATTCAAAAACAATGAAGAATGCGGGACTGGACACACTTCAAGATATATATACCAAGGATATATAGGATGATAGTTGTTATGCAGTGGTCCCGTGATGATTGAAAAAGGTATTTTTAAAGGTCTATGGTTTATAAGTCTTTACTGATTTTCCATTTATGTTCTATTCTTATTTGCTTTCCTTTTTTTAAACGTAATAAGAAAGTTTCTCTTGATATTTCTTTTGCACCTAAGCTAGTTAAGTGTGCTGTCGGAACTTGACAATCTATAAAGTCATAGCCCCATTCTTTTAAATGCTTTACAAGTACAGCATAAGCTGATTTAGATGCATCGCTTACATGTGAGAACATTGATTCTCCACAAAAGAGGTTTCCAACTGTAAGGCCATAAAGACCACCGACTAATTTTCCATCTTGATAAGTTTCTATTGAATGTGCAATTCCCATATTGTGAAGTTTTTCAAATGATTTAATTAAATCATCTTGAATCCAGGTGCCGTGCTGATTAGGTCTATAAGTTGTTGCACATTTTTTCATAACTTCTGTAAAATTAGTGTCTATCTTATATTCAAATTTTTTGATACTTTTTTTGAGGGAATGTGAGAGTTTAAAATCATCGAGTTCCATAATGAGACGAGGGCTAGGAGACCACCATAAAATAGGGTCATCTTTTGAATACCATGGAAAGATACCACTTTGATATGCACTAATTAGTCGCAAAGGATTTAAATCCCCTCCAAACGCAACTATACCATCTTCATTGGCAAGGTTTGGATTTGGGAAGTCAAAATTATTGCTATCAAGTTGGCTAATAATCACTAAAGCTCTTTAAATGATAATAGCAGTTCACCTTTTGAATCAACTTCTACGATACCGCCTTTAGTGAGTTTACCAAATAGTATCTCATCACTTAGCTTATTTGTTATATTATCTTGAATATAACGTTTTAATGGTCTAGCTCCCATCTCTGGAGAGTAAGCTTCTTTTCCTATAAATACAATTGCTTTTTGAGTTATAGTAACTAATATTTTTTTCTCTTGAAGTTCAACATTAAGTTCTGCAATAAATTTTTTTACTATTCCCTGAACTGTTTTAGTGCTTAACTGATCGAATTCAACAATTGCATCAAGTCTATTTCTAAATTCTGGAGTGAAGAATGACTTTAGCTCTTCATTTTTTGAAATAGATTCATCTTTGTTAAAGCCCATTACATTTCTGGCTTGTGCACCAATATTTGATGTCATAATAAGGATGATATTTTGAAAATTTGCTTTATATCCATTATTATCAGTTAGTGTTGCACTGTCCATGATTTGTAAAAGTATATTAATGAGATCAGGATGAGCTTTTTCAATTTCATCGAGAAGTAAAACTGAGTAAGGATGTTTTTTTGCCATTTCTGTCAGTAGTCCACCTTGCTCAAAACCTACATATCCAGGAGGAGCACCAACTAAACGACTAACAGTATGCTTTTCCATATATTCACTCATATCAAATCTTTCAAAATGAATACCGAGTGTTTGACTTAATGAAATGGCAAGTTCTGTCTTACCAACTCCTGTTGGCCCTGAAAAAAGAAAAGAAGCAATGGGCTTATTTTGGGGAGTTAATCCCGCCTTTGATATTTTAATAGCTTTAGTTACAACTTCTACGGCTGTATCTTGACCAATTACTTTAGTACTTAGCACTTCCTGTAATGATTTAAGTTGAAGAAGTTCCTCTTTTTTGTTTCCAGTTTTTGTAATACCTAGAATTGTTGAAATAGTTTTAGATATATCTTGGGAAGTAACTTTTTCTCTTTTATTTGCTTTTAAATGAAATGAAGCTGCTGTTTCATCTATAAGATCGATAGCTTTATCCGGTAAAAATCTATCTGTTAAATATCTAGTTGACAAATCAATAGCACTTCTTAATGCATTATTGGTATATTTGACACCATGATGTTGTTCATATTTTTTTTGAATACCTTTAAGTATTTGATATGAAGTTTCTTGACTTGGTTCCTCGATATCTACTTTTGAAAAGCGGCGACTTAATGCCTTGTCTTTTTCAAAACCATTTCTATATTCAGCATAAGTTGTAGCACCCATACATTTTATTTCACCAGATGCTAGAGCGGGTTTTAGTTGATTAGCTGCATCCATAGTACCACTTGTACTACCTGCACCTATAAGTGTGTGAATCTCATCTATAAAGATGATGGTATTTGGCTCTTTTTTAAGTTCATCCATTACACCTTTGAGACGTTTTTCAAAATCGCCTCTGTATTTTGTACCAGCCAGGAGTGCCCCTAAGTCTAAGGCATAAAGCTTAGAGTCTTTAATGATTTCTGGAACTTTTCCTGATGATATTTTAAGAGCTAAACCTTCTGCAATTGCAGTTTTACCTACTCCAGGTTCACCAACTAGTATTGGGTTATTCTTTTTTCTTCTACAAAGGATTTGCACTACTCTTTTTATTTCATTATTTCTACCAATAACAGGATCTATTTTTCCTTCTTTTGCTTTTTCAAGTAGGTCAATAGAATACTTTTGTAAATAAGTTTCTTTAGTGGAATTTTCAGCTAGTTCATCATTGTGAGAGATAATTTCTAAAATATCTAATCTTGAAATTTGGTATTGACTTAGAAGCATGTACGAAAATGTATCTTCTTCTTCAAAAAGTGCAGCTATTAAATCACCTATATCGGCAACAATTTGTTGTGCAGATTGTATGTGTTTTACCATTTTATCAATAAGCCTAGAAAGAGCTACAGTTTCATATGGATCAACTTTTATGTCTTCTGGTAAAGGTTCAATATTAGATATTATGTACTTTGATAAATCATCTTTCATTCTCTTTACATCACCGCCACAAGCACTAATGATAGAGTGACCTTGAGGGGATTCTAAGAGTAGGAAAAACACATGCTCAATTGTAAGATATTCGTGACGCATTTGTTTAGCATAAGATATAGATTTTTGAAAAACCTCATTAAGTGCTGGACTAATCATTTTATTCTTCCTCCATTGTAGCTTTAAGTGGATAACCACTTTTTTTTGCTTTTTTGAAAACTTGCATTACTTTTGTTTCTGCAATTTCATGTGTAAAAACACCACAAAGACCTTTGTCTTTTTTGTGTATTTCGAGCATTATTTTTTCAGCTTCTTCAGTACTTTTATGAAAAAGAGTAGTAAGTATTTCTACTACAAACTCCATCGCTGTATAATCATCATTTAATAAAAAAACTTTATATTTTTTAGGATAAGATAAAAGGGTTGCATCTTTTAGTTCGTATTCTGAATTAGGTGCCATGTCTTTACTTTGCCGCGTTTAAGAAGTCAGTTACTATATCATCTGGGTTTTCTAAACCTATTGAAATTCGCACTAGACCATCAGTGATTCCAAGAAATTTTCTTGTATCTGTATCAAAATCACTATAAATTGTTGATGCCATGTGTAAAGCCAGTGTTCTGCTATCACCAATGTTCGCTGTTATTGTCGCTAACTTTGTAGCATTTAAAAAGTTATAAGCTTTTTCTTGTGTGCCCAAGTCTATAGTAAGTAAAGTTCCACATCCATTTGAAAATTCTGACTTATATCTTTCATGGTGAGGATGACTTTGTAAGCATGGGTGGTTTATGTTAAGACCATTTTTACTTAGTTCTTTCGCTACCTTCTCTACACTCTGTGTAATTCGTTGGAGCCTTAAAGGAAGAGTTTCTAATCCAAGTAGTGTTTGGTAGCTAGCATGTGCATTTGCACTCATTCCGAAATCTCTAAGAGCACGTTTTTTTGCATTTGGAAGAAGTGCCATTTTTCCAGCTTTTTTTATAAACTTAGCCATAAAACTATAACGAGAAGTTTTTAATTTATCTTCTCCGTCGTTAATTGCTCTAAACACGGCACATCCACCAAGAGCCGATGAATTTCCAGATATTATTTTTGTTGTTGAGTAAACAACTATATCTGCACCAAGTTTTAAAGGTGATATACTTAATGGTGTAATTGTGTTGTCTACTATAAGTACAACACCAGCCGTATTTGCAATTTCTGCTATTTTTTTGATGTCTGGAAGTCTCATATTTGGATTTCCAACACTTTCCAAAAAGATTATTTTCGTGTTTTGATTGATTGCATTTTTGATGTTTTCTAATTCATCAACATCAAAAAATCGTGTGTTAATGCCAAACCGAGTCAATGTCTCATCAAACAGGGCATATGTACCACCAAAAAGACCACCAATACTAATGATTTCATCACCACTACTAAGTAGAGACATTGTTGCTAAAGTTGTGGCTCCCATACCTGAACTTGTAGCTACAGCAGCAATCCCTCCATCCATTTGGGCTAGAATGGCTTCTAGTTTTGCAGTAGTTGGATTACCCATTCTTGAATAAAGTGGTTTTTTTACACTCCCATCAAAAATACCTTCTGCAGTTTGTGCATCTCCATAGCCAAAAGATGCAGATGAAGTTAGTTCCGGTGAGACTGACCCCTCTTTATTTCCTACAGATTGTACAAACTTCGTACAATATTCTTCAAAATTATTCATTTATACAGACCTTAGTTTAATTATATTTCTTTATTATATCTAAGTAGAGATAATAGTATCCTGTATGGATAATTATGATATTATTGTGTAAGTAAAAAAGATCAGGAAAATTTATGGAAAATCAAACAATTTTAGAGGCTCTTAATGAGAAAGTGTTACAAATGCTACAGCAGTTTAATCATATGAAAGCCGAAAATGAAGTAATGAGAAATGAATTAATAACTTTAAAAGGTGAAAGTGAAATAAAAAACCAAGAGTTAGAAAAACTAACGGAAATGAATATACTAAAAGATATAGAAATAGAAGATATAGTTAGTAAAATAGAAAGTATTTTAGGCTAAAAACACATGAGTAAAAAAATAGGTTTATATATTGGAGGCATAAGGTTTGATGTTGACATTGAAAATGACTTTGCCATATTTTTAGAAAAAAATATGTTAAAGGATTTCAACATCGAAGGTAACAACGATATAAAAACATTACTTCAAGCTTATGTGAAAAAAAATCATGAACTTTATTCACAAGAGAAGAAAATTCAAGAAATTTCAAATACTTTAGATAATTAGTACACCTTTTATAGCAGTTTAAGATTAGTCGGATATAATTTCAACCTCTCAAATACAGAGATGGTGTGCGCTCGTAGCTCAGCTGGATAGAGCACTGGTTTGCGGTACCAGCGGTCACACGTTCGAATCGTGTCGGGCGCACCATGTTAGAAATTACTAAATTATTACTTCATTTTGAAAAACTTGATTAATCTTACAAAATGTCGCGGAATAGAGCAGTTCGGTAGCTCGTCGGGCTCATAACCCGAAGGTCGCAGGTTCAAATCCTGCTTCCGCAACCAATAAAAATATTTTATTTATAGATTCTGTTACAACACTTTTAATTACACTTATGTCTTCGTATCAGCTAGTAATATTAAACACCTTTTAGAACTACTCAATTTGTTATCCACACTATTGTTAAACGAATAAATTAAAATTTTAAAACAAAAAAAATGTCAATTATAAATTATAATCTAAAAGATTTCCCAGTTCCTTGCATATATAGGTAAATCCGATGAAAAATAAAACGAATCTTAATCTGATACGGCTACACTTGTTCACACAAAGAATACAAAGCTATTCTGAGCTAAAAACACAAATAGGTGAGCTTAAGATAGAAAATAAAAAAATCCACAAGAATTTAGAGATTCAACAGTTCAATTAGCACTAAATAGAGATAAACCAATTTCACAAATAGGTATCGATTTAGGTGTAAATTCTAAAAGAGAGAAACACTCCAAATAAAATTTATTCTTTACATGAGCTAGATGCTTATGCTATCAATAAAGGTAAAGACCACAAAGGCCATGAGTTTGGAACTAAAGCTTTACTTTACAAGAACAGTTTAAAGGTACAGGTCTTAAAAGAGGTTTTATATTTTTAGCTCAAAATGGTAGTAAATATTCTAAATATGATACATTTCGAAAGTATCACTGGAAAAACCTATTAATACGAACTGGGTATGATCATCGAGTACTGTATCAGACTAGACATACATTCGCTAGTATCATGCTTCAAAAAGGTGAGGAATTGGCTTGGGTTAGTAAGGTAATGCTTGGACATTCTGAATTAGCGACAACATTGAAGTTTTATGCTAAATTTATTCCAGATGAGAATAAGAAAAGAGCTGTATTTTTAGATGATGAGCGTACAGATAGCGTACAAAATGTTAACTTAAAGCTTGAAAGTATGTGATTTAGGTGTTTGAAGTGGTGGATCCTCAGAGATTCGAAAACTTAATAACATGCATCTGCTGTTTTGGATATTTACTTACATCAAACAATAATCTGCCTTTTTCCTCAATAAGCCAAATTACCTGTACTTTATTTGGGATTTTAACGTGTTCAAAACTTTTTTCTATATCTCCATCTGTAGCACATATTATCATATCAGGTATATCACGACTTGATTGTTCTAATAAGGCCATAAAGCCTGGTTCCATTATGGTTCCACCACTACCTTCTCTCTTTATGAACTTGTCTCGAATTCCAAATTTTTGTATATCTTTTATCTCAGCATCAACTTGCACTAGGGTAACACTCTTAATAGAATATCTTCTCTGGATGGCTTGGACTTCAGACATCAAAAAGCTAAGAAGTTTGTCATCAACAGAACCTGACACATCAAGTACAACGGCTAGTTTAGGTTTCCTTGTGTGGCTGTATCCATACAAGTCTAAATCATCTTGGAAAATGGGATGTTGTCTCGACTTATTTGGTTCTCTGTACCGTATAGAATTATTGAAGGAGTTTCGCATCTTTTTGTTAAGTATCTTTTTCCAATCTTTGTGTGAGTTCCTTTTTTGGATTTTACTTAGTGCCCCAGTTGCAAGACCAGGTGTAAAACCTCTTGCAAAGTCTGTTGAATCATGTATCATCTCATTTAATGTGCTATCCATGAAAGAGTTTAATGCATTATCATTAAGTTCCACAGCAACTTGCAGCTGTTCGCCATACTCATGGTTATCCATCTTACACTCACCATTTTTTAAGGCTTCTAAGGTTTTATCAGATAAAGATTTTGACTCTGTACTTATCTCATCATTTCTTTCAGATGATCCACTCTTTTCATCTGTGTCTTGTATACCATTTTCTTCATCATTGCTTGAGGGCTTACTGTTTTCATCTTTGTCCTGTGAAGTATCTGATGGTATATCTATCTCATCATCAGAGCTATTATCTAAGTCATTGTCAGATGATTCATTATTGTCTTGTGCTTCTGTGTAAGAACCTTCTTTTAAAACTTCTTGTATTAGCTCTACATAATATTCAAACTCTCTACCAACCTCATAAGTTTCAATTCGGTACTTTTGAAAAAGGGACTGATAAAAAAGTGCTGCAATAGGCGAATCTTTATAGCTACCAGTGCTAGGTAAGTCTTTAATATAAGGAACCTCTCTACATCCATTAATTACTATATCTTTTGCTGTTTCAATCGCTTCTTTATTTATGCTGCTGTCGTAGTTTCCTCGAGTAAAATGATGGTTAATTATATGTCCCGCACTATGTTTAAGTATGGCAATAATTTGGTCTTTATGAATGACTCCAAGTATCACTGGATTTACTACAATAACAAAATTTTTCCCATTAAAATAAACAGATGAAACAAATGATTCATCAAAGTGAAATTCATATTCACACCTGCTTAAAAAATTTGCATACCAAAGCAACTCATTTGTATTAGAAGCTATCATAGAAATAATCATCTCTTTAAATACTGTTTTCCAACTACTATCAGGATTTGCAATGATAGACTCAATGGTTTTCATACAGTAGAGGTAGTCTTGATTACTGTTCAAGTGATGCAGCCTCAGACATTTTTATAACATAAGGCAGTGTTGAAAACTCTGCAATTTTTGCTAAGACATCTTCTTTTTTTTTGCCTTCTCGCCTTGGGTAAACTTCTTTTGCTAAATAAATAGTGTAATTAAAGATATTTCTAAATTTTTTTTCCCACATATCAAAAAAGGAGGGGTAATCTCTTTTGTAATCTCGTGGTATATTTCCTATACTGGTTATATCAAGACCTAATTCTATGAGATAGCTTATGCTTTCATACGCATTGTGAGCAATCATTGCCTTATTTAGGTGGGCATTATACGACCCGTTAAACTCTGTACCTGAGGCATGAAGATATTTTAGTATTTCTACGTGATTTCCATTTATGATTTCAACAATAACATCAGTACCCAATACATCTAGATTAGCACCATTATTAACGGCTTGTCGTAAGTCTTTAAGATTGCCTTTGGTGGCAGCAACTTTCATTTTAGTAAAGTGTTGTGCTTGTATAGAAACACCTTTGTTAATAAAATACTTTTGCAAGGAGTCATTGTCATAGCTATAGGCTATTTCATAAGCATATTCTAAGTCATCCATATGGCTTAGAGCATTTAAAACTTTAGTATAGTTAAAACATACTGCGTTTGCAATAATCACCTTATTAAATATTATATTTGAGTTTAAAATATATTGGGTTATCTCCTCGTTAACGTTTACATCTTTATTGTCTTGTGTTTTTGAGTAATATCGACTGAGCACAGAATTAAGCGATTCATTCTTGTTTACCCCTGTCAAAACCGAAAATTTCATCATGTTCAAATTATTAGTGTCTAATCCCATTCTAAACAAACGTGATTTGTCAGATTGATTCCAAGATTTAAAGCCTTCTATAGAGTTGGGTCTTTCTAGATAATAATCAATGATAAATTGTAATAGATCATGTCTTTTATTCCTTTTCTCTTCATGCGAGTTTATTGCAGATGAACCCATCCATTGGGTTAAAATTTTGTTTGTATCCGCATGTATATTAAAACCATTTTCAATTAACAATTGTAATACTTCTACACTAGCAATTTTTAAAATAGCATATAAAAACAATGAAGATGGTTTTACACCTTGCTCAATTGCTTGTTTTGCGAGGCCTAAATCACCTATATTAATTGCGGCTAGAAGCATCCCTGTAAGAAGTTTTTTATCCTTGCACACTTCAAAGTTTGGAATTAAAAGATGTAGATATTTTTTGTCTTTTTCTATGGCTTTTTGAAGCACATACTCTTTTATTGTAGCATCAGACTCTAAGAGTAGATTAATAATTTGATGATTACCTGTTTGTACGGCTGTATCTAAGGCATTCTTAGGAAGGTGTATATTTAAGTTTACGTCAGCACCAAGAGCTAGCCACCGTTTGACCTCGTCTATATTGGTATTTTCACATGCTTGAATGAGATTTTCATGAAGGTAAGATGGTGTCATATTATTGCCCTCGAAGGAGGTCTGCTACATAGGGATTTGTTTTATTTATATGCTTCACCAAACCATTAGATACTTTTTCATTGACACCTAAGCTGTATTTTTCATCTACCTTATCTATATAAGTTTGAGCCTCACCAATACCAATTTTTATTGACATAATGTGTTCTTCAGAACTTACATTAAGCATAATTGCAAATATATCATCGCTTACACTCATAGCTTCTACCGCGTAGAAGCAAGAGCTAAGAATATTCATCTGAGTTACAGGTTGAGAACGATCCAATTGGGATTGTATTGACTCTATAAGTTCATCATAATGAGAAGTATCATTCTTTTCATCTACTAAATATGCCTGGAAGTCTTTTTCTTTATGCAAGTGTAAAAAATCTGCAAGTTGCTTTTGAATTTTGCTGAAAACCAGAACTTTAGAACTCTTGAGATAGTTAACTAGTTTAGGTGTAACTTCTTTACTAGATACGGTAGATAAAAGGCTTAGTAAGTTATTATCACTTGTAGTATTTATTTCATAAGAATACAGTAGTCTAGAAATCATATCCCATCTTCTTGGATCCATTCCTGGATCACTCATATCATCATCATTGCTTTGAAGTAAAAAGTCAGAACGATTATTATCAAGGTAGCTAATGATTAAGGGGTGAACCCTTTGTCTATTGTTTTTCTTATCGTGCATTAGAGCATAACTCTTTTTCCATGACTCAAGCGTAGCTTTAACCTTTACTATGGCCATTCGACTTAGCATAGCCTTATCAAGTGACTCAACAAGGTAATTACCGTCATCTGTGGGATTGCCAGCACAGACAATAAACAAAGACTCTGGTAATTTAATGCTATCAGATCCAAACTCTTTTTTAAGTATTAGGTTCATTAAACTTTGAAGATTTTGTGGCTCCGCACGGTTGAGCTCATCTATAAAAAGAAGTGTTTCTTTATTGTTTTTATCATTTTGAAGTATTGTTGATACCCAGTTAGGTATAGACTTCTTAAATACAGTAAATTTTTGATCATTAAAGCCTGCTACAATATCTGTTGAAACTGTCCTACCGTAAAACTCTATATGATCTAAAGAAGCCACTCCCATAATGATACAATCCATTTCTTTTGCCGCAGCATACTGTTCTATAATCGATGTCTTACCTATCCCAGACTCACCCTCTAAATAGGGGACAATTTGGGATTCTTTGTATATATCTAAATGTGAAAAACTAATGTTCATCTATATTCCTCTTGAGCAGTTCATTGATTTTGTATGTTTTATTACTCGGTCTAATAGAGCATGTACACTATGCAATCTTTTTTTGTAAGTTTGCGAGGTATCTGTCTATTTCAACACTATTATCTTTTATGCTATTTTATTAAAGTACACCTTTAAAAGCCCTATACTTACTCAGCGATAAAATATAGGGGGCCACCCCAAAGTATAATGAACCCCTAAAACTAAACCAGTAAATCTTATTTTTTAATTCCAAGATGTTAGAATAAAAAGATGAAGATATAGGGATTGAAAATGAGTAGAACACGAAAGACATACAGTGCAGACTTCAAGGCAAAATTAGTGCTTGAAGTTTTAGAGGGTGAAAAGACGATAAATGAAATTACAAGTGCATATGAGATTATTCCAAATAATCTCAAGAACTGGAAAAAGCAATTTCTTGAAAATATGAGTTTAGCTTTTGATAAAAGTACTAAATATGAATACTCGACTTTTAGATACAATTGAATTTTTTTTAATTACTTATTAACACTATAAGAGATATAATCCATTTTTTAAAACCAATTTTATAGGACTTACCTGTGAGCCAACAATTAGAAAATATTGATGAACAATTATCAAATCATAAACTTTCACTAGATGATTACACACATATAAAAGAGATACTTAAACGCGAGCCAAACTTAGTGGAGCTTGGTGTTTTTTCAGCTATGTGGAGTGAACATTGCTCTTATAAATCATCAAAAGTGCATTTAAAAGGTTTTCCTACTAAGGCTCCTTGGGTTATTCAAGGTCCAGGTGAAAACGCTGGTGTTATTGACATTGGTGATGGTTATGCAGCTGTATTTAAAATGGAATCACACAATCATCCATCTTTCATCGAGCCTTATCAAGGTGCTGCAACAGGTGTTGGTGGAATTATGCGTGATGTATTTACTATGGGTGCTCGTCCTGTAGCTTCTTTAAATTCACTGCGTTTTGGTAATGTTATGAATGATGACAAAGTCTCTGCACACCAACGTTATTTAGTTCGTGGTGTAACTGAGGGTATCGGTGGTTATGGTAACTGTATGGGTGTTCCAACTATTGGTGGTGAAGTGAGTTTTGATGATTGTTATAATGGTAATATTTTAGTAAATGCTTTTAACCTTGGTATTGCAAAATCTGATGAGATCTTTTTAGGTCGTGCAGAAGGTATCGGAAATCCTGTAATGTATGTTGGTGCAAAAACAGGTCGTGATGGTCTTGGCGGAGCAGTAATGTCTTCTGATAGCTTTACTGAAGAATCAAAATCACTTCGTCCTACAGTTCAAGTGGGTGATCCATTTACTGAAAAACTTCTACTGGAAGCTTGTATGGAACTTTTTAAAACTGACCATGTTGTAGGTATCCAAGATATGGGTGCCGCAGGTCTTACATCTTCATCTTTTGAGATGGCTGGACGTACTGGATCAGGTATGACTATGCACCTTGACAAAGTTCCTGCTCGTGAAGAAAATATGACTCCTTACGACTTTATGCTTTCAGAGTCTCAAGAACGTATGCTTCTGTGTGCTAAAAAAGGTTCAGAACAAGCTATTATTGACATATTTGAAAAATGGGATTTAGATGCTGCTGTAATTGGTGAAGTAACTGCTACTGGTAATATGGAACTTTTCTGGCATGGTGAGAAATGTGGAGAGGTTCCTGTTGACCCGGTAAGTGAAGAAGCTCCTGAACTTAATCGTCCTATGAGTAAACCAGCTTATTTAGCAGATTTAGCTTCTGTAACTATTGATGATTTTGACAAAGTTTCTAACCAGTCTGCGTTTGAGACACTTACAAAGTCCATGGAAGTTGTAGATAAGTCATGGATTTATACACAGTATGACTCAATGGTACAAACTAACACAATCAAAAAAGGTGGAATGCTTGACGCTTCTGTTATCCGTGTAAAGGAGAATGGAAAAGCACTCGCAATGTCTGCTGATTGTAATGTTCGTTACTGTTATGTTGACCCTAAAAATGGTGCAGCAACAGCAGTTATAGAATCAGGTAGAAATGTAGCTATGAGTGGTGCTCGTCCACTAGCTATTACAGATTGTCTTAACTATGGTAATCCTGAAAATCCAGAAGTTATGTGGCAGTTTGCAGAGGGTTGTCTCGGAATTAAAGAGGCTTGTGCTGAACTAACTACTCCAGTTATCGGTGGAAATGTTTCACTTTATAATGAAACAAATGGCATTTCTGTTTTTCCAACGCCATCTATCGCTACTGTTGGTGTGAATGATGACCAAAACAATGTTTTAATGTCATCATTTCAATCAGAAGGTAATGCACTTTACTTAGTTGGTGAGTCAATGTCTGAGTTCGGTGGTTCTTTATACATGAAAGAAATTTGTGGAACTGTTGCTGGTACTATGCCAGTTATAAACTACAAAAGTGAACTTGCTCTTTGGGAATTAGTAATCGAAGGTAACAAGAAAAATTTACTTGAGTGTGCTAAAGATGCAAGTTCTGGTGGTGTTGCTATAGCACTTGCTAAAATGGTTGCGACTTCTGGACTTGGATGTGATGTTGAAATTACTGTAAGTGATGAGAGAGATATTTTCGCTGAGTCTCAAAGTCGTGCTATCATTGAAATAAAACCTGAAAACTGTGCTACGTTTGAAGCTATGTTAGACGAGTCAATGGCAGTTGAAAAAATTGGAACTGTTGGTGGAGACTCTATTAAAGTTAATGATATAGAGATGAGCATGGAAGTGTTAAATGATAACTACTTCAATACCTTTAAGCGTGTAATAGAGAGAGATATCTAAGATACTCTCTGTAGGTTTACATACAAATCGTCGTTAAAATAATTTTCCTGAGAGTTAAGTTGTATATCTACATAATGGACATGTAGTTTGAGTGATTTAATACAGCTACTTGGAACTTCTAAGTCCAGAGTAACATAATCTTTAACTAAGTCAATGGTCAAAGTGCTATCGTAGTTCAAATCCAAATTGTCATTGTCTATTGTGATTTCTCTTGCTTTCATCTTATATCTTAGAGTCATAAGCCTTTTAGCAAAGAGTATGCCATTTTCTTATATAAGTAGTTCCAAAATCTTTTTATGTGAGACAACTTCTTCTATACTTTTATATACAAAACCACCTTGAGAATAACAGACAATAGATTCTTCTTTCCCTTCGACTAAGGCATCTATCGCATAATTGATAAACTTGTAAGCCATTAATCTATCATAAACAGAAGGGTTACCACCTCGTTGTGTATGACCGAGTATAGTTACTCTTGCTTCTATCCCAATACTCTTTTGGAACCATTGGGCTATCTCAGAAGAGTCTTCATTTATTCCCTCAGCAACTATAGCTATAAAATAGCGTCTTCCATTTTCTAATTCTTTTCTAAATTTATCTTCATAGTTTTTTAAATCATGTTTTATTTCTGGAATTAAGCAAAGTTCTGAACCAGAGGTAATGTGAGATATTTGTGCTAGATAACCACATTTTCTACCCATAGTTTCTATTACAAATGCTCTTTTAAACGATGAGGCAGTATCACGGATTGAATCGATGGCATTTTTTATGATGTTGAGTGCTGTATCCACCCCTAAGCAGTATTCAGTCATATTTATATCGTTATCTATGGTTGATGGAATACCACAAAAAGAAATGCCATGCTCTTTGTAAAAGATATCTAAACCTCTAAAAGAACCATCACCACCAAGAACTATGAGTTTTTTTATCTCAAGTTTATCGAGATTTTGTTTAGCTAAACTGCGAAACTTTTTTTCCATAAAACGCGAGCTTCTTGCAGAGCCAATCTTTGTACCACCACGAGCGATAATCCCAGAAATATCTTTATAAGTTGCCTTAGTGATTTGGTTGTCTATGAGGCCTTCATAACCATCAAAGACAAAATATGGAGTTAAATTATTTTCAATCGAGTATTCTACAAAATGCTTCAGTGCGGGGTTCATACCTGAAACATCGCCACCAGAACATAAAATTGCAATATTATTCATATGTAATCCAAAATGTTAATTTATATAGTTTACCATTATCTAAACTATAATTAGATAAAATTTCATAATTATTTAAACAGTAAGATTTTTTTAAATTCTTACTCTAAAAAAAGGAGAGTTTATGTCTAAAAGAGCATTAGTAAGTGTAAGCGACAAAGCGGGTGTAGTTGAGTTTTGTACATCATTAGTAAAAAATGGTTATGAGATAGTTTCAACTGGTGGAACATATAAAAAGTTAGTTGAAGCTGGTATAAAAGCTATAGAGATTGATGAAGTTACTAAGTTTCCTGAGTGCTTTGAAGGACGTGTAAAAACTCTTAATCCTTATGTTCATGGTGGAATCCTTCACCGCCGTGATAAGCAGTCTCACCTTGACCAAGCCAAAGAGCTTGGTGTTGAGTCTATTGACCTTGTATGTGTAAACCTTTACCCATTTAAAGAAACTATTGAGAGAACTGATGATTTTGATGATATCATCGAGAATATTGATATCGGTGGACCAGCTATGGTTCGTTCTGCAGCTAAAAATTTTGATGCTGTTATTATCGTTACAAATGTAGAAGATTACTCTGAAGTTATCGATGCAATTGAAAATGAAAAAAATACAAAAGACTTTCGTCGTGGTTATATGATAAAAGCTTATGAGCATACAGCAGCTTATGACTCTATGATTGCAAACTATATGAATGAGCGTTTTAACAATGGTTTTGGTGAGAAGCAGTTTGTAGTTGGAAATAAAGTAATGAATACTCGCTATGGTGAAAACCCTCATCAAAAAGGTGCTCTTTATGAGTTTGACAATCACTTTTCACAAAACTTCACAACACTAAAAGGTGAAGCAAGTTTTAACAACTTAAATGACCTTAATGGTGCCGTGAAAATAGCACGTGGTTTTGGTGATGACAATGCTGTATGTATTTCTAAGCATGGTAACCCTTGTGGATTCGCTATTAAAGACACTCTTTTAGAAGCTTATACTGAAGCACTTAAATGTGACCCTGTGTCTGCATTTGGTGGTGTTGTTGCAGTCAATGGTACAGTAAACGCAGAGTTAGCTGAGAAAATGAATGAAATTTTCTTAGAAGTAGTTATCGCTGGTCGTATAACTGAAGAAGCACAAGAAATTTTCGCACAAAAAAAACGTATCAAACTTTTTGAAATGGGAAGTGATAAACTCACTCTTGCAAACGATAAAAAAGATTTCAAACATGTTAATGGTGGATTTGTTTTCCAAGATGCTGATGTTGTTGGTAAAGACGAAGTAAAAAACGCGAAGCTAGTTTCTAAAAATGCAGCGACAGAGCAAGAGATGAAAGATTTAGAGATAGCTTACAAAGTTGCATCTTTAACTAAGTCCAACTGTGTTGTGTATGTTAAAAACTCTGCAATGGTAGCTGTTGGTATGGGTATGACTTCTCGTGTAGATGCGGCTCAGTGTGCACTCAAAAAAGCCAAAGACATGGGTCTTGATGTAACTGGTGCTGCTCTTGCATCAGAAGCTTTTTTCCCTTTCCGTGATTCTATAGATGCAGCAGCAGGTGCTGGAATTAAGAATGTTATAGAACCTGGTGGAAGTATCCGTGATGGAGAAATTATTGATGCTGCAAACGAATTTGGTATGAGTCTTTACTTCTCAGAAGTTCGCCATTTCTTACATTAACCTTTTGTTCTAGCTTATGTCCCCCTGTGTCAGGGTAGTTGATACTTGATTTATCTAGTATCTCATTTTTCAGTATTATTTTTAAAGTATTTTAATTGAGTATATTTGATTTATAGTTGGTGGAGACGTGCTCTACTTACTTTGTTAATTCTTAAGCCTATTTTAAGTACTTTGCATGTATTCCTGTTTTCAGAATGTACCTTTAAATGTACCATTTTGCGAGAGCATAGGAAGTTTGAGACTAGAGTTCGATTCTTATATGGGGAATATTATAGTCAATAAAACTATAATTTACAAATCATAAAACTTATCAACAAACTGAACAATCTTATCCAACACTCTAGGAACTATCTTTTTTCTTTCAAGTAACTTAGGCTTTACAAGCAGTGTACCTGCAATATCATCTTTAAGAGGCTTTCTCTCTTCATACACATAAGTATCAACAACCTGTCTAACTTTTGCACAATCAAGATTCTCTTCAGTACATAGCTTATCGTATGCTATTTGTTTCTCATCTTCCCAAAACTTCTCAAACTCATTTTCAATATTGTCTGAGTCACTGATATTCATCATATTCTCATTGATAAACTTCTTGATAAGCTCTTGGCCGTAGAAGTTACTTACATCTTGAACCTCTTTAGAGACACGAAGAAGCAGTGAACCACTTCCACATGTAGGGTCGTAAACTGATTTTAGTTTTGATTTTTTGTTAGTGACTATTTTTGCTAAGATTTTTGATACTTGCTGAGGAGTATAAAACTCACCTGCTTTTTTACCTGCACCACTAGCAAACTGAGCGATGAGATACTCATAAGCATCACCTAAAACATCTCTGTCGTGGTTTTTAAGCTCAAAGTCAATCTTATCTAGGTGAGATAACACTTTTGATATAAGAGTGTTTTTTAGCCTCTTCAGTTTTACCAAGCTTTGTAGATGTTAAATCAAGGTCTTCAAAAAGATGTTCAAAATCATCTTCTGTAAGGTCTTCTAGTATAAAGTTGTCTGTATCGCCATTACCTCTCACTGCAACCGCAGAAAAAAGCTCTGAGGGTTTAAGGAAGTAACCAAGTGACTCAATAGTATCTTCTTTGATAGCATCAAGCATCTCTTTACTATCGTCACTATTTTCATCTATGGAGTTATAAACAACCTTATCTTCAACAAGTAAATCATTCGCATAATCTTCTATCTTTTCAGAGAGGTACTTGTAAAAGATAAATCCAAGTATATAATCACGAAACTCATCAGTATCCATCTTACCTCTAAGAGTATTTGCAATGTTCCATAGTTGTTTAGTTCCTGTGTTATTATTATGTTTATTTTATCTAAAAAGGATTATAATTTTGTCTGTAGAGATAAGGTTATTGATAATAAGGGAAATATCATACCCTTTCCTTGTCTTTTTGAATCCAATCATCTACTTCAAGCCTATTCTTCTCTTTTCATTATAATAATAATTTTATAGTGTAGTCCAAGTAAAGCAATTAATATAAAAAAATTAAATATGGTCATTCTATAATTAATATTTCCCACACTGAAGGATGTAAAATGCAATTTATATACATCCACATAACCTTCATATTCAACAGGATTACTTCTTGTACCTCCTCCTTCAATCCATTCCGTACCAATTTTTTCACTTTTTATAAAAGTAGGAAACATAGAATGAAGGGTAAGTATAAAAATTAACACACTTATCATTTTTTTAGATTTAAAATTATCCTCAACTATTATAAATAATAATAGGACTATTGCAGCTACAAAGATTGATAAATAATATTTATACATCCATTCATTTATATTAATTGTAATAACAAATAAGATAAAAGTGGATATTATTGATAATAAAAATAATTTTGTATCTGTGTATATTGTAAACTTTTTGATAATGTTCCTTTATGTAATTAAATTGAAATATTAACAGTTGGACACAACTTCTTTACTGTCTAGTCTGGTTTTTCTACTATAATATTTATTGTGGTCAAGTTCTAGTTCTATCTTCCGAGAGTTGCAGTTTAATATACTAATAAACTCTCTATCATTGAATAAAATACTTTCCTGCTGAAACTTTTTACCTAAAGAGATGGCACTTTTTTTGTCAATATCATAAATAATAAAACTTTTCTCTTCATGTCCAGATAATTCACCCATAGAGTCATAAAACTCTAAGTTTTTCTCTTGTAAATAATTTATCATTGATAAACTACTTGTTGCATTTTCATTTTCTGATTGTATTTGCATATTTGGGTTTTCAGCACTTATAATAGCAAATGCTCTGGAGAGGTAGTTCTCTTCTTTTGGGATAAACTGAAAAGAGAACCAAACCTTATTAACTCCATTGTTAATAAGGAATTTCGTATATTTATAAATAGTCTTCCAGTCTTCGTTATGAACTGCACTTTTAAATTTCAAATCATTCTCATAGCTACTGTAATCAATTAGACAAATAGGAGCATAACCAAAACCACCGTTATTAGTCATATGATGATTCATATAAAGATTTTTATCATCAGTACAGTAAAAGTATCCTCGTGCTTCTTTTCTAGCTCTAGCGACTTGATTATATTGATTATGTTTATCTTCGATTACTGCAGCATATCCATTAACTAGTAATACTTCTTGGTACTCTTCTTTATTCTGTAAACTATTATCTGAACTATAAGTTGGCATTTATCATCCTCATATAAACTGATTATACTATTAAATATTAAATATTATTATTTATTTTCTCTGCTTTTGTTCTATCTGCTATCTTGAATATGCTATTTTCATAAAGAGCTGGGTCAGCACGAACTACTTCTTCATATAAATCACAAATTTTTTCTTCTCTTTTTGTTAACTCATTGGCAGGATTATTTTTACCATAATGAGCAAAATATCCAACTTGTCTAATTATTTTATATAAAATTGGTTGATACAATTTAAAAAGTACTTCATGAGACAACTTATTTTTTCCCTCTAACTTGTTTACTCTTTTAAATAACTCCTTCATTTTGTACCTCCTCCAACTTATTAATTCTATCTTCTAATTCAACCGTTTCTAAAGACTTAATTATATTAAGTAGCATAGAAGTGAACTTATCCCCTTGTAGTTCTGTTATATCCCCTAGTGCTGTTGCTTCATATACATTTGCAAGTTCAACTATGGCTTCATTTATTGCTTTAGGTGCTTTAGTTGTTCCCATACTTGTGTTGAATAGACCTAATCTTTTAGAGATGAAGATAAGGCTTGTTTCACTGCCTTCATCAACTTTCTCTAAGAGTTTGGTAGTTATCCTCTCTCGCAGTAAAGATTTTCCTTTTTTTAGAGACTCCTCAAAATACTCTTTATTCCTTTGAAAAGTACTATAAGAGATACCTAATGATTCACTTATTTGCTTCTCATTAAGACCAAGTTCAGATAATCTTTGAGCCTTTTGTATCATCTTATCAGTTATTTCAATAGGTAAACGACCTGCTTTAGAACTATTTTTCATGATTCAATCTCTTTTGCAAGTACATCTTTATATCTATTTTTAAACTCTTTTAGAACTTTCTTGAGTTCAGTCTCACTTAGTTTAGTAGTATAATTTATCCTACGATACCAGCATAAACTTTTCCATGTGCTTCTAGCTATTCTAAGACTTACTTTTTTTATCAAGACTGGCTTACCTTTGATAATATGGTGTGAAGATTTTAAACCCAAACTAATTTCAAATAGTTCTACAAATTGTTTTAGTAACCAATCTTTATGTCTCTGTGATTCTATTTCAGTCATATCTTCATCCCACCATATCTGCTAAAGTCAAGTTATTTATATAAGAGACCCCATCATCATATTTTAAAGATGGTAATTCATTGTATCTAGGTAAATGAAACTGTCTTTTAAATAAGCTCCAAACCTTTCTGTGAAGCTTACTAGCAAGTTCTTTATCATTATCTGCTATTTCATACACTTTTTTATTTTTTGCATCTTGAAGACTTCGCTCTTGCCAATTTTCAAGTCTTGTAGCTTCTTCCAATCTAGTAAGTCTCATATCTTGTTCTTTACTTACATCAATAAACATTGTTAATGCTTCCATAGTTGAAGTTGGAACTTTAATCTTTGGGTGTGTTTCTAGTTCTTCAAGTCTATCTATAACTTTCATCAGTAAAGAATTATTGAGCTTTGCACCTATTGCTATTGCTTGCTTTTTTGATAGTAAATAAGTTTTGATAGTTTGATTTTTATCATTATATACGGTCGCTATTTTTTCGACCGTTCCAAAACTAGGCTCTTCACTAAGTTTTTCAACTTGTTTCATTGCCTTGTTGTGTTCAACTGATATTAAATCAGTAATTTCTTTTAGTGTGATTATTAGTTCTATTTTTTTTATAATCGCTTCCATCTTGGAATCCTTTGTATTTTAATAAACCAGCTTATAAAACTGACTTTTCTTAAAGTGCTTGGAGCACCCTTAATAAGGGATAAAGTTGAGTTTATTGAAGATTTTTGTACATAATAACTTATAAACAAATCTTAAACGGTATAATCTCTACATCTAGCCCACACATCCGCTTAATAGTCTTTTGCATTTTGATATAAAATTTATCAAGCTCTTTAACTGTACACATACCTCTAAAGTAAGCACCTTTGAAACAGAACTCTAACCTTTCTAAGGTGTAGTCAAGATTTGCATGTAGTGCCTTATCATAGATTTTTATATCTAAGTGAGGATTGGTTTTTTTCTCTTTAGCAGTCTTACTGTAAGTAGTATTTAAATATTTAAAAGATATTCGATTCTTTCCAAGTTCTTTTATCACTTTTGCAGGTATCTTACTTTTAAAATCTATCGCCACATCTACTCTTGTAATCACTTCATTTTGTATCTCTATCCATAGCTCTTTTAGTAGCTCACTTATAAGGTTTGATTTATCGCTGTATCCCCTAAGCCCTGCAAATTCTACAGTTTGTTTATTTTGACTTGTAGAAAATCTTTTTATAGGTAGTGTTAAACCTCTTGTAGTATGAACTATTTTAGCTTCTATAATATTTCTAGTAAGGTTTTTTCCAAATTCTTCTAGCCATCTATAAGGTTCAAATACTCCTGTGTTTTTTACAGGTTCAATCATAAAATCTTTACTAATAAAATAATCTTCTGCATGAGTACTACTAAAATTCATTGAGTCAATGACTCCTTGAATTTTTTTCATTGTTTTTGGACTTTATGCCCATTAAACGATTTAAGTATTTCTTGGCTTTTTGAATGTTTTCTATACTAAGCTCAAGTTCTCGTACTTTATGACGACCATTATTTGTATGATTCTTGTCCCAAGTTTCTACTAGCTCAATACCTGTGTTTTTAATATCACAAAAATACTGATTAGCATTACTGACATGCATATCATTCGAAACTAAAGCCTTACCTGCTAATAGCTCAGTAAGAATTGTAATTGTGTAAGATGATTTTGTATTTTTCATACTAAGCTACCTTAATACTATTGAAAAGTGCATCTATCTCGTCAATGTTAAACACTGTCACATTCGCAGATAACTTTTTTGCTGTCAACTTCCCTTGTTTAGCATAAAGCCATACTGTGCTGAGTCCAATACCTAAGTAAATAGCCACCTCATTAGCTCTGTAATATCTTTTACTGACATCATATTTTTTTTCTATCTCTCGTTTTACTGTTTCACACATAATAACTCCAGTTACGGGTTACTAAAAGCTTTTAGTAGATACAACTTTTTAATATACTCTGTATGCAGTTAGAGTAAGTCGTATCAGTTAGTCAACGAGAGAATATTATGAGGAATTGGCTTATTAGCTAATTTGGGGAAGTATTTACAATTTAAGTAATATTAAAGTTTAGAGTAGATTTCTGAAATAGAATCAAGTATTATTTTTTCTTTTTTTGGTAAATTATATGAGTTTCTTAAATCATCAATATAATAAATTAATTCTTTTTTTATCTCTCCATACCATATTGTTTCATAACCTAATGGTAGAGTACCATTATATTCGTATGCACGAATGTAGTCACTTGTATCTGTAATTTCATCAGGCTCTTCTATTCCTTTCATCCCATCTAAATTTTTATGAATTCGTCTATTGATTTTCTCTTTTGGTACTTTTCTATTTTTCCAGTGAATACCTCGTTTATTTTTCATTTGAATAAATGTCAGTTTCTCAATTCTCATTTCTAAAATTAATTGCATAAAAAGAGTTAACTCAATCAAATAGTTATCGTCTGGTATATCTTCAAGTATCTGGTAAAGTTCAAATTTAACTTCAAACCAAAATGGATGAATCCTATAATGCCCTTCTTTGTAATCATTTAACTCTTTTGGTGTTACAGCATCGTAATAGCTTAATTCTAAAACATCCTCAATAAAGTATTCTTCTTTCTCAAGTGCTAATAGTATATTGTGAATTTTATCTATTGTCATTTTGTAGTCCTTCCAAATAATTACTCCACCATCGCATCAGTGTTTCAAGCTCCTGCAAATAGTTTGCTTTGTGTGTATAAGCTCTTTCCACTCTATTTGGAGGTAAATGGTCAAGTGCTCGTTCTCTTGCTTCATAGCCTACCTTATGCTCTGTTAAGTAAGTATCTATTAAGCTTCTAAATGTTCCTCTAAAACCATGTAGTCTTATTTTTGTTCCATCTTCTTCACTGTTATATCCCATTCTCTCTAAAGCTCTATTAGGAGTTGTCGCATTAATTGGTACATCTGCATAACCCGTAGTTTTAAAAACAAATGTACCATTAGCAAAAAGTCGCTGTTCATTTAATATTTCAATAACTTGGTCAGTGAGGGGCATTATGAAATCGTCCATATTCTCATTCTTAGCTTTCATTAGATGTCTTGGTATTATAAGTAGTTTATTATTAAAGTCGATTTGTTCCCATTTTAAAGTTATTAAATTTTCTGCTCTTAAAGGTAAGTGCAATACGAACTTCAATGAATTTTTGACAGAATAGTTTCCTTGATACAAGTAGATTGATTTAACAAGTTTCTTTAATATCTCTGGATCAGTTATTTTTGAGTAGTTTTTTGCTTTTGGTGGAGTAAGGATAGTTTTCTTTTGTAAGTTTGCAATGATATTAAAATCACAATAGCCTTTCATAACCGCATACTGCCATAGATTGTTGAGGTAGCCAAATAATCTGCTTGCACTCTCTGGTGCTTTAATAGCTTTCATCTCAAGAAGTTTAACTATTTCAGGGTGCTCGATAGTTGAAATAAGTCTATTTACAAAGAAAGGTTTTACATCATTATCAAATTGTCCTACTTTTCTTACATAAGTACTAGGAGCTAATTCTTTTTCTTGTTTTAAAAACCATTCATCGACAACTTTTTCAAAAATACCTTGTTGGTCTTTTTTAAATTGTTTTTTTACTTCTTTGTTATTATCAATAGGATCTATACCTTGAGCAATAAGTTCACGGTATGATTTGGCTTTTTCTCTTGCAAGAGCTAATGTCACATCAGGGTATGTGCCAAGTGAAGACTTGCGTCTTTTTAATGTAGTAGGGCTTGTATATCTAAACTCCCATAGTTTTGAACTATCTGGTTTAATCAGTATTGATAGTCCCTTACCATCAGATAAAGTATAGGCTTTCTGTTTTCCTTTTGCTTTTTTGAGTGCTAGGGGCTGTATATTAGACATTTTATCTCCTAAATGGTACATTTGAAGTGATATTTTTTTCTTATTTTTTACAATGTACCGTATAATGTACCATTAAGTGGTACATTCGATTGCATTAGTTTAGACTAGCCTAGATTAAAATAAGTTTAATTATCTCGTATTTTAGGGGTTTTGTAGGTTAATTTGGATTGGTTTAGATGAAGTGTTGGTGGAGACGTGCGGGATCGAACCGCAGTCCTAAAACTAGTTTTCTACGACGTCTACATGCTTAGAGAAGTTGTTAAAGTTTAATCTTGCTTCACACAACATGCAAAGCTACACAAGACGAGCCTCAAGGTTCATACAAAGCTGAGACAGACTTTATATATATCTACATAGGGGTTATACTTCGAATCCGACTTATCTAGAGTCCATCGGTGAAGCAGCCCGTCCTCTAAGAGGGGGTAAAACTTATGCTACTGCGTAAGCTGGGCGGTAATTTGTATTGTTTGCGTTTAAGCAATTTTGAGCCGTATAACGGAAATGCTCAGTCCGACATGCAATCATAGACTACAAGCTCCAGTCGAAGCCAAGTCGTCCCCAAATAAATAATGTCAAATACAAAAACATTATGATATTCTAGCAAAAATAAGTTAAAACTAGGATATGTATTATGTCAAATATATTATATATTTGTCGTTCTAAAAAAGTAGAAATGGTTGATGAGTCTGAGCTAAAAACAATATCAGTAGTAAAAAGTCACTTAACCTTATAATTTCTCTGTCTCTTATATAATAATTATAGCAAAAATTTTTTTTACATATATATTTTAAAAACAACACATATCTCGGTAGCCGTTTCACAGCCACATCTCTTAACAACAACTCATTTTCTATAGAAAAACAGCAATTTAGCTATAATTCCACCAATGAAAAAAGAAATCAATTTTAAAGCAACTACTCCTTTTGAACCAGCTGGTGATCAGCCAACTGCTATTAAAGAGTTAAGTGAATCGATACTAAAAGGTAATCGTTATCAAACACTTGAAGGTGTAACTGGAAGCGGTAAAACGTACACTATGGCTAAGGTTATAGAGAATGTAAAGATGCCTACTATCATTATGACTCATAACAAAACTCTTGCTGCTCAATTGTATTCTGAGTTTCGTGGTTTCTTTCCTAAAGCTCATGTTGAGTACTTTGTATCGTACTATGATTATTATCAGCCTGAGGCTTACATACCTCGTCAAGATTTATTCATTGAAAAAGACAGTGCTATAAATGATGAACTTGAGCGTATGAGACTCTCTTCTACTGCTAATCTTCTCTCTTATGATGATGTCATAGTCATCGCGTCTGTATCTGCGAACTACGGTCTAGGTGACCCAGAAGAATACCTAAACATGGTACAAGTTCTTGAAGTCGGGGATGAGATAAACCAAAAGAAACTTCTGCTGCGTTTAGTCGAGATGGGTTACTCTCGAAACGATAGTTATTTTGACTCTGGACATGTTCGCGTGAATGGAGAGACCTTAGATATCTATCCTCCATACTTTGAACAAGAAGCGATTCGCATTGAGTTTTTTGGCGATGAGATAGAGGCTATTTATACTTTTGAAGTTATAGATAACAAAAAATTAGAAGACCATAAAAAGTTTACTATTTATGCCTGTTCTCAGTTTAGTGTTTCTCAAGAGAAAATGTCAGTTGCCATTAAACGCATAGAAGAAGAACTTGATGAGAGACTTGCCTATTTTACAACAGAGGGAAAACTTCTGGAACATCAGCGTTTAAAACAGCGTGTTGAGTTTGACCTAGAAATGTTACAGACTACGGGTATGTGTAAGGGCGTTGAAAATTACTCGCGTTTACTGACTAACAAAAAACCAGGGGAAGCTCCTTTTACTCTTCTTGATTATTTTGCACAGAACAACCAAGAGTATCTTGTCATAGTTGATGAGTCCCATGTTTCACTTCCTCAGTACCGTGGAATGTATGCAGGAGATAGAGCAAGAAAAGATGTACTTGTTGATTATGGATTTCGTCTTCCAAGTGCCTTAGATAATCGTCCACTCAAAGCGGATGAGTATATTAACAAAGCACCACATTACCTTTTTGTTTCAGCAACTCCTGCTGAGTATGAACTAGAGATGTCAGCGGTAACAGCAAAACAAATCATTCGTCCAACAGGTTTACTCGATCCACCTATAGAAATAAAATCATCTGATAATCAAGTAGAAGACATTCATGATGAGATAAAAAAGATTACAGTGAAGGATGAGAGAGTTCTCATAACCGTTCTTACAAAAAAGATGGCTGAGGCACTTACAAAGTACCTTGCAGACTTAGGTATAAAAGTACAGTATATGCACTCAGATATAGACACGATAGAACGTAACCAAATTATACGAGCCTTGCGTTTAGGTGAGTTTGATGTTCTCATAGGAATTAATCTTTTACGCGAGGGACTTGACCTGCCCGAGGTTAGTTTAGTGGCTATACTCGATGCTGATAAAGAAGGCTTTTTACGAAGTGAAACGGCACTTGTTCAGACAATTGGTCGTGGAGCAAGAAACTCCAATGGTCGTGTAATTTTGTATGCGAATAGAATTACGGGTTCAATGCAAAGAGCAATAGATAAAACGGATGCTAGACGGGAAATTCAAGAAGCACACAACAAGAAACATGGAATTATTCCAAAAACGACAATAAGAAAGTTAGATGAAAATCTAAAAGTCGAAGAGCATGGAGATCTTTATGCTAAACATAAGAAAAAAGATAAAATGCCAGCATCAGTTAAAAAATCAATAACAAAAGAATTGATGTTAAAAATGAAAGCGGCAGCAAAAGAGCTTAATTTTGAAGAGGCAGCTCGTCTTCGTGATGAAATACATAAAGTAAAACAACTATAATAGGAAGATAATTGGAAGATACATTTAGCAACTTAGAAACATACGGATATATTGGACTTTTTTTATACTCACTTGGTGGTGGGTTTGTAGCTTTACTTGGGGCAGGGGTACTTTCTTTTTTAGGGAAGATGGACTTGACTACATCCATAACTGTTGCGTTTATCGCAAATATGCTAGGAGATGTACTACTTGTGTATCTTGCACGTTATCAAAAGAGTATGATGATGGAGAGTTTTAAAAAGCATAGACGTAAACTAGCACTTGCACATATTTTAATGAAAAAATACGGCTCATGGATAATTTTAATTCAAAAGTTTGTTTATGGTATTAAAACTCTTATTCCAATTGCTATTGGATTAACGAAGTATGATTTTAAGAAGTTTATCATCTTAAATGTGGGAAGTTCTGCTATATGGGCTTTAGCTGTTGGTTTTGGTAGTTTTTACTCTGGAGAAGTTTTAGTAAAAATTGCGGGAGAACTAGGACAAAAACCATGGATAGCAATTATAATCTTAGTTGTTTTTGCAGGTTCGTTATGGTTTTATTTGGAAAAGGCGACTAAAAAAAAGATGAAAGACAAAATAAAAAAGTAGAAAAGGCTAGGCTGCTTGCCTGCCATTTCTAGTTTAGGGGCTAGATGCAGTGAAGTTAGAATCTTTTTCTAGCTTCCTACGATAGGTCCAAATGGTGCATAGTCTGTATGGCTACCATCTTGGTATTTTTTATAGTTAGTAATAAACATTTCTGCAAGATTATCTCTTGTTTTATCAAAAAGATCTTTATCTTCCCATGCATTACGAGGGTTTAATATTTCTGGTTTGATGTCACCAAGTGTTTTAGGAACTTGCAGTCTAAATGTCTTAGTTATGTCAAATTCACTTTTTTCAATACTACCATCTAGAATAGCATTGATACAAGCACGTGTATTTTTGATACTCATACGTTTACCAACACTATAAGCACCACCAGTCCAGCCAGTATTGACAAGATAAACATTCACCTTATGAGTATCTATTTTTTCACCAAGTAGTTTTGCATAAACTGTTGGGTGTAGAGGTAAGAAAGCTTCACCAAAACAAGCTGAGAATGTTGCAACTGGTTCAGTTATACCACGTTCAGTTCCTGCAACTTTTGCAGTGTATCCACTTAAAAAGTAGTACATTGCTTGTTCTTTTGTAAGTTTAGAAACGGGAGGTAAAACACCAAATGCATCAGCAGTTAAAAAGATTATGTTTTCAGGATGTCCACCCATTAGGTCTGTTTTGTGGTTTTCTATATGCTCTATTGGGTAAGAGACACGAGTATTTTCAGTTTTTGAGCCATCTTCGTAATCTACTTCACCTTCACCATACATAACAACATTTTCAAGTAGAGCATCAGTTCTAATAGCGTTATAAATTTCCGGTTCACTTTTTCCATCAAGGTTAATCACTTTAGCGTAACATCCACCTTCAAAGTTGAAAACACCATGGTTGTCCCAACCATGCTCATCATCACCGATAAGTGCGCGATGAGGATCAGTTGAAAGTGTAGTCTTACCTGTGCCACTTAGTCCAAAGAAAAGTGCTGTATCACCTTTTTCACCAACATTGGCAGAACAATGCATAGCAAGTTTACCCTCTAATGGTAACCAATAGTTCATCATTGAAAAAATTCCTTTTTTCATTTCACCACCGTACCAAGTACCACCAATAATAGCCATATTGTTTTCAACATCAAAAAGGACAAAAACTTCAGAGTTAAGACCATGCTCTTTCCATTTGTCATTTACTGCTTTACAAGCATTTAAAACAACAAAGTCAGATTTAAATACTTCTAGTTCTGGTTCAGTTGGACGGATAAACATATTCTTTACGAAGTGTGATTGCCAAGCTATCTCAGAAACAAAACGCACTGATTTTTTTGAAGCTATACTAGAACCACAAAAAACATCAGTTACATAAAGCTTAGTATTGGAGAGTTGTTTTTGAGCAACAACAAGTAGTTCTTCAAATATTTCAGAACTTACTTTTTTATTTACATCACCCCAAGCGATGTACTTGTTTGATGGATCACGATCTACAAAGTACTTGTCCTTAGGACTTCTACCTGTAAATATACCAGTGTCTACAGCAGTCGCACCTTTGTTTGTTTGCTGTACTTCACCATTGGCAAGTTCGTGTTTAATTAACTCATCGTAACTAAGGTTGTGGTGTACCTCACCGATATTCTTAAGTCCTAATTCTTCTAGTTCCGCTAACTTCATCGTCTACCTTATAGTACTTTTTTGATACTTTGTAACTGGTATCTTTTATGAGGGAAATTATACAATGAGTAAACATAAATTAAAAGTAAATTGACTACATATTTGTAATATTTAATGATTAATTTAATTATTAATCTCATTTTTGATAATTTTTGATAGTTCAGTACATTGAGATATTTTTTCGTTGTAAGTAATGTCTTTAAGTAGTATGTCAACAAAGGCACTTCCAACAATAACTCCATCGGCACCTCTTACTTTTTCTTTAGCAGTTAAGGCATTTACCCCAAAACCAACAAATGTTGGTGTTTGTGTGTACTTTTTTATAGAGTTTAGAAATGGCTGTAGGTCTTCACTAACTCCAGAACCGGTTATACCAGTATAGGCAACCATGTAGATAAACTTTTCTGCATCACTAACTATCTCTTTTATTCTTTCTTTTGAATCTGTTGGGGCTACGAAAGAGATATTTGAAACACTGTTTAGTTTAAAAAGATTACTATATAGAAGTGCCTCTTCATGAGGTAAATCGGGTATGATAAGTCCAGAAACCCCAAGCTCTTTAGCCAAAGGAATTAGTTTTTGCATGTCTTGTTGATAGAAACTATTAAAGTAACCCATCCATAGTGTATCTACTGTGGGAGCAACTTCTTTAGATATTTCTAGAAGATCGGAAAACTTGAAACCAAGCTCAAGTGCTTTATGATTTGCTTTTTCTATAAGTGGACCGTCTGCAACAGGATCAGAAAAAGGAACACCAAATTCTATGCTATCAACACCATTCTCTCCAAGTGCGAGTGCAAGGTCAATTGTAAATGATTTTTCTGGAAAACCAGAAGTTATATATGCTACTAAATTTTTCAAATTTTTATGCTTCCAAGTCGGGAATTTTAAGGAGACCGTATTTAATTTTACTTAATGAATTGTTTTTTCTGAGATCATTATGCCAACTAGCAAAAGTATCACTGACAGCAAGTAACCAGTCAGTAGTCTCATTGGTAATAGGAGTTTCTTTTTCTCTAAGGAGTTCTAACTCATCTTCAACAAATGAAGAAAGTTTGTGCATTGGTATGATTTTTAAATATCCAGATGCTGATTTAATATTGTGAAAAACACGAAAGAGCTCATTAATACTTCTTTTATACATAAATGGGTCTGAAAGGTCAATTATCATCACTTCCATGCTGTCTATCATCATAGAGTAATGGTCTAAGAATTCATCAACAATCTCAAATTCAAAGTTAGCTTCTAAATCGCTTCTTACACCCATGAAATAATTCTCCTATAATGTTACAATTATAGCAATATTTAGTTAAAATACATCTATTAATTTAAAAAAGAGTTTTCAAATGAGTAAAAAATTAACTATATCCTCCATAAAAAAATCAAAAGGTCAAAAACCTTTAGTTATGATAACTGCCTATGATGCATTATTTGCTAAGCTATTATCGGTGAGTGCAGATATGATTTTAGTAGGAGATTCATTAAATATGAGTTTTGCAGGTAAAAGTGATACTATCAGTGCTACTTTAGAACAGATGATTTATCATACAAACGCAGTATGCTCAGGTGCTCCAGAGAGTTTTATTATTTGCGATATGCCTTTTGGAACTTATATCAACAAAGAAGAAGCTTTAAAAAACTCAATAGCAGTTTTTCAAAAGACTCAAGCAGATTGTGTAAAAGTGGAGGGTGGCGAAGACAAAGCACATATAGTAAAATATTTGACTGATAATGCTATAGCTGTATGTGGACATATAGGACTTTTACCACAGTCCGTTCGTAGTGAAGGTGGGTATAAAGTTAAAGGTAAGACAGAAGAAGAGAAAGAAAGTCTTATTAAAGATGCAAAAGCTATAGAAAATGCTGGAGCATTTTGTATGGTTATTGAAGGTGTAAAGGCTGAAGTTGCTAAAGAAGTTGCTTCTTCAGTAAGTATTCCTGTAATAGGCATAGGGGCTGGGAAAGATGTAGACGGACAAGTTCTTGTTTTCTCTGATATGTTAGGACTTTTTGAAGAATTTACACCGAAGTTTGTCAAAAAATATATGGATGGTGCGACTTTAGTTAGAAGTGCTTTATCTCACTATGCAGAGGAAGTTGTTAATGGAGACTTTCCAAAAGAGGAACACACCTACTAATGGAAAGAATTGTTGAGATAGAAACTTTTGATATAGAAGAACAAACCACTGAAGTAACACTTCGACCTGATGCTTGGAGTGAGTACATAGGGCAAGAACATATTAAAAAAAATCTGGGTGTTTTTATAGAAGCTTCTATTAAACGCAATGAAGCACTTGATCATGTCCTTTTTTATGGTCCTCCTGGACTTGGTAAAACTACACTTGCTCTTATCATTGCAAATGAGATGAATACAAACATAAAAGTAACAGCTGCCCCTATGATAGAAAAAAGTGGTGATTTAGCCGCTATTCTTACAAACCTAGAAGAGGGTGATATACTTTTTATAGATGAGATTCATCGTCTGAGTCCTGCAGTTGAAGAGATACTTTACTCCTCTATGGAAGACTATCGCATAGATATTATTATAGGAAGTGGTCCTGCCGCACAAACAGTAAAAATAGACCTTCCTCGTTTTACACTTATAGGAGCTACAACTCGTGCAGGAATGCTTTCAAATCCACTTCGAGATAGATTTGGTATGAGTTTTAGAATGCAGTTTTATTCTTCAGAAGAATTAGCAGTAATTGTTGTACAGGCATCTAATAAACTAGAAAAAAAGATAGCAAAAGAAGCAGCTGTAGAAATCTCTAAACGCAGTCGTGGAACACCTCGTATAGCTCTGCGTTTGTTACGACGTGTGAGAGATTTTGCCGAGGTAGCTAACGAAGAAAATATAAATCATAAAAGAACATCGTATGCACTTAATGAACTTGGAATAAACTCACATGGTTTTGATGAAATGGATATACGTTTACTTAACCTTTTAGTCGCTGCAAAAGGACGAGCTATGGGATTAAGTTCCATAGCTGCATCACTTAGTGAGGATGAAGGAACGGTTGAAGATGTACTTGAGCCTTACTTAATAGCTAATGGTTACCTTGAGAGAACAGCAAAGGGAAGACGTGCAACACGGGCTACTTATGATGTTTTAAATATAGACTATGTAAATTCAGACGGGACAATTTTTTAATGAAACCACAATTTTTAATAGCAATACTTTTTGCCACTTCACTTTATTGGATGTATTTACTATATACACCATTTCTATTAGTTATCACAATAGCAGCACTTCTTGCTATATCTACTTCAAATATCCAAAACTACTTAGAAGGTGTCCTTGGAAATAGATTCACAGCAGCACTTAGCTCTAGTTTTCTTTTAGCGGTACTCTTTTTTGCTCCACTCGGGTATTTTTTGGCCACGTTAACCATAGAACTAAACAGTATATCTCCAGAAATGATAAAAAAAATAGAAATAACTATTCAAAGTTTTATAGCTACTCCTCCAGAATATTTACAATTTTTAAAGCCTTTTTTCGCTAATGCACTTCATGATGTCAATATGACTACATTGAGTCAAAATGCACTAGAAATTGCTGGTGTTATAGGTTCATTTAGTGCTGGATTTGTTAAAAACGCTTTTTTAGTCATCATCTTTTACTTCTTTTCCCAATACAATGGAGATACAATCATTGGCTACCTAAAACGTGTAGTACAGATGTCGGTAGAAGAGAGTACTATCTTAGCAAAAGAACTCTCTTCAGTTATGAGTGTTGTTTTTTACTCTATTATTACCACTGCAATGTTTGAGGGTTTTTTATTTGGAATAGTGATTTCTCTTATGGGTTATAACGGTCTTTTATTTGGAATTATGTATGGATTTGCTTCTCTTATTCCAGTTGTTGGAGGTACTTTAATGTGGCTTCCATTTATGATTTATGAGTTTTCCATTGGAGAAACAACAAATGCTATCTTCATAGCTGTATATTCTATAGTTGTTATTTCTATAATAGCAGATACTTTTATAAAGCCAATGATTATAAAATGGATAAACCAATGTTTACTCGAGGATGATGATGCAAAGATGAATGAGCTTGTTATATTCTTTGCAATTCTAGCGGGACTTGCCACTTTTGGGTTCTGGGGAATGATTTTAGGACCTGCAATTACTGCATTTTTTCTTACAATTTTAAAATTATTTGAAGCTCGTTCTCTTGAGTGTAAAGAGAAAGAGTAGTTCTAAAAATGCTTTGAAATGGCATTCCTCACAAGTAAAAATGCTTTGAAATGGCATTCCTCACAAGTAAAAATGCTTTGAAATTACATTTCTTATGAGTATATCTCTGGATACTCATTTTTAAAACGTCTATGTAACCAAAACCAAAACTTTGGTTCTTTAGTGATAAGGTCTGATAACCAATCTGCCTGAAGTTGTGTCGCGTTTAGAATGTCTTTCTTCTCATCATCTGTTTTTTCTACAGGAATTTCATCATATATCATGAGTGTATAGTTGTCTTCATCGTCAGTACGTATTGTCACTGGTACTATAGCTGCATTGAATTTTCTAGCGAGATATGCTGGAGAATAGGTCTGATTTATAGTCTTACCCATAAACTGAACTTTTACTCCTTCTTTAGGACTGATATTTGTATCAATAAGAATCCCACTCGCTTTACCTTGTTTGATAAGTTTGATAAGAGGTTTTACTACACCACTTTTTTCAAGGTTAGTATTTCCAAATCGTGCACGACCTTCTAGTAGCCATTCTTCATACACACGATTTTTCATTCTTTTATAAACAGCTCCAAGAGGTTCTACAAAGGCACCAAGCGAAGCACCACCTAGCTCCCAAGAAGAGTAATGGCTAGTTACATATATAACAGCTCTGCCATCGGCATGTATTTTGTCAACAATTTCTCTATTTGTAACTGTTGTTTTTTTTTCTAACTCTTTTAAAGACATATTCCTTAGTTCCATAACATGGAGAAAGTTAAGAAGAAGATTTTTGAAACTATACTTTACGATGGATTCTTTTTCTTCATCACTCATTGTCTTATCAAATAAAAAATCTAAATTATCCCTTGCAACTTTACGGTATCTAGCTGAGCTCATGTAGCCTATATTGGCCAAGAGTACAAAAAAAGCTTTTCTAAAACTTTTTGGAAGAACCATTAAAATAACCTCTAGCAAGAGTAAAAGTTTATATCCCATATAGAAGCCTTTTGGCTTTTTTAAGAACATCTGTATAAGCGATATCTTTAATTGAAAAATCATTTTTATCAATTTTTAAAATATTTACAACTGAAGAGGATTTGATACCAATATTTTGTGGTGTTTCACAAATCATTCGGCTAGTTGTTGGACCTAGAAGGGTAATAGAAGGTATGTTTTGAGCCCAAGCCATATGTGTCGGTCCAGTATCATTTCCTATGAGTAAATCCATAGAAGAGATAAAAGAGACAAGTTCATTAAGAGCTAGTTTTGGTGCGATAGTAGCAAAATCAGAGTGTGCACAAATCCACTCAGCATTTACTCTTTCGACATCATTTCCCCAAATTATATGACAGTTCTCTTTTAAATCATTACAGATGTTTACAAGAAGTTCTTTGGGATATATTTTAGATTCCCAAGATGCACCGACAATAAATGCGATGTTCTTTTTATCATTAGGTGTTTCAAATGTTTTTGTAATCTCAAAAATAGGCTCTTTTTCTAAAATCATCTGCTCGTTTATTTCAAATGAAAGAGCCCCAGCTACTAAAGTTGTATTGCGTTTGATAACATTTTCTTCATATGGAATGTTAATTGTTTTTGTATATAAAAGAGATGCTAAAGGTTCTCTTATGGAATGTTTATCAAACCCATAAGTGTTTTTACCCAGTAGTTTAGAAACGATAGAAGACTTTATAAGTCCTTGCATATCAATAATAATATCATATGGACCAAATGAAGAAATGTCTTGTAGTACTTCTCGTAGTAGCTTAATACTCTTATCTTTTTTTAGTTTTTTAATATTGAGTGTTTTAACATTAGTAAGGTATTTATGATTTACTAATAGAGGTGAGAAAACTTCTTCTACTATCCAATCAATCTCGCACAAAGGATATTTTTTGTGTATGAACTGTAAAACTATAGCACTGTTAACTATATCACCAAGAGCAGAGAGTCTAACAATGGCAATTTTTTTAATATCTTTATTCATTGATGACATTATATCTTATAAAATTAACTGCTAATTTTATCTTGTTGCTATATTCCTTATTTGTACGATATAATTTGATTATATATTAATTAAGGTGAAGCTTATGTTACCAGCAGACATACAGAAATTTTCAGAAGGTCGTACTAAGGCAAGAGCATATTTTTGTTATCTTTTTTCTAAAAATATTCCAAATGGACTCCCTTCTCTTAGTCAAGAGATGATAATACCGCGTTTATTAAAGATAAAAGGCGATTTAGAGAGTTGTGATGGCGTCTATCTTCTTGATAATAAAGGTGTACAAGTTTCGTCAACTTATACGGCTACACAAGAGATAAAGCAAGATATAGGCAGAATACGAGCGGATCGTGCATACTATTATAGAGCTGTGAGAGAAGAGAGATGTACTATAACGGATCCATATCCATCTCTGATAACAAGAAATTTAACAGTTACTGCATCTGTACCTATTTTTGATGACAATGGAACCTTATTATTTGTTGCATGTTTGGATATGCCACTTGGCGAGGTAGCAAAAGTATCCCATCTTAACAGAAGTGATACATTTTTCTCTAAACTTTTTAAATACTCTTATGCAGTTTTTGCTTTTGCTCTTTTTGCTGTTGCATTATTGCTGTTTATAAATGGTGTACAGAGCTTTTTTGTAAAAGAAATTAGTGTTTCTCATATAGCGATTGACGCAATGTTTAAAGCGACAATTTTATTAACCCTTTCTCTGGCCATATTTGATTTAGTTAAGACACTTATTGAAGAAGAAGTGCTAGGACAGGCAAAAGAGCAACAAGTCACTGGAACACATAAAACAATGGTGAAATTTTTAGGATCGATTATTATTGCACTATCTATAGAAGCACTTATGCTCGTCTTTAAGTTTGCGATTACCGATCCAAATCACCTTCTTAATGCTATGTATATCATCGGAGGAGTAGCGATGCTCCTAGTAAGTTTGGCGATTTATATACATTTTACAAAAACTAAAAATAATAGAGAGATTTAATGATAGCTATCGTTGACTATAACATGGGAAATTTAGCGAGTGTACAAAATGCTTTTACAAAGCTTGGCTGTGAAACAGTTGTAGAAAGTGATCCAAGTAAGTTCCAAGATTATGAGAAGCTGATTTTACCTGGTGTAGGTGCCTTTGGCGATGCTATGGAACACCTTCGTGAGCGAAATATGATAGAACCTTTAAAAGAGTATGCTTCAAGTGGAAAGTACATGTTAGGTATCTGTCTTGGTATGCAACTACTTTTTGAATCTTCAGAGGAGTTTGGAGAGAATGAAGGCCTAGGACTTATAAAAGGTCATGTAAAAGCATTTGATACTAGTGAGTTTGATGAGCCTTTAAAAGTGCCACATATGGGATGGAATAGAATGTTTACTAAAGAGCATCCACTTTTTGTGAATTTAGATGAGGAACACTATTTATACTTTGTTCATACATATCATGTAACATGCAGTGACAAGAACGATATCATAGGACAAACTAACTATGGCTACGAGTTTACTTCGGCAGTAGCACATGATAACATTATGGGGATTCAGCCTCATCCAGAAAAAAGCCATGAAAATGGTCTTAAAATACTCAAAAATTTTATTAATTTATAAACAAGGATAGTTACAAATATGACACTTTACCCAGCGATAGATTTAAAAGATGGAAAAGCGGTACGCCTGACAAAAGGGCTTATGGATAGTGCAAAGATTTACTCAGATGAGCCATGGTCTTTGGTGAAAAAGTTTGAAGAAATGGGTGCGGAGTGGGTGCATTTAGTAGATCTAAATGGTGCATTCGCAGGTGAGCCTAAAAATTTAGATGAGATAATAAAAATACGAGAAAATTGTAATGTGAAACTAGAACTTGGCGGTGGTATTCGTGATGAAACTACAATTGTAAAGATGTTAAAAATAGGAATAGATAGAATTATTTTAGGATCAATCGCTGTTAAAAATCCACAGTTTGTTAGAGATATGGCAGCAAAGTATCCTATAGCTGTTGGAATTGATGCAATTGATGGTTATGTTGCGGTTGAGGGTTGGGGTGAGGTTTCTACAATGAAAGCAACAGACCTAGCTAAAGAGTTCGCTGATGCAGGTGTTGAAGCTATAATTTGTACGGATGTTGGTCAAGATGGTACTCTAGCGGGAGTAAATGTTCAATTTACATTAGATATAGCACGTGCAAGTGGTGTAAGTACAATTGCAAGTGGTGGTGTCAAAGATGAAGAAGATATAAAAAAGCTTATAGAGACTAAAGAAATTGATGGTGTTATCATTGGTAAAGCATATTATGAGGAAAGACTAGACCTTCCAAAGATGTTTAAATTACTTGATTAATAATAAAATAAAGAACTTTTAGGTACTATTAGGTTACAAAAATTTGCAAATTATATTTAGAAAGGATTTCAATTGAAATTACTTGTGGTTGATGATAGTTCTACAATGCGTCGTATTATAAAAAACACTCTAGCTCGTCTTGGATACAAAGATATTATTGAAGGTGCTGACGGAGTTGAAGGTTGGGACCAGATTAACACTAATCCAGATGTTGATATGTTGATTACAGACTGGAATATGCCGGAAATGAATGGTCTTGAACTTGTTCAAAAAGTACGTGCTGATGATCGCTTTAGTGACATGCCGATTATTATGGTTACAACGGAGGGTGGAAAGGCTGAAGTTATTACAGCTCTTAAAGCCGGGGTAAATAATTATATAGTTAAGCCATTCACGCCACAAGTTTTAAAAGAAAAACTTGGTGCTGTAATGGGTGTCTCGGAGGAGTAATGCAAGCGCATTATTTCGAGTTAGTAGTTACAGTTTCTTCTCACAATTCTCTTTTTTCAGACTTTTTATTAGATACAATACCCATAGGCTTTGAAGAAACTGATAGCGGTTTTATTATTAGAAGTGAAGATGAACTTGACACTATAATATGGGGACTAGAACAGTTTTGTGAAGCCTTGGAAAAAGCACTTAAAATAGATATAGAGCTTGAATGTGTACAAAGTAAATTACAGAATAACGACTGGGTTAAATCCTACCAGGAAAGTATAAAACCCCTAGCAATTGATCAGTTTTATATTCATCCAACTTGGGATGCACCACATAATAATCTTATTAACATAGCTATAGATCCAGCACTAGCATTTGGAACTGGACACCACCCAACAACAGCTTCTTCACTTCGAGCAGTTTCAAAGTATGTTGAAGAGGGTGACGATGTTTTAGATGTAGGCTGTGGCAGTGGTATACTAGGTATTGCCGCTATGAAATTAGGTGCAAAAGTAGATGCCTGTGATACAGATATTATATCAGTTGAAAACTCCATAGATAATGCAAAGTTAAATAACTTGCAATTTGGGAGTATTTGGGAAGGCTCCTCTTCTGTAGTAAATAAAAAATATGATGTTGTCGTAGCAAATATAGTGGCAGATGTTCTTACTTTTATCGCTAATAATTTAAAAAAAGCACTTAAAGAAGATGGCATACTAGTTCTTTCTGGTATTTTAGATAAGTATGAAAGTAAAGTGTTGAGTTTTTACAAAGATTGTGAAATTATAGAGAAAATAGCAGAAGATGAATGGGTGACATTTATTTTGAGAAAACAAAAATAATAAAAAAGAGATAATAAAGATATGCAAAACAAAGATAATAAAAACGATAATAATTTTTTTAATAAAAATCCACTCATAACATTTGCAATTTTTTCAGTTGTAATTATAATTGTATTTAAGATGATGGTTGGTGAGAGAGGGGCAAATAGCTCAGTTCTTGGAACAGCTTCAAAGGTTAAACAAGTAAGCTACTCAGAACTAAAAACACTTGTTAACTCTAGAAGTGTAGCTAAAGTTGAAATAGGGCAAAGTTATATAAAAGCAACATCGGCTGATGGCTTGAGTGTATATACAACTAGAATTGTTAAAGGTGATACAAAACTTGTTGAGGCCCTTGATAAAGCAGATATAGAGTATGAAGGATTTAGTGAGACAAACTGGTTTACTGAAATGTTTGGTTGGTTGTTTCCATTTCTTATAATTATTGCTATTTGGATGTTTTTTGCTGGACGTATGCAAAAAAATATGGGTGGCGGACTTTTAGGAATGGGCCAATCTAAAAAGATGGTAAATTCAGAAAAACCAAAAACAAAATTTGATGATGTGGCTGGAGTGGAAGAAGCAAAAGAAGAAGTTCAAGAAATAGTTGACTTTCTAAAGTATCCTGCTCGTTATGTAGAGATAGGTGCAAAAATTCCTAAAGGAGTACTTCTTGTTGGTTCTCCAGGGACAGGTAAAACTCTTCTTGCAAAAGCGGTAGCGGGAGAAGCAGAAGTTCCTTTCTTCTCAGTTACAGGTTCTTCTTTTATAGAGATGTTCGTTGGTGTTGGTGCTGCACGTGTACGTGATCTGTTTGAACAAGCAAAAAAAGATGCTCCAAGTATTATTTTTATAGATGAAATTGATGCTATTGGTAAGAGTCGTGCATCTGGTGCAAATATGGGTGGTAATGATGAGAGAGAACAAACTTTAAATCAACTCTTAGCTGAAATGGATGGTTTTGGTACAGATACTCCAATTATAATATTAGCAGCTACTAATAGACCGGAGATTTTAGACCAAGCACTACTAAGACCTGGACGTTTTGATAGACAGGTTCTTGTTGATAAACCAGACTTTGAGGGTCGTATTAAAATACTCAAAGTTCATATGCAAGGTGTTAAAATTGATGATGAAGTTGAGATTGATGAAATAGCTCGTTTAACAGCAGGGTTAGCTGGTGCAGACTTAGCAAATATTATTAATGAAGCAGCTCTTCTTGCAGGAAGAAAAAGTCAAAAAACTGTAAAACAAAAAGACCTTTTTGAATCAGTTGAACGTGCTATAGCAGGACTTGCAAAAAAATCTCGTCGTATAAATGTTAAAGAGAAAATGATAGTAGCATATCATGAGAGTGGGCATGCTCTTCTTGCTGAGACTACTGTTGGCGCCAAAAGAGTATCTAAAGTATCTATAGTTCCACGTGGACTTGCAGCACTTGGTTATACATTAAACAAGCCAGAAGAAAATAGATTTATGATGCAACGCCATGAATTATGGGCGGAAGTAGATGTATTACTAGGTGGACGAGCAGCAGAAGAAGTCTTTATAGGAGAAATATCGACTGGTGCAGGAAATGATCTCGAACGTGCAACAGATATTATAAAGTCAATGGTTCAAACATATGGTATGAGTGATATTGCTGGGCTAATGGTTTTAGAAAAGAGTAGACAGTCATTTTTAGGAGGAGGGCAACAAGCTTCTCGTGAATATAGTGAAAAAATGGCTGAAGATATGGATACATTTATTAAAAATTCATTAGATGATAGATACAAGGCCGTTCTTGATAGATTAGAAGAGTATAGAGATGCAATAGAAGGTATAGTTGCACTATTGTACAAAAAAGAGAATATTTCAGGCGATGATGTACGAGACATTATTTTAGACTTTGAAAAAGAAAATAATATGGAAAGTAAACTAGTTGAAACTATTGATGAAATAAGTGAAGAATTAAAAGTTGATGCTTCAATGAGTGATACAAAAGAGAAGTAATGGCCAATAATAATCTTTTTATATTATACAAAGATGGTTGGAAATATATAAGTATATCTATTAGTATAAGTATTGTATTATCTATTTTTTCTTTACATACACTAGCATTTATTTCTTTATTATTAACAGGAATATTTATTTTTATATTTAGAAATCCTGAGCGTTTATTTCCAGTATTTGAGTCATCTTCTCTTGTCTCCCCAGTTGATGGCGTTGTACTTTCTATTGAAGAAATAGATAACTCAGAGTTTGCATATAGGCTTAAAATTGATAGTACAATCTTTGATGTAGGAATTTTAAGAGTACCTATGAGTGCAAAAGTAGAATCATTACATTACACAAAAGGTACAAAAGTAGCAACAAAAAGTACACTTCACTCAGATTTGAATGAGGCTATTTATCTAACATTTGTAAATAATAATGCTGATAGAGTTAAGGTTATCCATAGATTAAAAGAGAGTTTTATCCCTCTATTTATTGATATAAAAGCATCTCAAGAAGTGTACCAAACAACTAGGTATGGATTTGTAAATAACACAATGACAACACTATATATCCCAAATAACTTTAGATTAAATGTAAGTGTAGGAAGTGATTTAAAAGCTTCTGAAAGTCTACTTGGTTATTTCTCTTAATCTATTAAAGAGTAACTCTTTTGTATTAATATCAAAGTCAAAATAATCTGATATAAATCCATCTTTTTTAATCTTTGCTAGCTGAATACTTGCACCTTCATTATTTTTAATTTCCATATATAAAAGTGCTAAAGCATATCTACTCTCATAAAAGTTACCATTCTTTAGTTTAGACAGTTCTAAAAGTGCAATTGCATTCTCATGGTGCCCAGCCGCAGTAGAAGCAACTGCTCCTAAAAACAGTGTGTCAGAGTCTTGAGTTTTCAACTCATCTATTAAATTATTATAAATAGAGTAAGACTCTTCAAACTGTTGATCAAATAGTGAAGTTAATGCTAATGCACTCTCAATCTCATATGTAGGCTGACTTGTTGACTCTAGTACAGACTTTAATTGTTTTCTTAAATAATATAATTTTCCAATAATTAAATTTTGTTGAATATATAAAAAACGTGTAATAGTTGGCCCATAATACAAATCATTAAAGTGAAATTTCTGTTTCTTTAAATAAGCTAATACTGTTCTTGCATATTTTTTAGGTGTTAAATTTGAGAAGTGTGCATCTATATACATTAGGTGAGGTAATATGTCATCAGGAAGTAAAAGGGTAAGTTGCTCTGTTGATTTTTTCGCACTAGAATACCTTTTAAGATTTAAGGAAATAAGACTACTAATAACTAAGTACAAAGGTTTTTGTCTGTAACTATTATCTAACCAATCCACAGAAGAGATATAGTTATTTTGTGTAATATTTAAGAGGGCTGTATAGAGACTCTTTTCTTCGCTGTCAATTTCATCAGATAGAGAGTCATTTAGAATTGATGTTAGTTTTTTAGAATCTTTGTTAATCAGTTGACTTGTCATTACAGCATAAATACCGGCTAGGTAATTTTTAGCATCTAAATGGTACGATCTTAAAAAGTGTTCATTTGCTTTTTTATTATTTCCAAGTTGAGCATAAGTAAGTGCCAAATTATAATGTAAAATTGAGTGCTTTGGTTGCAATTTAATGAGAGCGATAAGGTCTTGATTTGCTTCCCTAATTTTAAGAGCAAGAGCTTTTTTTATAGCTCTTGTAATACCTAGATTTACATTAGATGCAGAAGAACTTGTTTTAAGATACTCCTGAGCATTCTGGATATTATCTATATAGATATTTGCATTTCCTTTTCGTATATAACTAATTGTTTGATTTGCATTAAAGACCTTATAGGGAGAAAAAGAGAATATTTTGTTATATGTTGTATTCTTAGAATTTGAATGCTTATCTCTATAGAGCTTTTGTGCTTTTGCTGCATCAAAAAGAGATTCTTTGAGTTTCACATTGATGGGGTAGTGAAGGTATACTTCATCTGGGTATGTATCTGTTATATTTTGAATTTGTTTGGATGCTGTCTTTAAGTTTCCTAGTTTGAGATTAATAAGGCCTATGGCAAGTTGCGCTTTTATTGGCTGAGTATTATATGTAACTGCTTTTTCTAAATACTCTAAAGCTAAGTGTAGATCACCAACCCTTGCATATAAAAGTCCTAGGCTGAAGTTCTCAACTCGGTCATGGTTCTTGTCCATAATCTCAATCGCTGCATAATCATTGTTAAATAGGGCATTAATAGTAGCACCAATATTTTGTTGTACTACTGGGTATTCATTAGATGTTGTGTTTTTTAGTGAGTTTAAAGCATTAAAATAATCTTGATTGTAGTAGTTTATGAGAGTATAGTAGTAAGAATATAAAGGTGAGTTGATCTCATGTGGAAGATAAGCATAGGCCAAGTCAATATAATAATGAAAGCTTTCTTTATCATTTAAGTGTAAAGAACATACTGCAGCATTTATTGCACTAACACAACGCTTCTCATCATTCTTTATTGCTTTTGAGAATGTTTTAACTGCCATTTTATATTGTTTATTTTTTAATTGGGCTACACCTAAGTTGTACTCTGAAATTGCTTGACTATATTGTGCAATATTTTCATACATAAAAAGGGCTTTATCTTTTGAGCCATTTGTGTAAAGGTAGTTTGCTTTAGCAATCATATTTTCAAGTTTACTTGGTTCAATAGTGGGAGTTGTTCTTTGCTTGAGTTTTTCATTTAAAAAGTTTATGTCCATCATTACTTCAGTTTTACTTGAAGTATTGAGAGCTAAAACTGTTATGATAATTATAAGAACTAATAAAAGTCCAAAAGAGAGTAAAAAGTTATTTTTTTTAGAGGGTTTTTTTTGCGATGTTTCATAATCAGAAGATAGTTGATCTGGTAAAGCATCACTATCTTCAATTATGATTATCTCTTCATCTATATCAGCCATATATCACCTTGCTAAATTTTTTTATAATTATAGCAATATTAATACCATTTAAGAGGGCTAGCGTATAAAGTATGTAATTCCAAAGGCAATACTAGAAGCCCCTATAAATCCGGCACCATACATAAATGAAGAAGCAAGTTTTATAACAGGCTGATATGTCCATTTTACAAGTAAAATAATCCAAGAACCAACTAGAGATGGTATAAAGGTATATGCGAGTATTTCTTGGATAGCAAACTCGTTAGGCAAAAACACTAGGTTAGCAATTACTAAATTGAAAATAAGAAGTAATACAAGATAGACAAGTAAGTAGCGTACTGTCTGGAACTGGCCAATGCATGCGGAAGCTTGAAGCTCTTGCGTAAATAGACCTTTCATGTCGGAAAAGTCAGCATCTTTTAAAGATTTTTCCTCACAAATAAAGAAAACGATCAGACCAAATGTAAGCCCTGCGGCCATCACTAATAACATAGTACCCATAATAAATCCTTTTATATTTTTAGATATAACAACAATTATATTGAATGAAATATAAATCTAAGTTGAAATTAAAAGCTTTTAGAAAAAAATTATGTAAATTTCGTTAAAGTAAGAGAAAGAGTCTTTATGATACAATGATGATAATTAATGGAACAGGGGATATATAATGTTTGGAAACAAGAAAGTAATTGATGAACTAAATGATAAACATAGAGTTGAGGTTAGCAACTATATATCAGATATAGAAGATTTAAAACGCGAACTTGAAAATGCTAGAAAGCCTATTAAACTTGTAGATACTAAACAAACAGAGTTTGTGAATACTCTTCTGGATAGTTACCAAAATGGAAATGATTTTTTAAAAAAAACTGTTGATAGTCCAATTGCAATGTTAATAGATATTAATGAGTTAAATACTCAAACAACAGAAAAGATGATAGATGTTGAAAAAGAGACTTCTGAGATAGCTAGAAGTGTAGATAAAATTCAAGAGTACACAAATACTTTGGGCGATGATTCTAACTCTTTAAGTGAGAGTGTTATGTCTATTGCTGATATTATTAACCTGATTAAAGATATATCAGACCAAACAAATCTACTAGCACTAAACGCAGCGATTGAAGCAGCTCGTGCAGGTGAACATGGACGTGGTTTTGCTGTTGTTGCAGATGAGGTCCGTAAGCTAGCGGAGAGAACACAAAAAGCAACAAGTGAAGTTGAAATCAATATCAATTCGCTCAAGCAAAACTCAAGTTCTATGATAGATATTAGCAATACTTTTCATGAAGAAGCATCTAAGGTAAATGATATATTAAATGTCTTTAATGAAAGCATTGAGAGTGTTGTAGAAAACTCTGGAAGAATAAAGTCTAAAACGCAGTATGTAACTGACGAACTTCAAGTAAATAGTGGGAAAATAGACCATATTGGACTGAAAATTCATGCATACAAAGCACTTATATTTCAAACTACAACTGAAATAGAAAATGAAAATAGCTGTAGATTTTCTAAATGGTTTACAGAAGCTAAGAGCACATTTTTAAAAGGTAATAGTACTTTAGGTAGTATTGGAAACCATCATTCAAATATTCATAAAGGATTAACTGAAGCAATTAGTTTAAATAATGATGCTAAATATACAGAAGCTCTTGCAAGAATTAAAGATGTTGAAAACTCTAGTGAGAGTGGGTTTAACGATCTTTTTAATGCTGTTAAATCTTCTCAGAAATAGAAAACTTAATAGATCTCTTTGACTCGTCCAACCTCTCCACTCATTAAACGGACTTTTATTCCGTGTGGATGAGATGGAGATTTTGTAAGTAAATCTCTTACTATCCCATCAGTTAATTTTCCTGTGTCTTGATCTTGTTTTAAAACTATTGCGACACTTATTCCATGTTTTATATTTACTCGTTTAGTTCCATCCATAATATTTCCATTTTTTTAAGTATTTTACAGAATTATAACTAGAGTATGCATAACTCAAAGTGAATTTTTGTTTCCTTATTTATAAAAATCTAGATATAGTTATACAAAAATTTATTATGAGAATTATATGAGTAAAAATAAAGAACTAATTGTAGATAACCTTGATTGTTTTGCTGAAGAATTTGAAAGAATTGACCTTCGGGGAATAAAGATAAAAAAAGCGGAGTTTGAAGAGTGTACATTTATATCATGTGACTTTAGTGAAACTTTTTTTCATTCATGTAGGTTTATTGATTGTCGTTTTCTAAACTGTAATCTAAGCCTTATGAAACTTACAAATAGCATTGTAAGTGGTAGTCACTTTATATCATGTAAAATGATTGGTATAGACTGGACAATGTGTGACTGGAAAAGTTTACTCAGCAGTACACCAATTGAATTTAGAGAATGTATTGTAAATGACAATAATTTTTTTGCTCTAACAATAGATAGGGTAGTGATGAAAAAGTGTAGTGCTAAATATGTTGATTTTAGGTCAGGTTCATTTAGTGGAGCTGACTTTAGTACTAGTGATTTTAAAGGTGCATGGTTTGAGAGTACTAAACTAGAGTATGCAAATTTTACTGATGCTACAAACACCCAAATCAATATAAAAACCAATCATTTAAAGGGTGCTATATTTAGTAGGTATGAAGCATTGTTTTTACTTGAATCAATGGGAATAGTACTTGTTGACTAATAAGACATAGTCATTATTTTATTTCCAAATATCTTCTGCTATAAAAATACTGTTTTCACCAGCAATCAAATTAAGTTCATTATCACTAATGTTTGCCTGTAGTGACATGGAACGTTCACAGAGTTCTTCAATATCACCATCAATTTTTAAATATACGATACTTAAATTTTTAAGTCTATTAAGTAGCTTTTTATTCTGAGTAAACCAAGAATTTGCCATGCCTTCTTGATATGTGTAGATAATTACCTTATCTGAACGACCACAAGCTTTTTTAATTCTTTTTTCATCAGGTTGTCCTAAATCAACCCAAAGTTCAATATCTCCACTGAGATTCTTTTGCCAAAGATCTGGTTCATCATCTTGAGCTATTCCCTTACAAAAGATTAAATCTTCATTTGCATTAAAAATAAATGCGAGAATTCTTACCATTAAACGCAAGTCATTTTCAGATGGATGTTGTGCTAGGATTAAACTATGCTCAGCATAGTAGTTCGTATCCATATTGGCTATATTTAAATTAGTTTTATTGATTGTTGATTTGGTAGCCATGATGTTCCTTAAGTTCGAAGCATTTTCTTTTTTAGGAAGTGCCATAGAATTTTGAGTTTAATGTATTTACTGTTTATATGATTCATGATTATACCCCTTTAGGTGTATTGTTTCATAAATAAAAGATAGATGACTGAAATATTGCATGATGCAAAGTTTTACTATTATAATATTTCATTGACTGTATAAGGTTTCTCTTTATTCTTTTGAAATACCCAAGATTTTGTACTTAGGTTTTGTAAAAAAGTTTGATCGTGTGTGATGAATACTAATGCCCCAGTATACTCTTGTAAGGCACTCTCCAAAGACTCAATTGAGTCTAAATCCATATGGTTCGTTGGTTCATCCAAAATAATGAGAGAAGGGTGTTTTAAAAGTCCTTGTGCAATTAAGAGCTTTCTAATTTCTCCTGGACTTGGAACAGTACTGTAGAGTAGGGCTTTAGCATCGGATCCTAAACATTGTATAAGGGTGAAAAGTTCACCTTTGTCTTCACTGCTCATCTCGTCTACATTCTTAAAAAGTTGTTTTGCTTCTTCCTCAGTGATTTCTTGAGGAATGTAAAGGTACTCATGGGCAAAATCTACCTTATTTATAAAATAGCGAATAAAACTACTCTTACCTACACCATTCTCACCACTAATACCGACTTTTTCCCCGACATTAATAGATAACCTTGGAAAACAAAGTTCAGTTGTCTCAAAGAGAAGAATACAGGATTTCTCAACTGCTACACGGAAGTTGTGTTTAGAAATTTTCCCCTCGAAGCTAATTCCTGTTACATACTCTTTTTTAATGGTTCCCATTTTTTCACCGAGTTGGCGCTGTTTAGTTACTGTGTTCTGAAGGTTCTTTCCATTCTTTTTATCTTTACCTGTTAATATAGCCCCGTTTATCTTCTCTTTTTCAGCACTATCAAATCTTCCGACATTTTTTTTAGAGAATCTTTTTTTAGCAAGAGAAACTTGTTCCCTTTGTGCTTGAATAGCTTTACCTAGTTTTTTAAATTCATGTTCTTGTTCTCCAAGTGTCTTTCTTTGATGGGAAAGAGTCTGTGCATATGCATCTTGTGCTAAAGAAAATGTTGTTCTATGCTTTAAGACTTCACCAGATTTAATCATTATAGTCTGCTGTGAAAGTGCATTGAGTAGGACTCTATCATGACTTACTAAAATACCGATGCCCTTATAGCTTTTAAGGGCATCTATCACAATTGCTTGTGATTCTTGGTCAAGATGGTTGGTCGGTTCATCTACCATTAATACATCGCTTGGCATAGAAAGGGCAACAGCTAGTTGTAAGCGTTTTCGCTCACCATGACTTAATATATTCCATACCCCTAACCAACTATCTTCAACCCTTAGAAGGTCTCTGATTTGAAAGGCTTCTTTAGTATAAGTACACATAAACTCTTCAAGTTCAGTAGGCGCTACTTCAGTACTCTGTGCACAATATACGACAAGATCATTACCTATGATCATCCCTTTTTCACTTTTTAACTCTTTTGATATTAACTTTAAAAGTGCACTTTTGCCTGAGCCATTGACACCGGTTATAGCACTCCAACCCTCTTCAATATCCAAAGTTACTTCACTAAATATAGGTTGGGCTGTACTAGCATATTTATACAATAAATTTCTAATTTTTAAACTCTTGATTACAAACCATCCTCTTTGAATATTTTCTATTATATCTAATCTAATTTATAAAAGTTGTTTAATCAAGAAAAGATTTGTATAAAATACTTTGGGGACTGCTGACAAAACATCATAGATAAAGCAAATAATGAATTGAAATCTAAACTAGTAAAAATATTTAATGAAACTTTAAATTGATGAGGATAATATACCAATAGAATTTAATTCAAAGGAAATAAAATGTCAGTTCGTATTACAGATTTGTGTATTTCGTGTGATGCTTGTTTGGACGAGTGTCCAACAAGCTCAATAGTTGATGATGATGATAATCCAACAGGTGAAGATACATATTATGTAGATCCTGCAACCTGTACTGAGTGTATAGGTGATCATGAAACTCCTGCATGTCAGGCAGCATGCCCGACAGATGGCTGTATCGTCTGGGATCTTCCGTTTGATGATGCCAATAGAGCACATTATGAAGCAAGTAGTGTATACAAGCTAGGTGATGGTGCTGATAATAACCAGCCATCACGTCCTGAAATATCAATGGAAGATAGAGAAGCCGGCGATGTTGATAGTGTTGTAGAATAAGTTTTTAGAAAGACCATTCAGATGCTAGTTTATAGGCAGTTTAATCTGCCTATTTATATAGTTTTAATCATTCATGAATATTTATGCTCTCATAATAGCAAAAGAACTTCCCCTCAGTATATTCACTATACATATCTCATAACTCTAAAGTAAAGAAATTTTTATAAACAACAATTACTTTTTAAAAAGTATGTTTATTTCGTTTATAATAACTATACTTCCATAATATAATAATCAAAAGGAAATATTTTATGTATACAGTGCAGATGGAACAAGAATGTGGATGTTTTAAAAAAAGTGAATATACAAACAACAATAAATTTCAAACGCAGCAAGAAGCATATCAATATGCAAATATTGTCGCTGAATTTATGAATGAAGAATTCTGTAGTAAACATACTTTTCATTCACAAATCGCTGAAGATAATACTTTTGTAATAAGAGTAGCACAAAATGCTACTGCTGTCTCTGGTTGTAGTACGGGTGTTAGTTGTGATGTTGGTTGTGACTCTACTGATGATTGGACGCTGGAATCTACTGATAAGTCTAATGATGAAAGTTGTGGTACTGGTTGTGGTTGCTCTTAATCTTCAACAATTCGATCCCTAATAGCTGACGATTACACCTAAAAAAGGAAGATACATGAAGGTAAAACAAACCTCTCAGATAGTAGAAACACTAAACGATTTAGCAGAATTGACAAACTACTCGCTAATGGACACTCTAGACTGTGATCCCGAGGCTACAGCAAACGGTATCGATCACTCTCCGAGACAAGTTTTTTCCGGGCATTATGTTCCAGTGAATCCAACTCCAATTAAAAAGCCACAGTATATTGTACATAGTACTAGCTTATTTCGCGAATTGGGATTTTCAGATAGTCTGGCACAATCAGATGACTTTATAAGCATGTTCTCGGGGAATCTTTCGAATGTACCAGAGCCAATTCGCAAGTTTGGTTGGGCATGTGGATATGCTCTTTCCATCTACGGTACTGAGTATTATCAGCAGTGCCCCTTTGGAACGGGTAATGGGTACGGTGATGGTCGTGCAATTTCCATCTTTGAGGGCATAATTAATGGTCGTCGATTAGAAATGCAGCTCAAAGGTGGTGGTCGAACACCATACTGCCGTGGTGCTGATGGACGGGCAGTCTTGCGTTCAAGTATCCGCGAGTTTCTCGCACAGGAGCATATGCATGCTCTTGGAGTGCCAACATCAAGATCTTTGAGTTTGTTCACTTCAAAAACTGAGACTGTCAAGCGACCATGGTATAAGGAAGGATCATATTCAAAGGATCCTGAGGTAATGATAGAAGAAGCCGTGGCTATTTCAACACGAGTAGCACCCTCATTTATACGGGTTGGTCAAATCGAACTTTTTGCTCGACGTGCTCGAAAAAATGAGCATCCTAAAGCGATGGAAGAGCTAGAGAAGATTGTATTACACTTGATTGACCGCGAGTACAGTAATGTAATTGATGAAAATTTAACTACTGTTGAGAAAGTTGTGTTACTTGCACAAGAGTTCCGTAGTCGACTCACATCCCTTGTGGCAAATTGGATTCGTGTTGGCTACTGCCAAGGAAACTTTAACAGCGATAACTGTGCGGCAGGAGGTTTTACCATCGACTACGGTCCATTTGGATTTTGTGATGTGTTTGACCCAAGTTATCAGCCGTGGACGGGAGGGGGAAAGCACTTCTCTTTCCTAAATCAACCCCAAGCAGCCCAGCGAAACTTTCATGTATTTTGCATGGCGTTACAGCCATTGTTGAAATCAGATGAGAACTCTCAACTTCAGCTGAGCAAGATTGAAAGTAGCTTTTCCAAAGTAATGAAAGAACAAATGGAAATGATGTGGGCTAGCAAGCTTGGACTTGAGACTTTTGATACAGTATTGTTCAACGAACTCCAAATACTGATGGTTCAAACTTCTGTCGATTATACTATCTTCTTTCGTGAGCTCTCACAGATACCTAAAAGCATTGATTCATTCAAAAAAAGCTTTTACAAGAACTTGACTCAGGATGGAGAGATTCACAAGAGATGGTCAGAGTGGCTAGAAAAATTGAACTCACTCATCGCTACTTCATCTAAATCTCACGAAGAGCTCTCTGCTCAAATGAAACTGGTCAATCCAAAATATAGTTTACGAGAATGGCTCCTAGTACCTGCATACCAGCAAGCCACAGAAGGAAACTATTCTCTAATTAGAGAGATGCAGGAAGTGATGAATGAGCCATATTCTGAGCAGTCCAAAGACATTGAAGAAAAATACTATAGACTCAAGCCGACTGAATTCTTTGAGGTTGCCGGTATATCTCATATCAGCTGCTCGTCATAATTTTTAAATAAAGAGTTTTAACAATTCGAATCTTGCTAATATCTTAGATTCTAAAGATTATTTTGATTATGTATTAGTGTTAATATATGATTAGATAGTATATGAAAATAAAAAACAATGATGAAAAAGAAGGAAACTTATGAAAACAATGACTTGTAAACAACTAGGCGGTGCTTGTGATAAAACATTTCAAGCTGAAACATTTAATGATATGGTAGGATTGAGTAAGAGACATGGTATGGAAATGTTTCTACAAGAAGATGCAGCCCACCTTAAAGTAATGAACGAGGCAAAAGAGCTTATGCAAAAACCAGAGGAAATGCTCAAATGGTTTAAAACTAAAGAAGAAGAATTTAATGCTATTCCTAATGACTAAGTTATAAATTTATATGAGAATTGAAAGACTTGTTGGACTCTATGTGTCTGATAAAATACTCTATAGTCAATACAGAGAACACATACTTCCTTTATTGAAGTAAAAAAATAAATCGTTTGTTTATTCTATATTTTTCAAATAAAGAGTACTTAGATATCAAAGAAAAGTGCTTCTCACCATCTGTGTCAGAAGTAACGGAAATATCAAAATTAATAATTATCTAATTCTTGAATAACCAGTTTCAGGAACTATATCAATAAATGCTGTCTCTGTACCATTGGTTAATATAATCGTACAGTTAGCATCTACTATTTGACCAGCAACATAAGAAGTTGCTGTTCCTGCCAAATTGCCTCTCAATGGTCGTCCAAGATGGTCAAAACTAATAATAGTTTCATTTAGACAATCGCCATCTAGTACTATATTACTTAAACCATTTAGTACAATGCCCTGGATGTTTTGCTTTGTTTGTGGGTCTTGTGCAAATGCAGTATTATTATTATGTTCTATAGAATATGTATTTCCATTGAAAGTTATCTGCCATCTATTTCTAAACCAATTAGGAGCACCATACTTATCATCAACCATTGCAAGGTGCTGTGTATATCTCACTTGGGAAAGTAAGCTAATCGCTGCTTCTTCAACAGGATTAGTCCTAGTGTTTGGAATAATAACAGCGGCTAAAATACCAATGACAACAATAACAAAAACAAGTTCAATCATTGTAAAAGCTTTTTTCATATTTTGCATTCTTATACACCTCTGAGCTACTTGCAGATTCCTACAAAAGCTGATAGTTTAATTGTTGTTGAAGTTGAAAAAGTTGAAATCTGATTTCAGACAGGTTATACCCTCAATGGCTCCCGTAATTTTTTACGACAAAAATTTAACAGAAAAGGGATTCGACTTATGTCTGAAATTATATCAACACTATCAAAAATGTGGCTTAAAGTCATAAGTCTTGAAAGCTCATTATTTCCAGAACTGAAAGCATCTTTAGGAGTATTTAGCTCTAAAAAAGAAAAATTAATCAAGATTTTAGACTTTGTAGAAATAGAGAAAAATATAACAGTTATATCTATTAATGACCCTCTAGAAGGTAGAGCAAATTGCCAGAGTATTTACAGAAAAAAGAACATGCGAGCTAATTCTTTAGACCCTTATGCATATCTGTGTGATGCACATAATCAGCTTCCTACTTATGAGGTCGAGTGGAAGAGATCTTGAAGAATTCTTGCCTTGAGATTTTATTTGCCCATTATATAAAGGTTATTACTCTTATGTGTAATTTCGTTAAATCGTTCTTTTAGCTCTCTATCAAATGTAAGTATAAAAACATTCGCATTAGTTAATTTTGCATTTATAAATTCATCAAGTAAAACATCATCCGCTACATTTTTTCCATGGTCACACTTAATAAAGTTAAACGAGTGGAGTGTTTTCCCATAGTCATAAAGATTCGCTTCCCATTCTGAGCGTTTAAGATAAAGAGAGTCTGGATTTGCTGCAAGAAAAATATGACTATCATCAATGTCGTATTTATCTATAATGTCATTAAAAATAGAACTAATACTAGAAAAGTTTTCAATGTCCCAAAAAAGATAATTTTTATCTGTTTTTGTTTTATGCTGTTTATTTATAAGTTTTAAACGTTTAGTAATGTTAAAACTAGTGTGTGCACTATCATTCGTAAACTGAATAGTGTTCTTGAGTTTTTTTGCATCATCAGTATTAAAGCTAAGTGCTTCTCCCATTTCTATATAAAGATCTAAGTTTGCAAGTTCACTTTCAGATGAGCCTTTTTGATAGCGTTTAAGTTTTGCTAGTTTTGAATTAGAAAAAAGAATATTTATGCTCATCTTCTCATGATTAGCGTATGCTTGTTTAGTACGAAAAAAAACATCCTTTGCTTCAGGATTATCAGGAAGTTCTACATTTCCTCTGTATTTATGTTCTATAGAAATTTTTTGTTTATGTATGGACAAAATTTACCTTATGAGTCTTAAATTATTTTTCACTATTATACATACTAGATATTAAACGAGTTAAGTGATAATTAAATATTAGCTTACTCTAATAAAAGATTCAAAATAACTTAGATATAATGCCACAAAATTTTTAAGATAAAAACTCTTAACATACTCAAGGAAATACAATGGCATTAAATGTATATTATGACAAAGACACAAATTTAGACCTTATCAAAAGCAAGACAGTTGCAATGATCGGTTTTGGTTCTCAAGGACATGCACACGCAGAAAACTTAAGAGATAGTGGCGTTACTGTTGTTGTTGGTCTTCGTAAGGGTGGTTCTTCATGGGCTAAAGCTGAAGCTAAAAACTTTGAAGTGCTTACTATCGCTGAAGCTACTGCAAAATCTGATGTTGTAATGATTCTTTTACCAGATGAAAATCAAAAAGAGATTTATGAAGCAGAGATTGCTCCAAACCTTAAAGATGGTGCTACTATCGCATTTGGCCATGGTTTCAACATTCACTACGGTCGTGTTAACCCTGCTGCTAACATCAATGTTACTATGATTGCTCCAAAAGCTCCAGGACATACTGTTCGCTCTGAGTTTGTTCGTGGTGGTGGTATTCCTGACCTTATCGCTGTTGGTCAAAATCCTTCAGGTAACACTAAAGAGTTAGCTCTTTCTTATGCATCTGCAATTGGTGGTGGTCGTACTGCTATCATCGAAACTACTTTCAAAGATGAAACAGAAACTGACCTTTTCGGAGAGCAAGCTGTTTTATGTGGTGGTGCAACTGCACTAGTGCAAGCTGGTTTTGAAACATTAACTGAAGCTGGTTATGCTCCTGAACTTGCATACTTTGAGTGTCTTCACGAACTTAAACTAATCGTTGACTTAATGTTTGAGGGTGGTATTGCTGATATGAGATATTCTATCTCTAACACTGCTGAGTATGGTGACTATGTTTCTGGTAAGCGTGTTATCAATGCTGAGTCTAAAGCTGCAATGAAAGAAATCTTAACAGAAATTCAAGATGGTAGATTTGCAAAAGACTTCATCCTTGAAGGTCAAGCAGGTTATCCTCGTATGAATGCTGAGCGTACAAATGACAAAGTTAAACTTATCACTCAAACTGGTAACAAGCTTCGTGAAATGATGCCTTGGATATCTGCCGGCAAAATAGTAGACACTTCTAAAAACTAGTATTTTTACTTATTGCACTCAATCTTTTGAAGATGAGTGCAGTCAGCTACGATTGTAGCCTCCTTTACTCAAACTCCAAAATCTTAAGCACACTAAGCAAAAATCCACAGTTTTTACCATACTTTATATAATCATATATTTTAAACTACTTTCGTTATACTTTCTAAAAAAAGAGACACTTTGGCAAAACGAATTTTTGTAACTGCTACAAATACTGATATCGGCAAAACATACACTACTAAACTTCTTTTAAAAGAGTATGCTTCTCGTGGTCTAAAAGTTGGGGTTATTAAGCCTATTGAAACAGGTGTCATTGATAATGTTTATCCTGATGGAGACATGCTATTATCTTTAGTTAAAAAGTTGAATCCTGCATTTAAAAACCTTAATGTACAAGATATTGTTCCTATCTCTTACTCTCTCCCTGCCGCCCCATTTGTAGCTTCAAACGCGAAAAAACTTAATATAAATAAAATAATAACAGCAATAGAAGATCTTGAAAAATTATGTGATGTTTTAATTATTGAAGGAGCAGGTGGTTTATATGTACCTTTAGATGAAGAATATATGTTAATTGACCTTATTAAAGAGCTAAATGCAGCGACACTTTTAGTGACTCATTGTTCTCTTGGCTGTATCAATGATACAAGGTTGAGTCAAAATGCTTTAGAAACGAATACTGTAAAGTATATAACTGCATTTAATTGTAAAAAAGAAGATGAAGGGTTTGCAACTATAAGTGAACCATACTATATAAAAACAAAACAAAAAGTATATAAAACTGCTTCTGACATTGACACTATTTGTGATGTCTTGTATAATCTATAAATTAAATCTATTAGGATAAAAATGGCACACTTAATTCGTACTGATGATTTTACAAAAGAAGAGATAGAAGAAATTTTAGTAGATGCTAAAACTTTTAGTGATGGTCGTTTTGAGAGAATCCTTCAAGATAAGATAATAATCACTCTGTTTTTTGAGAACTCAACACGTACGAAATCGTCTTTTGAGATAGCGGCGAAACGTTTGGGTGCAGAGATAGTACATCTTGATGTAACAAAAAGTTCAACTAAAAAAGGTGAGACACTTGTAGATACTGCAATGAATCTTGATGCGATGGGTCCGCATGCCATCATAGTACGTCATCAAAATTCTGGGGTCCCTAAAATCCTTTCAAATTATACAAAGGCAAGTATAGTAAATGCAGGAGATGGTGCACATGCTCATCCATCTCAAGCACTTCTGGATCTTTATACACTTAAAGAGCATTTTAAAAACCTTGAGGGAAAGAAAATTGCCATCGTTGGTGACATTAAAAACTCTCGTGTAGCAAACTCAAATATAGAATTATTGTCACGTTTTGGTATGGAAGTCATTCTTGTCGCTCCACCTCACTTCTTACCAAAAACAGACCTGAGAACAACTCACTTTTTAGAAGAGATTATTGATGAGGTGGATGCTATTATGAGTCTTCGAACTCAGACTGAACGCCACTCATCACAAAGCTATGCTTCACTCAAAGATTATGCAAGTGATTTTTGTATTACAGAGGAACTTATTGGGGATAGAAATATTATTTTACTACACCCAGGTCCAGTACATAGAAATATTGATATTTCAGATGCACTTTTAGAAGATAAACGCTGTAAGGTTTTAGAACAAGTCACAAATGGAGTGAATATAAGAATGGCCATTCTTAAAAAGCTTATAGCCACTAGCTAGATTGTATGAACTTTTCTGATTTAAATACTCTGGGGGCCCAGAAAAAACCTTTTCTTTTTGTGAGTGATTTTAAAGCACAAAGAATAGAAGTCTTTTTATTAGATGAGTTAGAAGATAATGATATAGAGTTTTGTATAGACCAGAATTATAGATATAAGCAACATGATAAAAAGTTTGAAATAAATCCCCTTGATATAAATAATTATAAAAAAAAGTTTACAGATGTTATAGAGAAGATAAAATCTGGAGAGACTTATATTTTAAACCTCACCCAAGAGACGAAGGTTCAAACAAAGCTCAATCTAAAAGAAATATATCGTTATGCGAATGCACATTATAAGTTACGGTATAAGGATGAGTTTGTTTGTTTTTCTCCAGAGAAGTTTATCCAGATTCAAAATAATCAAATAAATACATTCCCAATGAAAGGGACTATAAACGCGGCTATTGAGAATGCAAGTGAAAAAATTTTAGCGAACGAGAAAGAATTAGCTGAGCATATAATGGTTGTAGATTTACTTAGAAATGACCTCTCAATAGTCTCTAGCGATGTAAGAGTAGAGAAATTTCGTTACATAGAGTGCATAGAAGCTGGAGAGAAGAGACTACTACAGGTAAGTTCACACATAAGTGGAAAACTTGAGAATGACTGGCATACAAAGATTGGTTATATATTAGAAGACTTACTTCCAGCTGGAAGTATCAGTGGCACACCAAAACGCAGTACCTTAAAAATTATAGAAAATATAGAAGGGTACGAGAGAGGATTTTTTTCTGGTGTCTTTGGTGTGTATGATGGAGAGAAGTTAGATAGCGGGGTAATGATACGTTTTATAGAAAAAAGAGATGATGGATTTGTCTATAAAAGTGGTGGAGGAATAACTCTTGATAGTGATGTGAACCTCGAGTATGAAGAGTTACAAGATAAAATATATCTTCCATAGTAATTTTATATATACTTCGTTATAATAGAGAAAATTAATCTAGGATAGCTGATGTATATAGAAGATTTAAAGTTCTCTTTATGGGCAGATTTCATTGAGAGAGATTATCTTGATAATGAATTTAAAGAGTTGATAGATAAAAAAATTATTAATGGTGCTACTTCAAACCCAGCTATTTTTAAAAATGCTATTTTAACCTCTAGTGCCTATAAAAAACAACTTGAATCTTTACAGGGTCTTTCTGCTAAAGAAAAATATGAGTCGGTTGCCATATATGACATTACAAAAGCAGCTGATATCTTAAGACCTCTATTTGATGAAGGCGATGATGGATATGTGAGCATTGAGGTAGACCCTTCACTATGCGATAGCTCAGAGGCAACAATAGCGGAAGGGAAAAGACTTTTTCAAAGTATAAATAGACCTAATGTTATGATAAAAGTTCCAGCTACGGAGGCTGGATATAGGGCAATGAAAGCACTTACCTCAGAAGGAATTCCTGTAAACGCGACACTTATTTTTAAAAAATCTCAAGCAATAAATTGTGCAAAGGCTTTTAAAGAAGGCATAGCTTTATTTGGAAAGAGTGTTGCAAGTGTTATTAGCATTTTTGTGAGTCGTGTAGATAGAGCACTCGATGCAAAGCTTCTAGAAAATGGTATAGAAGTAGCTTTAAGTGGTATATATAACAGTGCAGAGATTTATGCAACTATCCAAGAGCTGAATGTAGACGGATGTCGTGCCCTCTTCGCAAGTACTGGAGTGAAAGATGATTCTTTACCTGCTTACTACTACATAGAACAACTGCTTGCATATAACAGTGTGAATACAGCACCAGTAGAGACTATACACTCTTTTAATGCACATAAAACATCAATACCAGCTTTACCAATTGACTCAGAATTGATTAAAAATCATTTTTCAAAAATAGTAGCAATAGGTATTAATTTTGATGAGGTGCTAGATAAACAGATAGAAGATGGTTTACTCGCATTCAAAGATGCATTTAAAGATATATTGGAGGCTTTATGAGTAATGAGGTAGATATAAGTAAGTTAACGTTTGAGCAGTTAAGGAAAGTTCGTGGATATCTTAAACGAATGATTGAAGTTGGAGGAAGTGACCTTCATGTAAAATCTAATGCTGTTATTAGAGCTAGAATTCAAGGAGATATTGTCACGTTAGGCGGAGAGATACTGTCAAAAGAGGATGCATTGACTTTTGCAAAAGAGTTGTTAAAAGGAAGATTTGCAGAGCTTGTTGAGCTTAAAGAACTGGATTTAGTATATCCTTTTAATGAAAACAACCGTTTTCGTGTAAATATATTTTTTCAGATGGATGGTATTTCAGCAGTTTTTCGTGTTATACCCGTAAAAATTCCTGCATTAGCTGAGTTACACCTTCCTGATGTGATAAAAGATTTCACTAAAAAAGAGAGGGGTTTAGTTCTTGTTACAGGTGTCACTGGTAGCGGTAAGTCAACTACTTTGGCATCTCTAATTAATGAAATAAACTTAACAAAGAAAAAGCATATAATTACGATTGAAGATCCGATTGAATTTGTACATAAGGATAGAGGTTGCATAATTAATCAACGCTCAGTTGGACAAGATACACTTAGTTTTGGTACAGCATTAAGAGCTGCTCTTCGTGAAGATCCAGATATCATACTTGTTGGAGAAATGAGAGATAAAGAAACTGTTAATCTTGCTTTGCATGCAGCAGATACGGGACACTTAGTTTTTTCAACCCTTCATACAATGGATGCAAAAGAGACTATTAACCGTATTATTGCTCAGTTTCCAACAGATGAGCAAAACCGTGTAAGAATCTCGGTTGCAGGAGTACTTCAAGGTGTTATTTCACAGAGACTCATTCCTACTTTGGATGGTGGTCGTAGAGCAGCTATGGAAATACTAGTTCGTACCCCGACTATAGAGAAACTCATTATGGAAAATAGAGATTATGAGATTCGTGATGCCATAGAATCTGGAAAAGAGCACTATAAGTCACAAAGTTTTGATCAAGCAATTCTTGATCTGTACAATGATGGTGTTATTTCTAAAGAACAAGCACTTATAAATGCTACAAGTGCTTCTGACTTACAACTAAAAATGAGTGGACTCTCAAGTGGAAAAATTGGTAGCAATAAAGAAGCAGAGGCAACTCAACATGGTGTTGCTTCTGATGATGATATTTTCGACTTAAAGTAAATTTTAAACGATAAATAGGTATAATCCCAGTCATTTAAAAACACAAAAGGATTTAATATGTTAGAAGGTATAGTTAGAGAGAGTATTGGCAAAAGTGATACTAAGGCACTTCGCCTTGATGGTTATCTAATTGCAAACGTATACGGAAAAGGTTTAGAAAACATTAATGCTGCATTCAAGATGAATGAGTATATCCGTACTGTTCGTAATAAAGAAACTATCGCATTCCCAGTGAAAATAGACGGTAAAGAATTGAATGTAGTTGTTCAATCTTATGAGTCTCAAGCAGTAACTGGAAAACTTTTACATGTTGATTTAATGGTAGCACAACCAGGTGTTTTAACACATTATTATGTTCCTGTAGCAACAACAGGTGAAGCACTAGGTGTTAAAAACAAAGGTATGGTTTTCATAGCTAAACCACGTTTACGTGTTAAAACTACTATTGAAAACCTTCCAAATGCAATCACTGTTGATGTTACTCCTATGGACGTTGGAGATTCAAGACTTGTTCGTGATTTAGATAAAATTAAAAATGTAACTTTCACGGATTCTGACCGTGTATCTGTGCTAAGTATCATTAAAGCGAAATAATTATGCTCATAGTCGGACTAGGTAACCCTGGTTCTGAGTATGAAAATACACGCCATAACATTGGTTTTATGGTTATCGATGAACTTATAAAAAGGTTCAATGCTTCAAAAGTCTCCTCCTCATCTTTTCTCGGTGAATGTAGTAAATTTCAAAATCATTTTTTATTAAAACCACAAACATTTATGAATCTCTCTGGTGATAGTGTTATAAAAGTTAAAAACTTTTATAAATTAGAACAAGTAGTTGTAATACATGATGATTTAGATCTTCCTTTTGGAAGTTTGCGCTTTAAAGAGGCAGGTGGACATGGTGGACATAATGGACTTAAGTCTATAGACTCAAAAATAGGTAAAGAATATATACGGGTACGTATCGGAATAGGGAAGCCAGACCATAAAGGAGAGGTTTCTTCTTATGTGCTTAGCCCATTTTCTAAAGAACAAAAAGAGTACATAAAATCCTTAATTGAAAAAAGTGCAGATAGTATTGAATTTTTATTTAAAAATACTATGGAAGAAGTTAGTATAAAGTATGCAAGTAAAGCAGCATTGTGTTAGCATTTAAATATGTATCGTTTCACTATTTAAAGTATTTTTTTATTATTATGAGTGCCTTAGTCATATTTATGGTTGGCTTCGATTATATGGGAAATGTTGATTCTCTTTCTTCTTCTGCAAACTTAATTGTAATTTATTTGGCGTATAAAGCATTTTTTGCTATTGACATGTTACTTCCTTTAGCTCTTGTTTTTGCAATGATAAGTACGAAAGTGTTTTTAATTCGCTCTAATGCACTTGTCTCTTTTTTCTCACTTGGTTATTCTAGGGTTGATGCACTCCGTCCTTTTGTGGTGGTCTCTAGTGCCATAATTGTCCTATTTATATCTCTTCATGCATGGCCAAGTTTTGCACGTGCAGATGAGTTTTCAAATAACATACGCGAAAATGCACAGTATTTAAATCCAACTCGAGATCTATTTTTTACTCATAAAGGTGAATATGTCTATTTCTCAAAACTTCTTCCTCTTCATAGCTATCCATTTTCTCAACCTTCACACCCAGTCTGTGGAAATATCTTAAATTTTCAGATGGGTTT
>NZ_JABIOQ010000049.1 GCF_018698455.1 Sulfurimonas sp. | reverse complement strand
ATCCTTATACGTGCAGTATAAGCCAAAGAGAATAAAAATAATAATCCTATAAAAAGGACACTTTTAAATGATTGAATACCCAAATGAACTTAATAAAATATTTGATAAACTAGATAAATATGCAATTAAACCTATTATTATTGGTGGATTTGTAAGAGATTATTTACTTAACAAAACCTCAAAAGACATAGATATTGAACTTTATGGTATTTCTTCACTAAATTTACTCCAAAATATCTTAGAAGAATTTGGAAATGTAAATAATGTAGGAAAAAGCTTTGGTGTATGTAAGCTCACTTTGAAAAATTGGGAGATTGATTTCTCTCTTCCTCGTCGAGATTCAAAAGTAAAAGTCGGTCATAAAGGTTTTGAAGTTCAAACTGATGTTAACCTAGACTTCAAAACAGCAACTAGTAGACGCGACTTCACAATAAATGCAATTGGTTATGATGTAAAGAGTAAAAAAATACTTGACCCTTTTAATGGACAAGTTGATTTAAACAACTCTCTTTTAAGAGCAGTAGACTTAGAAAAATTTGATGAAGACCCTTTGCGAGTACTCAGAGCTATTCAATTTTCCTCGCGTTTTAATCTTTCACTTGAGAGAAATCTTCATCAAAAATGTGAAAAGATGATGCAAAAAAGTGTACTAAATGAACTTCCAAAAGAAAGAGTTTTTGATGAAATAAAAAAACTTTTACTCAAATCTAAAAAGCCATCCTTAGGTATTTTACTTTTAAAAGATATACAGGGATTTTTGTATTTTGAGGAATTTTCTTCTCTTAGTGAAGTAGAGTTTCAAACTATGTTAGTAGCTCTTGATACTATAAAACCTGACACAACTTTAATGTTAGCAGTTATATGTACATTTTTCTCACAAATGAAAAGAACAAGTTTTCTAAGTAAACTGACAAATGAAGTAGCTCTTATAAAAAATATTCTCTCATTACTAAATACATCTATAGATTTAAACAATATCACGGACTATAAGATTTATAAACTAGCCATTGAGGTAAATATTGAAGAGTTCTTATGCTATAAAAATGCGATGGAATTAGGAATCAACATTCAGACTCTAGAAAATATTAAAAATAAAGCAATCGAACTTAATGTTTATAACAACAAACTCAAACCTTTTCTTCAAGGAAGAGATATTATAAACATTGGTCTAAAACCATCCAAAGATTTTTCTACAATACTAAATACGGCTTACGAAGCTCAAATGAGAAATGAGTTTACAACTTATGAAGATGCTCTTATATGGCTTAAAAAAATTAGTTTTCTCTGATTTTTTCTAAGTCTGAAAGTTGTTTTCCCTGGATAAGATCTATATTCTTATGTAAAATAGACTCTAGTGTTTCTTCATCTTCAATATTTTTCATCCAACTTAAAACTTGTTTTTCATGGGCAATGAGGTTAAAACCATTAATTATCGCTTTATTATCTTCTAATTTTATTGCTGTAGAATAATAATTGTCAAAACGAATAAAATCAATATTGAGTTCACGTAGATACAAGAAACTCGTATGTAAAGAACCAACTCTGTCAATAGCAATACTCACATTAAATTTCTTAAGTGATTTTATAATTGAGTTTAATCTGTCTGTGTGAGAAAAATACTCTTGTTCACTCAAAATAAATACTAACTTTATATCACTACCACTAAGTAACTCTTTTGCGAATGATAAAAATTTATCATTTCTCAAAGAAGTTGGTGTTATGTTAATTGCATAAGTAATATTTTTATCAGCAACTAATATAAGTTGCTCCAAAACCATTTGATCATACTCTACACCAAGTCCTAATTTATTAATAATTTTAAGATATTTTTTTGGAAATAACTGTTTACCCTCAGGGCTTTTTAATTTAACAAAACACTCTTTTAAATAAAGCTTATTACCTTTAAAAACATCTTGTGTCAAAAGAATCATACTTCTTTTATCAATGGCATTGATCACAAAAGATTCTAATTCACTTGGATTTATTTCTTCATCTTTATCTCTGTTTTTAGAGTTTTTAACTTCATCTTGAAGGTTAAAAAGATTTTCTATCATGTAATGTAAGTCTCTGGAGTACTCCGTATCTGTTATGGCCCCAGAAATTTTAATTTCCATATCTTGGACTTTAAACTCACTAGACTTTAAACACATCAACTCTAAAGTTGTATTGTACTCTTCTGCTGTGCCTTTAAAGCCTATAATAAAGTCTCCACCTTTAATATGTCCCATTGGATAGTTTTCTAGATCTTGTGACTTTAAATAAGCTTCTATCCATTGAGCAACTTCTTCTAAAACCTTGTCACCATTGTTTATTCCATACTGAGTATTTATATCATTTAAATTGTCTATGCTTACAAGAACTAAAGCATACTCTTTTTCTTTTTTTAAGATTTTTTTTAAATAAGAAAAGAGGTATTCACGTGTAAATGTTTTACTAACATCATCAGTTATTTTTACATCAAAACCTTTATAAATAAGAAAAAGAAAAAAATAAATTGTAAAGACCAAAAGTAAAATAGATTCTGCAATAAACAGAGGTGTAAGTGTTTCATAATTTTCAAAAAATGAGTAAGAAAGAAGAGCAACAATAAGAGAAAAAATTGGAAGACCCATTCTAAGTGCTAACTTAAAACGGTATTCCCTCTCTTTTGTCTGTGGAAGTAACATATAGCAGTATTAAACGTCGAGGTGTTTCACATCTTTTGCATGTGTTTCAATATAGTTACGACGAGGTTCAACTTCATCACCCATAAATAGTGTAAACGTGTCAGAAGCCACTTCAGCATCTTCAATAGTAATCTGAAGCAGTACACGATTTTCTTTTGTCATAGTCGTTTCCCATAACTGATCAGGATTCATTTCACCAAGACCTTTGTAGCGTTGGATATATGAACCTTTCTTAGCATACTCTTTAATATTTTCAAGCTCTGTAATAATATCTTTATCGAAAGTAAGTTCCCACTCTTGAATCTTTTTATAAACAAAATCAGCTTCCGTAAAATGAGGTGCAGTAAATAAATCATCATTTATAAGTAATTCTTCCATTCCACCCTGTGTTTGTACAAAAATATGAATCTCATTACTCTCTTCATCAATTGTTTTTGTAAGTATGTTGTTATCAATAGAAGTTAAAAACTCTTCTATTTTAGGAAATAAATCTTTTGCGCTAAGGCTTATAAGATCTGGATTTTCAACAAAATGACGAATAAGAGATATAAGTGAATAGCGACGTCTAAGTGCCTCTAAACTTCCAGCATAATGATCAACCATTTTAAAGAAAGATAATAAATCATTATGTCCTAAAGTTTGACCTTCTAAAGATTCAATTCCATTATCTATTAAAAAGCTATTCATTTCTCCATCATCTTTAAAATAAATCTCTTTTTTACCTTTTTTGTAACGATAAAGAGGTGGCTGAGCTAAATAAAGATAACCATTTTCAACGATAGTACGGTAATATCTAAAGAAAAAAGTTAAAAGAAGTGTTTGAATATGACTTCCATCAACATCCGCATCCGTCATAATAATTAGCTTGTGATAACGAAGTTTTTCTTCATTGAACTCTTCACCAATACCACATCCCATTGCTGTAATCATATTAGTAATTTCATCAGACTTTAAAACTTTTTCTAAACGTGCTTTTTCAACATTTAAAATCTTACCTTTAAGTGGTAAAATTGCTTGAAAAACACGGTCACGTCCCATCTTTGCAGAACCACCAGCAGAATCCCCTTCCACCAAATAAAGTTCACATTCCGATGCATCTTTACTTTGACAATCTGCTAACTTACCTGGAAGTGTTCCAACACTCATAGAGTCTTTTCTACGAGTTAAATCACGAGCTTTTTTAGAAGCTTCACGTCCACGAGCAGCTAAAAGTGCTTTGGCTACAATTGCTTTGGCTTGGATAGGGTTTTCTTCAAAATATTTGGATAATTCTTCACCTGTAGCTTTTTGAACTAATGGTCTAACATAAGTATTACCAAGTTTACCTTTTGTTTGACCCTCAAATTGAGGTTCAGGTACACGTACAGATACTATTGCTATTAAACCTTCTTTTACATCATCACCAGTGATCTTTATGTCTTTTTCTTTTGCAACACCATTTTTAGAATTATAAGAAGAAATAACACGTGTTAAACCTGCACGAAATCCTGCTTCATGTGTTCCACCATTTGGTGTTCTAATATTATTAACAAAAGATGCAAGTTTTTCATCATAAGCATCATTGTACATTAGTGCAACATCAAATTCTATATCTTCAACTTTTTGACTAAATGAACAAACATCAGCTACTACAACTTTTTTATTCATATCTGATACATATTGAGCTATTCCACCCTCAAAGTGGTAAACTTCTTTTTCACCGTTACGTTCGTCATTAAATTTAATTGTTATAAATGGGTTTAGATATGCAAGTTCTTTAAAACGTTTTGAAAGATATTCATATTCAAAAGTTATTGTTTCTGTAAATATAGTTGGATCAGCGGCAAACTCAATGGTTGTACCTGTTTTACGAGTTGTACCAGTTACTGCTAGTGCTTCTTGAGGAATTCCCTCTTTAAAGTCTTGTTCAAAAATTTCACCTTCACGGTGAATAGTCATATGAAGATCTGCTGAAAGTGCATTTACAACTGAAACACCAACCCCATGAAGACCACCAGATACTTTGTAAGTATCTTTATCAAACTTACCACCAGCATGAAGAACTGTTAAAACAACAGTTGCAGCAGACATACCTTCAGTTGGGTGCATATCAGTAGGAATACCACGACCATTATCTGAAACTTTACAAGTTCCATTTTTTGTAAGTGTTACAGTAATAGTATCACAGTGCCCAGCCATAGCCTCATCAATAGAGTTATCAATAACTTCATAAACAAGATGGTGTAAACCACGATGTCCAGTATCGCCTATATACATTCCTGGACGTTTTCTAACAGCTTCTAATCCCTTAAGGACTTTAATATTACTAGCACCGTAATTTTCCATTTATATCTCCGTAAATAGCCATTTGGCATAATTAGAGATATTTTATCTAAATTTTACTAAATAAAAGTTTTATATCATCCAATTATATAACTATGGGCATAACAACTGTTTTAAAGTTCTCATCACTTAGTATAAAAGGAAGATTACTTTCATTGAGGCCTATTGTAAATTCTGAATTATTTATTGAGTTTAAAAAATCTAATAAATATCTTGAGTTAATTGCTATTGAAAAAGGTTCACTAAAACCTGTTGAAAATCCTATTTCTGTTTTTGCTTCAATATTATCATCGCTAAGAGATTCAAAAGTTATTACTTCACCATGAAATGTAATTCTTACATCTGTTGAAATTGTGGTAATTTGTTTTATTGAATCAATCATAACTGCTTTTGGTAAAACTAATTTATTTTTTATTTCTTTTGGAATAATTCTTAAATATTCAGGAAACTTACCATTTATTAATTTAGTAAAAAATGTATATTGATCTGAAATAATTATTAGATTTGTGTCATCATAATATAATTCTATATTATCGAAAAATAGTTTTTGAATTTCTAATATAGCTTTTTTAGGAATTATAATACTTAGTTCATTTTCACTGTCATTTATTACATCTACTACAGATAAGCGTCTTGTATCAGTTGATGCAAAGTTTATTGAATTATTATGAATATCAATTAAAGCACCATTTAATTCAAATTTAGGATTATTATTATCTATTGCAGGAGTTATTTTTTTAAGAGATTCAATTAGAGTATGAGATTCAATTGATATACGAGCTTTACCTTCATGAGATGGGAATTCAGGAAATTCATTATAAGAAAATGTTGGAAGTTTAAAATTAGAAAAACCTTGTGAAATATGTAAAATATCATTTTTTACTTCTAATTTTATATCTCCATCTTTTAATATTCTAACAATATCTAAAAACTTTTTACCATTAGCAGTAATATTCCCTTCATTTTGTATATTTACATTATTAACTATTACACAAAATCCAATTTCATAATCAGTTGCTTTTAGTGTAAGAGAATTGTTATTAGCATTTAAATATATATGTGAAGTAATTTGTGATGTATCTTTCTTTTCTAAAAATGGCCCTGCATGAATGAGTATGTTTTCTAGTATTGATTTAGAAATAGTTATTATCATAGTTTAATTTCCTATATATTTATTATAATTTTAGTAGTTAGTAGTAGGGTCATGTGAATATGTGATAAAGACACTTTTCCACTACTAGTGTGTTATTTGTTATGTGATGAACATATTAAAGTTCTTTCACATCTATTCACTTTTATTATTATATCTTTTTTTATAGATAAAGAGTTAAATTTTAAGATGCAGAGGTTATTTTATTTGTTAACTCATCTATTTTAAGTTTAAAATCTTCATCATCTTTAATTAATTCATTAATTTTTTTAATAGTGTGTGATATTGCAGTATGGTCTTTCATACCAAAATACTTTGCTAGTTGTGGCATAGTATTTTGTGTAAGCTCACGACATATATATACAGAAATTCGTCTTGCATAAACTATATTTTTACTTCGACCTTTGGATTTTATTTCACTTGGTTTTATGTTTAAATCTTTTGCAACAGTTTGCGTTATATTTTCAATAGTAAGATTTTCTCGATTTTCATTCATTTGATCTTTGAGAACATTTTTAGTAAATTCTAAATTTAAATCTATATGCATAAGTTGTGAGTAGGCATGAAGTTTAGATAATATTCCTTCAATTTCACGTACATTACTTTCTATAACGGTTGCTATATAATTTATTATGTCTTTAGATAAAGAAACTCGATTAATCTCACATTTTTTTTCAATAATAGCTATTTTTGTCTCTAGTTCAGGAGGTTGTATGTCTGCTACTAAACCCCACTCAAATCGACTTTGTAGTCTTGCTTCAAGTCCTGCTATTTTTTTAGGATGTTTATCTGCTGTAAACATTATCTGTTTACCATCACCTTTTAGTGCTTCAAAAGTATGAAATAACTCTTCTTGAATTCCTTCTTTATTAGATAAAAATTGAATATCATCTATAAGTAAAACATCACACTTCCGATATTTTTCACGAAAACGTTCCATAGTGTTATTACGAATACTACGTGTAAAGTCATTTAAAAATTGTTCAACTGATGTATATATAACAACCTTTCCTTCATCTTGAAAAACATTTCCCGCAGCTTGCATAAGGTGAGTTTTACCAAGACCAACACCCCCATAGATAAAAAGGGGATTATAAACATTTCCTGCATTTTCACTAACACTTTTAACGGCAGCATAGGCAAACTGGTTAGATCCACCAACCATAAAGTTTGAAAATGAGTGAGAAGTGTTAAGAAGTGAACTACTTTGTTTAGCTTCTACTATCTGTTTAGTTTTTTTTGTTTCAACTTTGTTTTTCAGAGTTATTTGTACAGTAACTTTTGCATTAGATTTTATTTCAAAAAGATGGGAAATTTTTTCTGTATATCTATTTTTAATCCAATTTACTACTAAAGCATTCGGTGCATAAAATATTGCTAAATTTGCATTAGATTTTTTTAAATCATAATTTAAGTGTTTTATATAACGGTTGTATTCAACTTCTGTAATCTCTTCTTTGAGAAGATTTAAAACTTCTTTACCTATATTCACATTATTTCCTATATTTAATTGTATATGTGAATAATACTCTCTATTTATATAAAAAAAAGTTAAATATACGTGAATAACTAATTTATACATACGTGAATAGAAGGAATAGCTATAAAATCTTGCAAATTTTTAATTTATAAAATCGTTAATATATGAACGATTTAATAAAGAATTTGTTATAATTTGGCAAAATATGCACGAAAAGAAGAAAAATGGAAGAAAATTTAGACACTTTAAAAGATATAGCTAAACAAGTGAAGAGTATTCGTAAAAAAAGATTTAAAACACAAGAACTTTTTGCACAAAAAATAAATATGAACTATAGTAAGTACACACGTTTTGAGAAAAGTGGACAGATATCTTTTGAGGGATTTGTAGATATTTTAAGTGGTCTTGATATCTTAGATGACTTCAAAAACCTTTTTGAACTTGATGAAGAAGTAAAAGAAGATAAGAATCTTTTTGCCCTCCAAATTCAAGATGAAAAAATTATAGAAGTTGAAGTTAAAAAAGAAATTGTAAATACGACAGTTAAAGAGCCTAACTTAGAGAGAAAAGAAAATTCTAATTTAGATATAAAACGTGTTGTAAGTTTTTTTGACCAAGAAAGAAAGAAACTCCAACCAAACTATGTAAGAAAAGAATTTAAAAACACTGATGGAGAGTATCTTTTAAGAGTGCATATGCATGAAACGAACAGAACAGCTCAAATGTTTTATGATGCGATTAGATGGCTTTTCTCTTCTTCACCCAAAGCACAATTTCATAGACAGTATATTATGAATATAGCGAAGCTCATAGAGCACTTTAATACATTAGAACATGAAGCTATGTATTCTAAAGAGGAAATAAAGTTTAATGAAGAGGGCCAGGTTTGGTATAATATCTATAAAAAGCAAGGTCTAGAGCATGAAGCTATTCTAGATAAATTACGTGAGGGAGGGTTTATTAAGTGAGTATAAAAGAAGCAAAAATAATTATAGATGAGTATGGGCTTAATACTGATGAAGAGACAATTGAAATAGTATTAGACCTTATTAACAAATTTGGTAGTGCACGAAATATACTCATAGAAGGTCTAAAGCCTGAGTATAAGTTTTTAAAAAAACTTTCTAAACTTTTAGCGATGAGTGGCATTAAAAAAACTTTTGATACAGATACGGATGCTGAGGATATAGCTAATTTATTACATAGTATCTATAAAACTGTTTTAAAAGATAGTGAAAAAAGTGCTCAAGACTTTTCAGACCTCTTACGACGTATTAATGTTAGAGAGACTTTTAAACCTAGTGAGATGCAACTATGGGTTATGCAGAGTTTAGGTGGAAGAGACTTAATAGCTAAGATAAACTTTCAAGACCCAAATAGCCTTCATAGAATGATTGCAAAGAGTATCCAAAGTTATAAAAAACTCAAAGAGTTTCCAGAACCATTTCAAATAGAAAGTAAAGCATGATTATTTTAGGGATAGACCCTGGAACAAGAAATATGGGTTATGCTCTTATAAGATTAGAAAACTCAAAAATATCTTTAGTAGAAGCGGGTCTTATAAAAATGAAAGCAGAGGAACTGCAGTTCCAGATTCCTCAGATGGTTGAGGGCTTAACTAGAGTATTTGCTTCTCATACTATTGATGAAGTTGCCATGGAAGATATATTTTATGCACATAATCCGGCAACTACTATAAAGTTAGCACAGTTTAGAGGTGCTATAATGCTTAAGTTATTACAAGAGTTTGGACAATTTAATGAGTATACTGCTTTACAAGTGAAAAAAGCACTTACTGGTAAAGGTAAGGCGAGTAAAGAACAGGTTAACTTTATGGTTAAACGATTGCTTAACATCAAACAAGAAATTAAACCACTTGATATAAGTGATGCAATGGCTGTTGCTATTACACACTCTCAAAGGGTAAAATTAAATAAAGGAATGAAATGAGTAAATTTGAAAATGTAACGGCTGTAAAAGAGGCAAATATATATTATGATGGAAAGGTAACAAGTAGAACTTTAGAGTTCAGTGATGGTACTATAAAGTCTCTTGGTATTATGCTTCCAGGTGAATATACTTTTGGTACAAATGAAGCAGAGATTATGGAAATGTTAAGTGGTGATTTAGAGATTAAACTACCAAATGAAGAGTGGAAAACTCTTAACACACCGGAGACTTTTAATGTTGGTGCTAACTTATCTTTTGATGTGAAGGTAACAAAAGTTACAGATTACTGCTGTTCATATATTAAAGGCTAAAGCCTAACTTAGACAATAACTAAATTATTGTCCCAAAGTAATTAAAATACTATAGCCATTTATTGTAACTTTTTTAAAAGATGTTACAAGAGGCTTATTTAAATAAATGAGTTTACTAGTTTAATTAAGTTTGATTCATCAAGAGCACCAGAGACTCTGTTAACTTCCTTACCATCTTTAAAAACTATGAGAGTTGGTATACTTCTTATTCCAAACCTAGCACCTAAGTTTTGCTCATTCTCAGTATTTACTTTTGTAAAGAGTGCTTTTAGTGGATATATTTTGGATACTTTTTCGTAAACTGGTCCCATCATCTTACAGGGTCCACACCAAGGTGCCCAGAAGTCAACAATAACTGGTATATCACTATTTACTACCACTTCATCAACATTGTTTTCTACTAGATCCATAGGCTTAGTTTCAAGTAAAGACTTTTTACATTTACCACAGTTTGCTTTTTTATAACTATCTTTTTCGGGTATATTATTTACACCTAAACAGTGTGGACATACTACTCTCATTTTATTGCTTGAATGACTTTATAGATTCTGCCATACCAAAATCAGGGTTTTTTCTTGGTTCAAGTATAAATTGTGCTAGTTTTTTATTATCTTCATTTATGATGATAGGTGCTAAAAAGTTTATAGTCGAATTTTCTAAAGGCTTTTGTATAACTAAAATATTATAAACAATTAATTTAGATGTTTCATTTATCTCTAAAAGTACTTTTATATCTAAGGGTATATGAAACGAATACTCTCTTAGCATATATGGATTTACAATTGTAAAAGAGATGTTTTCATTGTTTGTGTCAACCATTGTTGAAAATAAATCATCTATCTCTACTATATTCACATTTGCTGTATCACTAAAACCTAAAATCTCACCACGTACATCATAACTCATAAATTATCCTTTTAAAATAAGCCTTCTTCATATTTTAGACTCCTATAGAGTATATAACAAACAGAGCTTTGTATATTTGATATATTATAGCACTCTCCAATTCCAAAAGCAAACCCAGTATTTGTTTTTATAATATTTATACCATCACTAAGGTTTATAAGTTTCATTTTTGATTCTTCATGTAGCTTAGCATCGGTTACACCGGAAAATTCTAGAGAGAGTGTTATCCAGTCAAATTCTCTTGCTTTATCTTGCACTGTAAAAGTTATTTTTAGTTGTCCAGGGGAGAGAATCTCGAGAGAACGAAATTCTGAATCTTTAAAGTGCTCGAAACGTTCTAAATCGATGCCTATTGACAACCAACACACTCCATACTTCTATCTTCTACATCACTTGCTACTTCTGGAGATTGTGAACGGAGGTAATATGTAGACTTTAGTCCAAGTTTCCAAGCTAGCATATAGATTTCATTTAAGTATTTTCCACTTGCTTTATCAAGAGAGATAAAGATATTTAAAGATTGCCCCTGATCTATCCATTTTTGACGGATTGCAGCTACTTTTATAAGAAGTGTTTGGTTCAGGTCATAAGCAGGAGTGTAATAAGCCCAATTTTCAGCTGAGAGTTTAGGCACAACAACAGGAATAAGTCCTGAAAGGTTCTCTTCAAACCACTTGCGTTTAAATACAGGTTCAATAGCTTGAGTTGTTCCAGTTAAAATAGAAATTGAACTTGTAGGTGCAACAGCCATCAGGTAACCATTTCTCATCCCTTGAGATTTAACCTTAGTTCGCAAACTTTCCCATTCGTATGTCGAGGCAAAAAGTCCACCACGATCTACTAAATTTATAACATCTGCAGTTGCATGGTCTTGAGGAAAAATACCTCGACTCCATTTACTGCCTTTAAACTCTGGATACTCACCTTTTTCTTTTGCTAAGTCTGAAGAAGCTGAGATAGTGTTATAACAAACAGCTTCCATTATTTCATCTATCTTATCAAAGTGTTCTTGTGATCCCCACTCTATTGCAAACTCTGCTAACATTTGCGCTTCACCCATAACACCAAGACCAATTGAACGACTTTTCATGTTAGTACGTTTTACTTTTTCAACAGGGTAAAAGTTTAGGTCTATAACGTTATCTAAACATCTTACAGCGGTGGGAACGATTCTATCTATATCATCTTTTGTATTTATACGTGAAAGGTTTATAGATGCAAGGTTACAAACTGCAGTTGATCCATCTACTTTTTCTTTTTCAACAACAAAAATTGGAAGTCCTCCAAGTGAGTCTAATGCAGTTACTTTTTTCGCAGGTTTTTCAATGCCACTATCTACTTTTACTATTTCATCTTCTTCATAACTAACACTTTCTCCATCTTCAAAAACAAACTTTATTTTGTAGTGGTTAGGCTGCGTGTTTTGAAAAATTTCTGTACAAAGGTTAGAACTACGTATAATACCAAAGTGATCATTTGGGTTAGCGCGGTTAGCATTGTCTTTAAAACAAAGAAATGGAGAACCTGTTTCAAAGTAAGATGTAAGAATTTTTTTCCATAAATCTTTCGCTTTGAGTGTTTCTTTTATGATAGTGTCATCATTTTCAAGTTCACAGTAGCGTTTGTTAAATGCTTCACCATATAATTCTGTAAGTTCCCTTGTATCGTAAGGGTCAAAAAGTGTCCAGATTGCATCTTCTTGAACTCTTTGCATAAATATGTCATTGAGCCACATTGATGGAAATAAATCATGGGCACGGCGACGCTCTTCACCAGAGTTTTTCTTAAGGTCTAAAAAGTCGTTAATGTCTATATGCCATGGTTCCATATAAACAGCGATAGCACCTTTTCTTGTTCCGAGTTGGTCAACTGCTATAGCGATGTCATTTGTGATTTTAAGAAATGGTACAGTTCCACCTGCTGCATTTTTATGTCCATCAATAAATGAACCCATTGAACGTATACCAGTCCAGTCCCAGCCGATTCCTCCACCAAATTTAGAAAGCATAGCCATCTCTTGGTAAGAGTCAAAAATTCCTTCTATATTGTCAGGTGTTGAACCAATGTAACAAGAAGAAAGTTGGTGTCTAGGAGTCCTTGCATTACTAAGTGTTGGTGTTGCAAGCATAACTTCAAAAGTACTTATCATGTTATAAAACTTGATAGCCCATTCTTGGCGGTTTTCTTCACGTTGTGCTAAGAACATTGCAATTCCCATAAACATATGCTGAGGAAGTTCAATAGGAGAAGAGTTAGCATCTTTTATAAGGTATCTATCATAAAGAGTTTTAACTCCGAGATAGTTAAACTGTAAGTCACGCTCTGGAACTAGATGTTTTTCAAGTTCATCAAGATCGTACATTTCTTTTAATCCTAGAAGAATACGTCCTTCTTTCTCCCCTTTTTGGAAATACTTTTTTAAAGAAGAGTAGCCTGTAAAACCATTTACTTGGTGATACATATTAAAAAGGAATAAACGCGATGCTACAAAAGTCCAGTTAGGAGCATCAATGTCTATTTTATCAACTGCAGTTTTAATGAGAGTTTCTTGAATCTCTTTAGATGTTATACCATCACGAAAGTGAATCTGTGAATCAACTTCTAGCTCACTCTGACTTACATTACTAAGACCTTTTACGGCTGCTGAAGTGTATTTTTGTATCTTTGCGATGTCTAATGGTTCTGTTCTTCCATTGCGTTTTATTACTGTTATCATTATGGGACCCTATAAAATATTTTTAGTAATTTTGGATTTTTTGCATAATCATTCACATGAAAAATTACAGAAAAAATCGTTAAAACTATATTGAATTTTAGCGAAAGTATAATAATAAAAAACTTTAAATAGGGATAATTTAATGTGGAATTTGAAAGAAATGTTACATTGTAAATATGCATAATTTAAGGTGATAAAAAGCATAACCAGAAAGGTTATACTTATTAGTTGTTTAGCTTATTTAAAAACTCTTTTAAAGATCTTATCCACATTTTTAGTATAGTAATCATAGTTGAAACATTCACGAATTTGCTTTTCACTTAGTGATTTGCCAAGTTCTTCATCCTCTAGCAAGTGGTTAAGATACAAAGATTCACCATTTGCATCTGTACTTGGTTTTCCTTGTTGTATCTCTTCCCAAACTTTCATTGCATTTTTCTGTACAATTCTATAAGCATCTTCGCGAGATACTCCTTGAAGTGGAAGCTCAAGTAAAACACGTTGAGAAAAAACAAGTCCACCTGTTAGGTTTAGGTTTTTCATCATGTTCTCAGGATAAACAGTTAGTTTAGATATAACACTATTCATACGCTGCAGCATAAAGTCAGTTGTTATAAAAGCATCTGGTAACCAGAAACGCTCAGTAGAAGAGTGAGATATATCACGTTCATGCCATAATGCGACATTTTCCATAGCTGGCATCGCATATGAGCGTATCATACGAGCTAAACCAGTTATGTTTTCCGTTAGTATTGGATTACGCTTGTGAGGCATTGCAGACGAACCTTTTTGTCCTTTTGCAAAAAACTCTTCAGCTTCGTATACTTCTGTACGCTGAAGATGTCTAACTTGTACTGCAAATTTTTCTATAGAAGAAGCCATACTTGCTAATGCAGTTGCAAGTCTCGCATATCTATCACGGTGAACTACTTGATTAGAACATGGTTCAGGTTTTAGTCCTAGTTCAGCCATCGCATACTCTTCAAGCTCTAGCGGAGCATGAGCAAAGTTACCCATAGCACCAGAGATTTGACCTACACAAATAACATCCATAGTTTGCTCTAGGTTTAGTAAGTGACGAGCCATCTCATCATACCAAACAGCTAATGTCAAACCAAAAGTGATTGGCTCACCATGAATACCATGTGAACGTCCAACCATAAGAGTCATCTTATGTTCTTCTGCTCTTGTCTTAATAGATGCCATAAGCATTTTCACATCAGCTATAATTATTTCTAGTGAAGCTTTCATTTGAAGAGCAACACCAGTATCGACAGCATCTGAAGAAGTCATACCATAGTGAAACCATCTAGACTCTTCACCAAGAGACTCACTAACACTTGTATTAAACGCAATTAAGTCATGTTTAGTAACAGCTTCTATCTCTTCGATTCTTTCTACTGAGAATGTAGCATTTTTTACAATCTTATCTGCATCTTCTTGAGGAATTTTCCCAAGTTTTGCCCAAGCTTTAACTGCTGCTTTTTCAACTTCTAGCCATGCTGCATATCTTGCATGTTGTGTCCATTTTTCTGCCATCTCTGGTCTTGAATATCTCTCTACCATTTCTATTCCTTCTAGTTTATCTCTTATAAATTTACGCTAAAATTCGTCTAATTAAAGTTTGGTATTTTACAATAAATATCATAACAGAGGAATTAAAAATGCCATTTGTAAAAAAGAACTATTTTGTCAAAGAGAAACAGAGAGCACTCTTTTATCTTATGAATGAATTTGGATATCCTCAACGAGAAGCACAGCGTTATATATCTAAGGGTCGCGTTCTTGTTAATGGAGAAAAGATGTTAAAGACTGCTGGAGAGATAGAAGGGGAAATAGAGTTCATTTATTTTGAACCAATATCTCGTGGATTAGAACCTACTTTTGTTGAAGATGAGTTTGTAGTATTTGATAAACCAAGTGGTGTACTAGTTCATCCTCAAACTAAGGCAACCCCCTACTCTCTCATAGATGAATTAAAGTCTCAGTATGGCATGGATGCTAACATCGGCCATAGGATTGACCAAGAGACAAGTGGATTAGTTTTGTGTTCGACTAACAAAACTAGTGAACGCGAGATTAAGATGATGTTTCAAGAAAGAGATATGAAGAAAAAATATTTTGCGATGGTTCATGGTGAGTTTAAAAATGAACTTATTGTAGAAGAGCCTTTACTGCGTTTTCAAGCTGAGTCTGCTCTAGTGAGAATGGTTGTTAAAGTTGACAGTACTGGAAAAGAATCTAAGACTAGCTTTAGACCTCTAGAGTATTTTCCAGAGAAAGATATGACTCTCATAGAATGTTCACCTCATACAGGAAGACAACATCAGATACGTGTTCATTTGTTTCACGTGAAACATCCAATAGTCGGTGATCCAATTTATGGGCAGAATGAAGCAAACATTATTAAATTTCTTGATAGAGAGTTTACTCCAGTAAATAGAATAAATAATGGTGGGTCAAGTAGACTTCTTCTTCATGCATGTGAGTTGGAATTTGAATTATATAGTAAAGAGTATAAAGTAAAAAGTATGATTGACTTTAAAAAGGTTTGTTTCCATAGTATGGATGTGAATAACTTTTTGTAGTTTTTATATTTATAATTTTAAAATATATAATTTTACTATGTTTTCCGACATTGCCCTATAAACAGGGCTTTAAGCTATATAAAAGTTTCTATTTCAGTAAGTATTTATATAAATTTTTTCTTAAATCATAGAAGAATTTCATATTTTCTTCATTGAAAGTCGAACTTTATTCACTGTTTATAACAATGTGTGAATAATACACATAAAGAAAAGAATTTTCTATTGTTATAGAGTATATAAATTTTATTTAAGGGATATATTTAAAAAGAGGATTTTAATTTGATTTATTTTTGTTAGTTTTTTATAAGATTACTTAGGTATTATTAGACCCATAGACGACCTCCCTGGTGTGTTGGTCGTTTTACTACAAATATCTTCTATTTAACAGAGCCTAAACTCCATTATATCTTTTAATAATTTTCTTGATACGATTTCTTAAATTTCTTAAAGCTTCAGTACTTGTTTTACCGTCTGCCGTTAAATTTCCAACTTCATCACTATTAAATTGAGCTTTTGAAACCCAACCAATTTTACTATGATATTTAAGACCAACAAATCTTACATCACCAAAGTGACCCTTACATAGTTTATAAACTTCTTTTATTCTGTCTGCATCTGTTTTATCTGCCATATTAATTCCTTTTGTGTTATAGAAAATAATACCATATTTTATATTTAAAGGACTTTAGTCATCTTTTGTAGCAGCATAGATAAAACCGCCTATCCCAATTGTAAACACAACTACTAAAAAGATCATTTGACCTATTTCAACATAGTTCACTACTCTTCTCCTGCGACTTTTTCTTTAAGTTGACCACAAGCAGCACTGATATCTATACCTTTAGAGTCACGAATAGTACATAGAAGACCATGATTAATGAGGTACTCTTGAAATGAAACCATATCTGCTTTAGTTGGTCTTTTATATTCAGTCCCTGGATATGGATTGAAGTATATAAGGTTTACCTTGGCTTTGATGTCTGTGAGAAGCTTTACGAGCTTTTTAGCACTGCCTAAGTCATCGTTTTTATCTTTAATAACTAGGTACTCAAACATTACACGCTTGCGAGTATCTATAGGGAATCGTTTTACAGCTTCTATGATAGAGTTTATGTTGTGTGCTTTGTTCATTGGGATAAGCTCACTTCTAAGTTCATCATCAACTGCATGAAGTGAAATGGCTATATGAACACCTAAATCCATCTCTCCAAGCTTATCTATCTTCGTACTTAATCCACTTGTAGAAACAGTCTGGCGTTTACCACCAATGCAAAGCCCTTCATCTTCTTTAAAAATCTCTATAGCCTTGGCAAGATTGTTTAAATTATCTAAAGGCTCACCCATTCCCATATATACTATGTTTATCTTACGGTTGCGTTTATGATTGTTATCGCGTTTAAGAGTAACTACTTGAGCAACTATCTCTCCAGCACTTAAATCTCGTGTAAAACCACCCTTAGCCGTTAAACAAAATGTACAGCCGACTTTACAGCCGACTTGTGTTGAGACACATATAGTATATCTTGCTTCTTGATATACAACACCGTCTTCATCTTTAAGCTCATCTTTCATCTTAAGCCAAACAGCTTCCATAGTTTTACCATCTTGGAGTTCTAGAAGGTACTTGATTGTTCCATCTGTTGATTCTTCTTTATTCGCAATTTTAAGAGGATTAACTAAGTACTTCTCTGCTAACTCTTCTTTAAGAGCTTTTGGAATATTTTTCATATCATCGTAACTTTCCGCATACTGATGATACAGCCAATTATATATCTGTTTGACTCTAAACGCAGGTTTAATAAGCTCGGTTAACTCTTTTTGTGTGTAATCAAGAAGAGATGGTTTTAATGTACTCATACTTATGTTAGTTCTTTTATGCGTTTATGAACATGATTACTGAGGAGTTCTTTTGCTTTATCTTGGTTCTTTACGAAGTCGTCATGAGCATTCGCGTTAGTATAGTTTGTTATACAAAAAACACCACCAGCTGGAATATTAAACTCTTGTGCTATTTTTAAAACAGCAAAAAACTCCATATTTTCTATACCTAGCCCTAGCTTTAAAAAGTTTTTTGATAACTCTTCGTTAGTAGATATATAGTTAGAAGAGTTGACAACAATGTCTTTTACGTTAGTTTCGTTAGTAGTAACAACATTGTCTAAAGGAGTATAGGCATCATTAGATAAAAATGCTAACTCAATGTTTGCAGCTGTTTTTGATTCTACAATATCAAATATTTTTTTATCGCCATAACTACCAGCTGTTCCTACAAAAAGTAAAAATTCTGGTTTATCAAATAGACAAAGTCTAGTTAGGTTCATACTTGTTTCTACAAGCCCTACTCCAGTTGAGAGAGCAAAGTTAAAGTTTTCGTTATTTCCAGCACATATAATCATTTTAAAACCTTACGGGTATATTTTGTTCATGGAGATAATGTTTTAAATCCATGATATCTATCTCTTTAAAGTGAAAGATGCTTGCAGCCAGTGCAGCATCTGCTCCACAATTAAACACCTCTTTTATGTGTTGCATAGTTCCAGCACCACCACTTGCAATTACAGGTACATTAACAGCACGAGATATTTGCTCAGTTATGTTGAGCTCAAAACCAGCTTTTGTACCATCTGCATCCATAGAGGTTAAAAGGATTTCACCAGCACCTCTATCAACAACTTCCTTCGCCCATTCTAGTGCATTTATTCCAGTGTCAACTCGGCCACCATTTAAAAATACATTGTATTGATCACCAGTGCGTTTAACATCTATGGCAGTTACTATACACTGTGAACCAAAACGCTTAGCACCTTCATTTATAAGTTCTGGGCGTTTAATAGCGGCTGAGTTTACACTAACTTTATCACAACCTACATTGAGTAGTGCATAGATATCTTCAAGTTTTCGAATACCACCACCTACAGTAAGGGGAATAAATATTTCCCGTGCTACTTGTGCAACAATGTCAACTATAGTGTCACGATTATCTGAAGAAGCAGTGATATCTAAAAATGTAAGTTCATCTGCTCCCTCTTCATTGTAACGGCGAGCAACTTCAACAGGGTCGCCTGCATCTTTAAGACCAACAAAGTTTACACCTTTTACAACACGTCCATCTTTAACATCTAAACAGGGAATAATTCTTTTGGCAAAATAGTTCATAGGAGAATATACCTTTTATATATATTTTTGAATTATACTATGATAGACTTATAATTAGTTTTGACTTATTAGGGTGTCCAAAATGTTTCACGTGAAACAAGTTTAAGTTATTTTTTAAATAAGTATAATTAAAAGTGATAAAAGGCAACAATTAGAAATCTTTTTTAGTTTGTAACCTATTTGTAAGTAAACTTAGTATAGACTTGTGGTTATGAATAGAGAAAATATTGTTGCAAAGAAGAAGTTTGGACAGAACTTTCTAAAAGACCAGTCCATTTTAGTCAAGATAATCCAAGCGATGCCCAAAAACGATAATAAAATCGTTGAAATTGGGCCTGGCTTAGGTGATTTAACTAAATTTTTAGTTGATGTCAAAAGTGTTGAAGCTTTTGAGGTAGATACCGATTTGTGTAAACTATTACAAAGTACATTTAAAGAAGAGATCGATACCAAGCGATTCCACATAAATTGTGGGGATGTTCTGCAAGCTTGGCAGAGTACTTTAGTTGATGAAGCGTACGACTTAGTGGCAAACTTGCCTTACTATATCGCAACGAAGATAATCCTAAAAGCGCTCGAAGATCCAATGTGTAAAAATATACTTGTAATGGTTCAGCTTGAAGTAGCAGAGAAATTTTGTGCTAATGCAGGTGGAAAAGTTTTTGGTTCTTTGGGTATTATAACTCAAAGTGTAGGAACAGCTAACATAGTTGTAAAAGTTCCACCAACTGCGTTTGACCCTCAGCCAAAAGTAGACTCTGCTGTTTTTCTCATACAAAAGAATAGTGATAGATGTGATAAAGATTTTGAAGATATGCTAAGAGTTGCTTTTAGCCAACCTCGAAAAACTTTAATGAAAAATCTATCTTCTAAGTATGATAAAGAACTTCTGATTAATGTTTTCCAAACATTAGAGCTTATACAGACGATTCGTCCTCATCAAGTTTCCACTCAAGACTATCACCAACTTTATAAAATAATTACATAAAGGGAGTTTGGATGGCAGAAGAAAATGAGGGTACACCAGTGAGTGTTCCTATACAAGAGAATAAAGAAGTTAAACAAGAGACTAAAATGACAAGTGAACCTCTACAAGGTAATAAGTCAAATAACAATCGCAGACCAAATAACAATAATCGTAAGCCAAATAATAATCAAAATAAAAATGGCGAAGTAAAACCCAATGGAAATAAACCAAGTAACAATAAAAATAAAAATCGTCACCGTAGACAACCTACACCAATTGATGAAAACCTTAGAAATTTTGTTACTAAAAATCAAGAAGCACATAAGCAAAGACTGAACCCTCACTATAAGCTAGATCTTGCATCAAAAGAAAAGATTCGCATTACTCCACTTGGTGGACTAGGCGAAATTGGTGGAAATATTTGTGTGTTTGAAACGGACAACGAAGCAATTCTTGTTGACGTTGGTATGAGTTTCCCAGATGAGACAATGCATGGTGTTGATATATTAATACCTGACTTTTCATATATACGTGAGATTAAAGACAAGATCGTTGGTGTTGTTATTACTCACGCTCACGAAGATCACATTGGTGCAATGCCATATCTTTATAAAGAGATGCAATTCCCTATCTTTGGTACGCCACTTCCATTAGCGATGATAGGTACTAAATTTGATGAGCACCATATTAAAGAGTTCAGAAAATATTTCAATCCTATTGAAAAGAGACAGCTTATTAAAATTGGAAACGACTTTGAAGTAGAGTGGATGCATATGACTCACTCTATCATTGATTCATCTTCAATAGCTATTAATACAGCTGCTGGTACAGTTATTCATACTGGAGACTTTAAGATAGATTACACTCCTGTTGATGGTTATACTGCTGACCTTCACAGACTTGCTTATTATGGAGATAAAGGAGTACTTTGTCTTATGAGTGACTCAACTAACTCATACAACACTGTTCCTACAGGTTCAGAGTTAAGTGTTGGTCCTGCATTGGATAGAGTTTTTTCTAAGGCTGAGGGAAGAATTTTACTTTCAACGTTTAGCTCAAATATTCACCGTGTACAACAAGCTATACAGTATGGTATCAAGTATGGACGTAAGGTATGTGTTATCGGGCGTTCAATGGAAAGAAATATAGAAATTGCTATGCAGTATGACTATGTACGATTTAACAAAAGTATTTTTATTGATGCTGATGAAGTTTCAAGATACAATGATAAAGAAGTACTGATCGTTACAACTGGTTCTCAGGGTGAGGCTAATTCAGCTCTATTTAGAATGAGTATAGGAGAGCATAGACATGTTAAGATAAAGCCAACTGACCTTATCGTTCTTTCATCTCGTGCTATTCCTGGTAACGAAGGAAGTATTTCTGGAATGTTAAACCATTTACAACGCGCTGGTGCAACAGTATCTTATGATAAAGATATTCACGTTTCAGGCCACGCTTCTATGGAAGAGCAAAAACTTATGTTACGTTTAGTTAATCCTAAGTTCTTTTTACCAATTCATGGTGAGTATAATCACGTAATGAAACATAGAGGAACGGGAATCATGTGTGGCGTTCCTGAGCGAAATATTTTACTTATGACAGATGGTGAGCAGATAGAAGTTGCGCCAAAATACATGAGAAAAGTGAAAACTGTTAAAACGGGTAAAACTTATATAGATAACCAAAATAATCATCAAATTGAAGATGACATTATTTTAGACCGTCAAAAACTTGCATCTGATGGTGTTGTTATGATGATTGTTGAAGTTAGCGAACAAAACTCTAAGATGCTTGATAAGCCAAAAGTAACTACATTTGGTATTGTTGCTGATAAGCAAGATAAAGCATTTGCAAAAGAGATGGAAGATGTAGTAGAAGTTTTCTTAACAAACATCAAGCCAGGTCTTATTGAGAACTCAAGAGCTCTTGAAAATGACCTTCGTCAAGTTGTTAGAAAGCACATCTTTAGAAAAATGAAGAAATATCCACTTATTGTTCCTCACGTTCTAGTTCACTAGACTTCTTCGAAATTAAACTTAAGTATTATAATACTTAAGTTTGAAAAATAATCACACCATCTTTTCAGCAAATACCTGATATTATTATGTCAGAAATAATTTAGGGGTACCATAGTGTTAGATAAAACAGATATAGATTTTGAGAACGCAGTAAAAAGTATGATGATTCATATTGGGGAAGATCCTGAACGCGAAGGTCTTCTCCAAACACCATCTCGTGTAAGAAAAGCATATGAGTTTATGTATGGTGGTTATAATGAAGACCCTAAAGAGATACTCTCAAAAGCACTTTTTACTAGTTCAAACGGAGAGATGGTACTCATAAAAGATATTGAATTCTACTCTACATGTGAACATCACCTTCTTCCTATTATTGGTCGTGTTCATGTGGCTTATATACCTGATGGAAAAGTAGTAGGTCTTTCAAAAATTCCTCGTGTTGTAAATGTTTTTGCTCGTCGTATGCAGATTCAAGAACAACTAACAGAACAGATAGCAGATGCAATTAATGAGACTATTATACCTAAGGGTGTAGCAGTTGTAATTCAGGCACGTCATATGTGTATGGAAATGCGTGGAGTAGAAAAAATAAACTCTACGACAACTTCTTCAGCACTAAGAGGACTTTTTAAAAAAGATGAAAAAACACGAAGTGAATTTTTCTCACTTATAAATTCCCCCACAGGTACTAGATACTAAACTATGCCTCTTAGCTCCCTAAAGTCCAAAATATCAGCTATAAACCATTCCGTAGCGTTTGGTGAAGTTGTCAAGATAAACGCGACAGTTATTACTGCTCGTGGATTAAATGTTAGTATTGGCGATATGGTAAGAATTATCTCAAATGAGATAGATTTAGAGACAGTTGGTATGGTTACAGAGATAGATGGAAAAACTTTTTTTATTACTCCTTTTAGTTTTGTGGAGGGTTTTCGTTCTGAAGATAGAGTTTTCTTAGACTCTACTGGTATGAATATTCCTATTGGTGATTCTCTATTAGGTCGTGTTGTAGATCCTTTTATGAATCCCATAGATGGTAAGGGTAGTATTAACAACTCTAAACTCTCCCCCATTATAAAAGCTCCTATCTCAGCTATGAAACGTGGAATGATTGATGAAGTTTTTAGTGTTGGAGTTAAGAGTATCGATGGACTTTTAACTTGTGGCAAAGGCCAGAAGCTTGGTATTTTTGCAGGAAGTGGGGTAGGAAAGTCTACTCTTATGGGTATGATTGTACGTGGCTCAAATGCTCCTATAAAAGTAGTTGCTCTTATTGGAGAACGTGGTCGTGAAGTTCCAGAGTTTATAGAAAAAAATCTCGGTGGAAACTTAGAAAATACGGTTATCATTGTTGCAACTTCAGATGATTCCCCTCTTATGAGAAAGTATGGTGCATTTTCAGCAATGAGTGTGGCCGAACACTTTAAAGACCAAGGATTAGATGTTCTTTTTATGATGGACTCTGTGACACGTTTTGCAATGGCACAACGTGAAATTGGTCTTGCTCTTGGGGAACCACCAACTTCTAAAGGATATCCACCATCTTCTTTATCTCTCTTGCCTCAACTGATGGAAAGAGCCGGAAAAGAAGAGGGAAAAGGGTCTATTACTGCATTTTTTACTGTTCTAATTGAGAGTGATGATATGAGTGACCCAATTGCAGATCAGTCGCGTTCTATTCTTGATGGACATATAGTTCTCTCTAGAGAGATGACAGACTTTGGTATTTATCCTCCTGTCCATATTTTAAACTCTGCCTCTCGTGTTATGAACGATATTGTATCAGGAGAACATCTGCAGTGTATTATGAAGTTTAGACGACTCTACACTCTTCTTAAAGAGAATGAAACACTTATTCGTATAGGTGCTTATACAAAAGGAACAGATGCAGAGTTAGATGAAGCTATTAACAAAAAAAAAGTTATGGAAAATTTTATATCACAAAATGCAACTGTGCAAGAAGATTTTAACGAGACATCTCAAAAACTCATAGAATTGATGAATTAGTTCTCAAAAATTAAAGAAGAGTTTATCCAGCTATCTCTTGGAACATCTTTCTCTTTGTCTGTAGTAATTGCTAGCTTATGTTTTGAGGCTCGCTCAAAGCTTCTCATTACTAGACGTATTTCACTATCTAATCCAAATATATCTACATATGAGTAGATGATTCTTTCTGCATTTTTAAAGCTATTTTTGCCTAAGAGTGCTTTTATCTTTATCTGGAAACTAAGTCTAAGTAAGTCCCCTGTTTTTTGTAACCTAGTTTTTACTGTTATAAGATCTCCAAGAGTTTGTTTAATACTTTTAAAATCCCCTTTTAATGCATATTCTTCACATTCATCCATCAGTTTTGTCCAGTGTTTCTCAAGGAATTTACTGAGTTCTAAGTTATAGATATAGATATCTTCATCGAGAATTTCATAACATTTATTAAAATCATTCTCATCATAACTTTTTTGAAGTTTAGCAACAATTTTTGTTTCTTTATAGAGTTCGAGTAACTCATCTTTAATATCTACATTATGCATGAGCTTTTTTATTGCTTCTACGGCATCAAGAGTTTTACCCGCATCTATTGAGAGACGAATAGAATTGAGAAAATCTTTTGTAAGATCCTTTTTCTTTTCATATGTTGGAATTTCTGTAAAAAGTTTATTTTTCCCTATAAGAAAATCCATTTTTTTTGTATTGCCTTCTTTCATGGCTTTTAAAAAAAGAACAAAATCGATGTTTTCATGGACTACAAGGTCTAAAATACTCTTTTTTGAAACTGTACCTAGATAGAGAGAGAGAACTTCTTTAGCAATATCTCTCTTATTCATAAGGAGTTGTTTTTGGGCAAAAGCAAAGGCCTCTTTAAATCCTTCCTGCATCTTTTTATAATGAGTTGTATATTTAAGAGCAGGATACTTTTGGGCCATAGCATACATAACTGGATATTTATGATTAAGATAAAGTGTCTTAAACCGAGGAAATAATTCAAAGGCTTTGAAAATAGAGTCAACATCATCTTTCTTACTTTGTATATTATTAAACTTACGTAGCACACGATGAGCTTCTTTTGTGTTAGAAACCATGAGTGCCTCTATTGCATGGCTACATGCTATCTCAAACATAACATCAACACGTTTTTTTTCTCTACTATCTTCAAACATTGGGTCCCCATCAAGTATAAGGTATGCCTTATCAATTTCATTATTGAGAATAAAGGACTTGATGTCCCCAGATGTTGGAAGTATCACTTTTATTACTTTGTTATTTTCTAAAACAACTAATAAATTTTTATCTTGAGTCAGAGATATGTGGGATACATTTTCTTTGAAGCTAAGGTAATTAGTACTGATGATTTTTTCTTGAAGTGTATCAATGATAATGAGGCTTTTTGACTTTCCACTAACCATGATATAGCGAGGGTTAGGCATAAGAAGGATTTGCTGTACATTCACAAAAGGAGTATTTATTTGTACTGTATTTTGGTACTTTTTTAAGGAATGAATTTGTATAAGTCCATCAGCATTTCCACTGATAATTTGCTCTTCATTTAAGAAACATAAAACATTTATACGAACTCTTGAGGCATCTATTGAGTGCTTACCTGCATAGGAATGCATTTTTAAAATAGTAATAATTCCACCGTAACCACTAAATGCGAGAAGGGCACCTTTTGAAGCAAAGGCACTTACATAGTTGTTTTTGATTTTTTGTGTAGATGAAGAAGTGTTATGTCCAAAAGAACAGAGTCGAGAGAGTCTAAAGCGTCCATCATGTCTATATTGCATTACTCGACCATTTTGTGTTCCAGTAATTAAGTAAAGTGAGTTTGGCACAAATGCCATCATCTCTATAAGACCTTCATTTGTTCGAATAGTTTGGATGATAATTTTACTGTCAATATTCATAATATAGATAATATTTGTATGCGCAAAGGCAAAAAGACGAGACTTTCCACTAAATGCAACAGCTGTTGTTTTACAGTTAAGTTGTGGGAGCGAAAGGTTTTGTATGGGACGACAAGTTTTAGATGAGAATATTTTTATGCCATGTGTTTTAGTACTAAACGCGACTAAATTCTCACCTATATTACTGAGTGCACTAATCTTCGAACGGGATTTTAGGCACTCATTTTTTTCAAACATTCTTTTTTAAAATCTTCCTGTAAGCATAAGATGTTTATACATATCTTTTAGCATGTAAAGGTCAAATGCCCACCACATGTATCTGGGTTTCTCAAAAGCTAATGGAAGTGTAGGAGCAGCTCCCTTATAATTAAACTCAGCCATCATTATTTTCCCATACTGTGTTTTAATAGGACAAACAGTATATCCATCAAAGCTAGCCTTAGGTTTTTCATTTTTCATAACAGAGATTAGATTCTGTGTAAGGATTGGTCCATGGTGACGAGCAGATCCACCAGTTTTACCCATAGGAATACCACAAGTATCTCCAATTCCAAATACATTTTTATATTTTTTATGTTGGAGTGTGTGTTTATCTACATCAAGCCATCCAGAACTACCAATGAGTTTGGAGTCCATAAGTGCTTTAACAGGACTCATCGGAGGAACAACATGGATAAAGTCATAGTCCATTACAACAGTATCTGAAAATCCAACTTTTTCTGTAGTGTCAAAATCTTCATCATATACGTCTTTTTCATAGGCATGTACAAAAGTTGCTTTTTTTGCTTTCACGTCAATAGACTGAAGATGATGTTGGAGTTTATTTGTGATGGTATCATACTGCTTTTGTACATCATATAGAGCTTTATCTATTTTCGGCAGAGAAAAAAGTTTTGCATTACTTGATACAAAATTATAATCAGCACTTAGCCCATCTTGCTTTAAATAATCAGCACTTAGATAGAGCATCTTTTGAGGTGCACCACCGCATTTAATCGGAGTATTTGGTTGTGTGTAAATAACCTTAGGCTTTTTAGTTTTTGCCATCTCTTTGAGTTCGTTAAACCATGTCCACATACCTGTAGCACCACGAGCAGTTCCTTTTTCAAGGTCATTAAGGTAGACACTACCTATTCCATTAGTCCCGATATCTTCTTTAGTTAACCCACCTATCACTTCATAATGATATTCTATACCCGTAGCAACTACGAGATAGTCATACTTCAGTGTTTCACCACCTCTTGTTGTAAGAGAGTTGTTGTCAGCATCAAAAACTGAAACTTCATCTTTTATCCAAGTTACTTCATTTTTGTCAATATAATTATTGTTGTCAAGAATTATATCTTCCATCTGCATTTCACCTGCACCCATAAATATTTGACCAGGTTGGTAAAGATGCACCTCATTTGGAGCGACAATGGTGATATCTGGATTTTTAATAGCACTTTTAATACGAGAAAGTGCCATAATTGCTCCGGCCCCACCACCAACTATAATGACTTTTCCCGTCACATCTTCACTTGCCTCTGCTATTGAACTACCTGCAGTTGAAGCAAGTACTGATGCCGCAATAGGGGAAATACCCATAAGTTTAATCGCTTCACGACGAGAGAGAGTGTGTTTCATATCAAATTTCTTATCCATGTGGTTTCCTTAATAATAATAATAATAATAATAATAATTACCTATTATATAGAAAAAACCATTAATATATTTTATTTACAAGGAGTTGAGGGTTTACTTTCCCATTAAACTCATTCTTAACCACACTATAAGAACAAGATATTTTTTTGCTAGCTGTCATCTCAAATACAGTTCTAAACGCGATGAGTTCAATAGTCTTTGTTTGATGAGGATACTGTCTTGCTTCTATTCTAGAATGAGATTTATCTGCTCCCATAAGTTTTATATTTACTATTTCTGCATCTTTAAGTAAGAACATAGGGCGAGGATTTGCTTCACCAAAAGGTTCAAACTGCTCAAAAATATCTAAAAGTTCATTGTCTATCTCATCAGTTAAAAGTATTCCTGCCACTGCTTCTTTGGGAATAAAGTCTTTTGGGTCAATCTCAAGTGCAGAGATGTTAATAGCCTCTCTAAACAGAGGAATGTCTTCTTCTTTAAGACCAAGTCCTGCTGCCATCTTGTGCCCACCAAACTTTGTTAGATAAGAAGAGTTCTTTTTTATAAGCTCATAAATATTTACATCGCCAATACTTCGAGCACTTCCTTTAGCTATTCCTTTTTCAATATTTAGAACAATAGCAGGCTTGCCAAACTTATCTACTAGTCTTGCGGCCACAATTCCGACTACACCTTCATGCCAACCCTCAGAACTTACAACTATAATCCTGTCATTTTTATTAACACTGCTTATCGCTTTGAGAGTAGTCTGAGCTTCGGTTTCTTTTCTGAGATTATTAAGCTCGCCTAAAAGTTCAAACTGTGAATAGGCCTTGTTTGTATCTGTGGCTGTATAAAAATCAAGTGCAATGCTCGCGTCTTCAAGTCTTCCCGCAGAGTTCAAACGCGGTGCTATTTGAAAAGCTATATCTTCGCTTGTAATTTTTGTTTTATCTAGAAAATCTCTTATGATTATACTTGATGGTCTCTTTGAAGAGTGAAGTAGTTTAAGTCCCTCTTTTACAAGAGTTCTGTTGATGTTAATAAGAGGCATAATATCAGCAATAATAGCAATTGCTAAAATATCTAAAAATTGTCTCATATTAATGTTAAGTGCTAACTCTTTTTTGACTAACGCGAGAAGCAGCCAAGCTACCTGCGCACCACATATTTCAGTAAATGGATATTCACATGTTGTAAGTTTAGGATCTACTATGGCAAATGCTTCTGGCAAAATATCAGATGCTGTATGATGGTCAGTTATAATGAGGTCAATACCTCTCTCTTTACAAACCTGAGCCGCTTCAACGGCTGTTATACCATTGTCTACAGTTATGACTAAGTCTGCTTCTACTCTTTGTAAAACAGTAGGACTCACTCCATAACCATCACGAAACCTATTTGGTATGATGGCTTCAAGTGGATAAGGAATCTGCCTAAAAAAATCAACCATAATGGCTGTAGAACTGACACCGTCAACATCATAATCACCAACTAACGTTATCTTTTTATTTTCTCTTATTGCATCAGCAATTTTTTTAGCGGCTTTTGGAGCGTCTTGAAGAAGAGCTGGATTTGGAATTTGTGAGAGTTTCTTATCTTCTTGATCGAATCGTGAGGAGAGAAGAGCAAAGAGCTCTTTTTTTGAGATGGTTTGCATTTAAATGCTACTTTGCTGCTAAACTTGCCTCTACAAACGCAAGGATTGCAGGATTTGGAGTTTGTAAACGCGATGTAAACTCAGGGTGAAACTGAACACCTAAGAACCAAGGGTGTCCCTCAATTTCTACAGTTTCAATAAGACCATTTGATTCACCAGTTACTATCATTCCTGCTTTTTCTAATGCTTCTCTATATACAGGGTTTGCCTCATAACGATGACGGTGACGCTCTAAGATAGTTTTTTCACCATTATAAGCTTTTTGAAGAAGGGAGTTATCTTTTGTATCACAAGGATACTCTCCTAAACGCAGAGTTCCTCCCATTGGGGATTTGTGAGTACGAAGTTGTTGACCACCGTTTTGATCAAGAAAGTTATCTATAAGATAAACCATTGGATGTGGTGTGTTTTCATCAAATTCGATAGAATTCGCATCTTTTAGTCCAAGTACATTTCTTGCATACTCAACAAGTGTTAACTGCATGCCAAGACAGATTCCAAGATAAGGAACTTTGTTTACACGAGCATACTCAATAGCTTGAATTTTACCCTCAATCCCACGATTACCAAAACCACCCGCAACTAGAACACTGTCACAGTCACCAAGAAGTGTCTCTGAACCTTTCTCTTCTATCTCTTCAGAGTCTATCCAGTTGATTTCTACTCTTGTATCAAGGTGTGCTCCACAGTGAATAAGAGATTCAGTGAGAGATTTATAAGCCTCTTTGAGTTCAAGGTATTTACCAACAAAACCAACAATAGTTTTCTTTTGAGGTTGTACTATTCGTTTTACAAGTGTATCCCATACTGTCATATCTGGATTAAGCTCACCAAGTTCTAATTCATGAGCTATTGGTCCTAGAATATTTTGGCTTAAAAATGTAACAGGAATACCATAAATAGATTTTGCATCAAGTGCTTCAATAACACAATCAGGATGTACATCACAACTTAGTGCAAGTTTTTTCTTAAAAGTTTTTGGAAGACCATTTTCACTTCTAGCGATAATCATCTGAGGAGTTATACCAATACGGCGAAGTTCTTGAACTGAGTGCTGTGTTGGCTTAGACTTAAGCTCGCCTGCTGCTTTGATGTAAGGAATGAGTGTTACATGTATGAAGTATGTTCCCTCTACTTCAGAATCATATTTCATTTGACGAATAGCTTCCATAAAAGGAAGACCTTCGATATCGCCAACTGTTCCGCCAAGCTCTACAACTAAAATGTCGTGACCCTCTCCAGCGTTTTTTATACGGTTTACAATCTCACCTACGATATGTGGGACAACTTGAATAGTCTGACCAAGGTATCCCCCCGCACGCTCTCTTTCAATAACCGAAGAGTAGACTTGACCCGTAGTAAAGTTAGATGATTTTAAATAAGAAGAATCTAAAAAGCGCTCATAGTTTCCTATGTCAAGATCAGTTTCTGCTCCATCTTTTGTTACAAATACTTCACCATGTTCTAGTGGAGACATTGTCCCTGGATCCACATTGATATATGGATCAATTTTAAGCATACCAACTTTTTTACCAGAATGTTTTAAAAGAGTACCAACACTCGCTGCTGTAATACCTTTTCCTAAAGAACTTAAAACGCCACCGGTTACAAAAATGTACTTTGTCATGCCAAAATCTCCATACTTAAATATGGATGGGATTATATAGTAAAGCTACTTAAAACTAAGAATGCTATAATAAGAAATAAAATTATTAAAAATGAGAATTAAATGGAAAATGTCTTAGCATATATTATCGCTACATTAGGGATTTCAACAGTAATTAACCTTATCTTAAAAAGATTAGGGGTTTCACAAATTATTGGGTATATTTTTACTGGAATTATTATCGTTTATGGTTTCGACTTAAGAGACGCTGGACACTCTCATGCTCTAAAAATGATTGCTGAATTTGGTATTGTTTTTTTGATGTTCACCATAGGACTTGAAATATCTTTATCAAAGATGGGAACGATGAAAAAAGAGATATTTGCTAATGGAACAATGCAAGTTGGACTTACAACTCTCATTATATATCTTATAGGACACTATCTTTTCTCTCTAAACTCTACTTCTTCTATTATTATGGCACTTGCTTTTTCGCTCTCATCAACTGCTGTAGTGCTTAGTTATCTTAAAAGTTCTAAAGAGATATATACTCCCTATGGTCAAAACGCAACGGGAATTTTAATCTTTCAAGACATTGCTGTCATTCCTATTCTTATATTTTTAGGATTTTTAACGAGTGAGGCTAATGAAAGTATTTATGTTATTTTAGGACATACCCTTATGAGTGCAATAGTAGTTGTTTCTTTGCTATTTGTAGTTGGAAAGAGGTTTGTGACTTGGTTATTAAGGTTTTCTGCTTCCTCAGAGGTAGATGAACTTTTTATGGGTTCAGTACTTTTTATAGTAACTGGTGCATCTCTTTTTGCGCATTCAATGGGTTTTACCTATTCTCTTGGTGCATTTGTAGCAGGAATGATAATTGCCGAGACTAAATACCATCATAAAGTTGAAGCAGATATAGCTCCTTTTAAAGATATTCTTTTAGGAACTTTTTTTATTGTTGTAGGTATGAAGATAGACCTCTCTCTCTTTGTAGAAAATATAGGTACCATTATTGGATTATTTGTTTTAGTACTTCTTCTTAAAACAGCTCTCATTTTCTCTCTAATGCGTTTTACATCATCAAGCTCCATATCACTTAAAAGTGCACTTTCTCTTTCTCAGGTAGGAGAATTTTCCTTTGTTATTTTCTCTGTAGCTTTAGCGGGGAATGTTTTAGATGAAAAATTAGCATCCTTACTTGTACTCATCGTAATTTTTTCAATGATTGTAACACCTTTTTTTATTACTAAAATTAGTAAATTTGTAGACCAACTAATGCATGAAAAAGAGATTGCAGCAGACATGTCTCATTTGAGTTCAAGGAAGAATCATGTTATCATTTGTGGTTATGGTGTCGTTGGGAAGTTTGTAACTGAATTTTTAGATGAATTTGATGCTCCATATATCGTTGTGGATAACTCGAGTAAGGAGGTGCAAGCTGCACTAGAAAATGGGAAAGAAGCTTATCTTGGAGACACCTCTAAGGCTTCTATTTTAAGTGCTCTTCATATAGAAAAAGCATCCTCGATCATAGTCACACTAGACAATGTTGATAAAAAGAGGCTTATTTGTGAGGCTATCTTAAAGCATTCTGTAGATGCAAATGTTATTGTTAAAGTTGTCTCAGATGAAGAGAGAAATAAACTGAGTGATTTAAACATTACCATTATTGTAGATGGAAACCTTGAAGTTGCCCGTGTGCTCGTCCAAAGGATGCTTTCTTGTAAGTTAAGATATAGCTAAATTAGGGGATATAATCAAAAAAGAGTATAATTTTAGTATATAACTTTTATAATATAAGGAGAAATCATGAGCTTTTCATTAAACACAAACATAGGGGCTATGCAAGCAAACCTCCACTCTAATTTAAACTCAAATGCTACTAGTAAAACATTAGAGAGCTTATCTTCAGGTTCACAGATTGGAAGTGCTTCTTATGACGCATCAGGTTTAGGAATATCTAATCAACTCTCAGCACAAGTTTCAGGACTAGGACAAGCAATCCAAAATTCAAATGAGAGTATTGGTATGATTCAAATTGCTGATGGTGCGATGCAAGGAATAAGTGATAACATGGAACGCATTCGTGTTCTTACTCTTCAAGCTTCGAATGGCACAATGAATGCAGACAATAGAGCAATAATCCAAAAAGAGATAGATGGACTTTTAGACTCTTCTGATGATATCGCGAAGCAGACAAGTTATAACGGGATTAATCTACTTAATGGAACAGGAGGAAGCTCTAGTGATGGTAGTTTTGTCACACAAACTGGAGCTTCCGCAGGTGATACAAGCACTATGAACATAGGTGATGCACAGGTTGCTTCGTTGGTTGGAAGTATAGATGTGACAACTCAGGCAGGTCGTGAGGAAGCACTTGATTCTATAGATAGTGCTATGCAAGGGATTGGTGGTATTCGTTCAGAGCTTGGGGCTTCTCAAAACCAACTTATGTCAAACATTAGAAATACTTCAGTCACTCAGATAAATGTAGCATCTGCTGAATCACAAATAAGAGATGTGGATTTTGCACTTGAGAGTGCTAACTTTTCAAGACAAAACATTATGTCTCAAGTAGGATCATTCGCACAGGCTCAAGCAAATGCTTCGGGAGCTAACATAACAAGACTTTTTTCTTAGATAAGAAGAGAGAGTAAATCTCTCTTTGGATTAGTTCCCGCGAGAACCGGGCTTTATAGCTTGGCTTCCATCTTTACAGAGTGGACATACATCTGGTGCATACATTTCAAAAGTAAAATCAGCAAGAGCAAAAAATGGAATGTCTTGTGGAAGTTTACAGTTTGGTTTTGTAGAAACATTACTACCCTCGCGTTTACAAAAACCACGATTTGCTAAAGCTGCTGCTCCAACTATCTCACCACCTAGTTCTTTTACAACTGCGGCAGCTTCCATAGCAGAACCACCAGTTGTAATAATGTCTTCACACATTAAAACTCTTTCGCCTTTACTTACTTCAAAACCACGACGGATATTCATAACACCATCAACTCTTTCAGCAAATATAAAACGTACATCAAGAGCAGTTGCAAGTGCAAAACCAGCGATGAGACCACCAAGTGCAGGGGCACATACTGTATCTATTTTTAAGCCACTTTCTTTGATTTGAGAAGCAAGAGCTTCTGCAAGGAGTTTAGCAGTTTTAGGGTCTTCTAATACTTTGGCAGATTGAAGGTAAAACTGTGAGTGGTTTGCACTACTAAGTTTGAAATGACCCTCTAAAAGTGCATCGGCATCCATATATATTTTTTTAATATCCATCATTAACTCCTCTTCTTAAACTTTTAAGATTTCAGATTCTTTTTCTCTAAGTATGCCATCTATTTGAGTGATGAACTTATCTGTTATTTTTTGAATAATTTCTTGAGCAGATTTAGACTCGTCTTGAGTTATTTCTTTATCTTTTTCAAGTTTTTTTACTTTGTCATTTGCATCACGTCTATCATTTCTAATAGAAACTTTTGCATTTTCACCCATACCTTTCATCTGTTTTACAGATTCTTTACGTTGATCAACTGTCATAGGTGGAAAAAATAGTTTGATAACATCGCCATCACTGTTAGGACTAACTCCTATATTTGCAGCAAAAATAGCACTCTCAAGATCAGATAAAAGGTTCTTTTCCCAAGGGTTTATAACTATAGTAGTTGCATCAGTTGCTATTACTGAACCGATTTGATCAAGGGGAGTTGGTGTACCGTAGTAATCAATTTTCACATTGTCTAAAACAGAAATAAGAACTTTACCAGTTCTTAATGTTTTAAAGTCTCTGTGCATGTGTTCTATACTAGCTTGCATCTTTTGGGTACAAGAATCAGTAATTTCATTGATCATTATTTTGTTTCCTCTTTAGGAACTGATGGAGCCGTTTTAGCTGCAACAGGTGCAACAATATTTGTCTCTTCAAGTAAATCATCAACAACAGAAGCTTGTGCCGCTTGTGAGTACATGTACCCAAGAGTGATAGTGTTCACAACAAATAAAAATCCAATAGTAAAAGTAGCTTTAGCTAAAAAACTAGCAGGTCCTTTTGCACCAAAAACAGATTCGTTGGATCCACTGTATGCTCCAAGCCCAATGCTTGAGCTCTTTTGAAGTAAAACCGCGATAACTAAGATGATAACTAAGACAATTTGGATAATTAGTAAAAGACTTGTAGTCATATATATTCCTGTAAATAAAGTGGCGAATTATATCTAAAAAAACAACTAATAACAAACTATGTTATTTGAGGTATAATTCCACTAATGAAAAATATAAAAATAATTACCAGCATATTAGCACTTCTTTTTGTTACTTTAATACTATTTGTATTTACTAATGAAGTTGAGACTAAAACAAAAAAAATAAGTATAGCTATTAGTACCTACTCACTCTATGATATTACAAAATTTATAGGAGGGGATTCTCTTGAAATTACAAGCATAATCCCTTTTGGTGTAGATCCACATAGTTTTGAGTTAACACCAAGATTAATGGCAAAGATAGAAGACAGTACTCTTGTTCTTTATAGTGGAGCTGGTTTAGAACCTTGGATAGAAGGTTTTAATTTTAAAAATAGAGCAATTGACATGAGTAAATATGTTAATCTTCGTAATGTATCAAAAGAAGAGCATAATCACGAAGAACACGATCATGAAGAACATGGGCATGATTGTTTAAAAACAGGCATCGATCCACACTACTGGTTAGACTTTGAAAATATGAAGCTTGCTGCAACAAAAATAACAGAAGAACTAATTGTATTACTCCCAGAGAATGTAACTCTTTATAAGAATAGAAAAAATAAATATATAAAAATGTTAGATGATTTAGATGCTAGTTATATAACAGCACTTCGAGGGTGTAAACGCGATACTATTATTTTAAGTCATAACTCTATTGGCTATTTAGCCCAGAAGTACAACTTTCATACAGAATCATTGAGTGGTCTCTCTCCTGAAGATGAACCAACTGCTGATGATGTTAAGAGAGTATTTGAGGAGATTCTAAATGATAAACAAGAAAGCATATTTTTTGAACATTTTGTGAGTAATAAACTCATCCTTTCAATGGCTAAAGATACAAATGTGAGTGTTGATATGCTTCACTCTTTGGGAAATATTACAAAAGATGAACTTTTATCTGGTGCTTCTTATGAGTCAATCATGCAAGAAAACTTACAAAAGATTAGTAAGGCTCTTTCTTGTCAGTAAAATTTAAAGTTCCTATTTTTGATGTTAAAAACTTAAGGTTTAGTGTGAGAGGTACAGATATCCTTTCAAATATTTCTTTAGAGATTTTTCATGGTGAGTATATAGCTATTATTGGACCAAACGGTGGAGGAAAGACAACACTTATTCGTCTACTTTTAGGTTTGGAAAAACAAAGTTCTGGAGATATTCGCCTTTTTGGAAAGAAACTTAAAAACTTTAAAGAATGGTACAAAATAGGTTTTGTGCCACAAAGAGCCTCATTGGTTGATATAAACTTTCCAGCTACAGTTGAAGATATAGTAAATATGGGAAGAGTTGCCAAACGCGGTCTTTTTTCTAGGTTTTCAAAAAAAGATGAGCAGATGGTTCATGATGCTATGGTAAAGATGGATATACTAAACCTAAAGTATAAGATGGTTGGAACACTCTCTGGCGGGCAACGTCAGCGTGTGATGATCGCAAGAGCACTTGCTTCTTCTCCAGAAATTTTGATTCTTGATGAGCCAAATACAGGAGTTGACACAGTCTCACAGCAGCGTTTTTATAAACTTCTAGCAAAGCTCAACAAAGAAGACAATATAACTATTATATTTATTACTCATGATATAGGTGTGATTGCAGATGATATAGGAAGACTTTTTACTATAAATCAAAAAGCAACTATTTGTAACGATCCAAAAGAGGCTCTATCATGTGAAGATATGAGTGCTCTTTATGGAATAGAAGCACACCTGATTCACAACCATAAACATGAGCACTAGGAGCATAGATGTTAGAAATATTTGAATATGAATTTATGCAAAGAGCTTTTATTGCAGGTCTTTTTATAGCCACACTCGCTTCTATCAGTGGAACTTTTATTGTCCTTAAACGCTACTCATTAATGAGTGAGACCTTAGCTCATTCCGCACTTGTTGGTGTTGCGGTTGGTCTTGTAGCTGGCTATAACCCTTTATGGATGGCAGTGCTTGTAGCACTACTATCATCTTGGCTTATCGAGTATTTAAGAAGTTCATTCGCACTTTATTCAGATGCTATTCTTTCTATAATTCTTTCAGGGTCTTTAGCAATTGCCGTAATTATAGTTTCTCTTGGGGGAGAATTTAATAATTCACTCTTTTCTTATCTTTTTGGTTCTATACTTTCTGTAAGCGAAGAAGATGTTATGACTATACTTATAATAGGAAGTATAGCTCTATCGTTTTTACTACTCTTTTCTAAGGAACTCTACTTTATAGCTTATGATGAAGAAGTCGCACAAACGAGTGGAATAAAAGTAAAGTTTCTTAACTTCTTACTTGTCAGTGTAGTAGCCATTATAATTGCTCTTTCTATTCGTATAGTAGGGAGTTTACTTATTGGGGCTCTTATGGTTATCCCAACCGTTGCTGCACTTCAGTATAGTGTAGGTTTTAAAAACACTATGTTGCTCGCTCTATTCTTTGCCCTTTTTAGTGTTGTTTTTGGAATGACACTCTCTTTTTATCTTTCTATACCCTCAGGTGCAACAATAGTTCTCAGTATTATCTCAATATTTATTCTATCACTTATTATTAACAGAAGATGAAGATAAGCCAAGAGTTTTCTAAGCATGCCTTTGAGTATGAGAGTTATAATGATATTCAAAAGAGGGTAGCAGATAAGCTTCTTTCTCATGTAGACTCAAAACCTAAACATATTCTTGATCTGGGTTGTGGTAGTGGAGCTATTTGCAAAAGTATCAACTGGAAGTACACACACTTTATAGGTGTTGACTTTGCACCAGCGATGTTGGAACTACATCCAAAGTCCCTAACTATAGAGTCTATTTATGGTGACTTTAATGATACTACTCTTTTTGAAAAGCTCAAAACAAGCAAGTACGATTATATATTTTCTGCTTCTGCTCTGCAATGGTCAATGAATCTAGATGAATCATTCAAAGAGATAAAAGCTCTGAATGCTCCCATATCATTAGCAATCTTTACATCTTCAACATTTAAAACATTGAACAAAACAGCTTCTATAGAATCACTGCTTAAAAGTAAAGAAGAAATAGATGAACTGCAAAAGAAGTATTTTGATGTAAATTTTGAAGTTATGACATACAAACTAGAGTTTACAAGTGTAAGAGAAATGTTTAGATATATAAAACATAGTGGAGTTAGTGGTTCAAGAAATTTGCTTAGTATCAAAGAGATGAAGCAGCTTATGAGAGAATACCCTATTAACTACTTAGAGTTTGAAGTAGTATTTCTCTATTCATAAGTTTCATCACCCGATATTATTCGGGTGAGAGAAAGTTAGTCATCGTTACCGAAGATACCAAAGAGTTGTAATAGTGCTGTGAAGATATTTAAAAAGTCTAAATAAAGTGCAATTGCACCATCAATAGGAGTTTCATAAGCACCTCTCATAATGTTTTGCGTATCGTAGACAACTAAAATACTAAAAAGTATAACAACTGCTCCAGATATAATCACATGAATCATTGGATTAGCAAGGAAAATGTTAATTACAGAAAACCCAATAATCACAAAAAGAGCAATCATTAAAGGTTTACCGTATCCTGTAAAGTCTTTTGTTGTTTTAATCGCATAAAAACTCATAGCACCAAACACAACAGAAGTCATAGCAAAAGCATTCCCTATTATAGCTCCACCACCACTCATACCAAGTGTACGTGAAAGTAAGGGTGCTAACATAAGACCTGTCATGAAAACAAATGAAAACATTACAAGTAAATTTATACCTGCTCTATGTTTAACAAAATGAAGACCAATCAGAAGACCAATCTCTAGTATAAATAGTGGAAAAAAGTTAGCAGCGATAGTCCCAGCCATAGGAACACCAACATATGCACCAACTGCACCAGCCATCATTGAAGCTGCAAAAAGCTTATAAGTCTCTTTTACAAAAGATATTATCTGTGAATCATCACGGCTCTGTGTTTCATTAGCATAAGAGTTACCTCTTGCATAATCACGATCATATAGTCCCATTTCATTCCTTTATAGTTATCTTACATGTATAGAGTAAGATAAATAGTATTCATAATTATATAATTTAAAGAGTAAATGTATAGCAACAAAGTGATTAAGGGGTTTATTAAATAAGACTTACTTATAATAAAAGAAACACCGCTAAATAACTTTTCAATCTTCCTTAAAGCCTAAGCGAACATTAAGCTACAACCCCCTATAATTCCCATCCACAAACAGAGACACTTAGTCGAAAGACAGAGAGTTCGAGAGTTTGAGATCATTGAAAACTAAGCAAGTAAGAAGACTTAATTTTAACAAATTATGTTTAT
>NZ_JABIOQ010000048.1 GCF_018698455.1 Sulfurimonas sp. | reverse complement strand
GACAATTTAGTTATTTTGATCTTTGTAAATAAATTTATCAATCAAACAAAATTTGATTTAAAAATACTTAAATCTAAATACTTTTAAAATGAAACTTCTTATAAATAAATTATATCTTTTGAACTGACATCTTTATGTCTGGTTAAGATAATAAAGATGTTAAAACCTTTTTTTCTATCTAGCTTTAGTGGTTCTAAATCATATATTATCTTCTATTTTAAAATTAAGTGGCTTTCCCATGTATATCCTTGTTAAACAGTATCTTATTTTGTATGAATAATCCTATTAAAGTTGTAAATAATAATATATACAATATCTTTATATTATTAGTGCTACTGTTTAACACATTTGTACTCAATAAATTATCTCATTTATTGTCTTCCAGTTGCTGTATTATTCTTACTGCCCTTGTGTATCCTATCTGCATTTTTCTTTGTAGGTAAGAAGCTGAATAATTATTATTTTTTTTAACTATGATTTTTGCTTGATCATAAAATATATCTTTCTCTCTTATAGTTGTCGTATTGGTGTTTTCCTTTGATTATTAATTTACTTTATGAGACTAAAAAGCCCATCACTTTATCTGTAGAAATATCTTTAACAGCTATCTCATCTTGCAGTCGTTCTATAAAATCTTCTACACTATGAATAGGTCTAAACCTATTTTGTCTAACAACCGCTGAAAAATCTCCAGGAGTTAGTTGTTTTAAACTCTGTATCTCTTGCTTGAATACTTTATCAACTTTTGGCAGTTTAAGTTCTTTACTAAACTCTTTAAACATCTTCCAAGCTTGTTCAGGTTGCAAAGAGTCAAACTCTAACTTCAAATCAAACCTTCTCAAGCTGGCTTTATCAAGATTATCCATAAGGTTAGTAGTAGCTATAAACACACCATCAAAGTTTTCCATCTGAACAAGCATCTCATTTACTTGTGTAACTTCCCAACTCTGTTTTGCTTGTGTTCTATCTGCTAAGAAACTATCTACTTCATCAAACACAAGTACAGCATTTTCATCTGATGCTTCTTTAAAGGCATTAGCGATATTCTGTTCAGTACCACCAACCCATTTGCTGATTAAATCACTACCTTTTTTAAGCAGTAATGGTTTATCTAACATATCTGCCAAATACTTTCCAAAAGCACTTTTGCCAGTTCCGGGTACTCCATATAAACAGAGTCTTGCACTTTTTGTTTTTTTGATACCTTTAGTCAGTTCATCTAAATCAGTCGTAGTATTTACATAACTAGGATTATAAATACTTGGTAATGAATCTTCACTATTCTCTTTTTTGATTTCACCATAGCCCTGGGCTTTTAAAGTATTACTCAGTAGATGTGTAAAAGCTTTGTCACTATCTTTTGTATCAATAGCACTAATAACCTTAGCTGTGGTAGATATAAGTGCTGGTGCAATATTCTCATTTTTAGCCAAAGATTTAATACTCTTTTCATTCAAAAGATTATTGCTATAATTTTTAATAATCTCCTCGCGTTTAGATTTCACAGGAATAGGTATTTCTATACTCATATCAAACCTTCTTACAAGTGCATTATCTATACTGTCTATATTATTCGTTATCCAGATTGTAGGGAGAGTATTAGTTTCTAATACTCTGTTTATCCATGCCTTATCTTTTTGACGAACTGGAGGACCGAAAAAACTACCACCACTTTCAAATATATCTTCTGCTTCATCATACATGAGAAGTGTTCGTTTGTTTGATAGTAGCACTTGTGCTGATTTATATGCTTTTAATCTCTTAGTACCTTCTATCGGTTCATCATCTTCATCTGTATAACTAACTTCAAATAGTTTAGTTTTTAGCTTTTTAGCCAATACTTTTGCAAGTTCTGTTTTTCCTGTTCCCGGTCGTCCATACAGAAGTATATTTACACCAGTTTGTTTGGACTTCACAGCACTTTCTAGATACGGGACTAAAATATTTATATCACTACTGATATGCTGATAATCTTTTAATTTTAAAGAACTAGTATTACAAACCTTTACAGAGTCTTTTATCATTACTGATATATCTTCATCAAGGTTGAGCAGATTATCTAAAAAAGTATCACTAATAGAATCTAGTTTTCTATCTAGTGAATGAGTATTTGACTTATCTATAGTTACTAAAGACGATTTACTTAGTTTAGAATTACTAGCAAAGGCACTATCAATATGTTTCTTCTTGATATTAAGAATAACACTTAAGGCTCTTTTTGTTTGTGTTGTATTTAATTCATTCCCTAATAGACTAACTGCATCATCTAAGAGTTCATACTGCTTCAAGAAAGTCACGAACTCTAGTATCTGCTCTTCATATTGATTTAACTTCATTAGAGATGAGATTTGAGCTATATTTTTTGCAAGTATTTTATTAGTTGTAAACTTTTTCTGGTCTTCTAATTTAAGCAGACTCTCTTTAAAAAAGTTTAATACTTCTTCTCTACTAAACTTATCTTCATCTGTGTCAAGGAATTGATTTCCATCTAAAAATGCTAATAGTGTGTCCTTTGAAACACCGTTATCCTTATCTATGAATTCTCTGTGTCCACTTAGATTTAAAATTATACGAAGTGACCATAATGAAGCTTTATCAATCAGTCTTTTATCTATCACCTGTGTTTTATCAAATTCTATTACTGTATTAACAGTTCTGTTTCTTTTTCTTCTCATTTCAAACCCCTCTAATGTGATAGAAGAATTATAAGATTAACAATGGACATCTTTACGTCTGGATATATATTTGATATGAAATTGTAGTTCTAAGATAGTTTAAAGAGATTCAAAGAGGCTCTGTTACTCTATTTAATCAAGTATATCTATTCGCCTTTATCTTAGGGGAAATCAATTATTATAGGATCTACTAAATCTCTACCTAAATTTGTGAATTAAGGTTTTTGTAGTTTACAGGAGCATTCCTCTAATGTCCTTCTAGCTCTTTATTTAACATTTTATTTAAATATATTGCATCATCCTTGGAATAAAATACAAATACAACTTCCTTAATATATTTGCATTCGTTCAGGACCTGCACAACAGTTTCATATGCAATATCAGAAGCTTCTTCTTTTGGATAATCATAGATACCCGTTGCGATTGCTGGAAAGGCAATAGACTTGCACTTGTATTGATCTGCTAGTAGTAATGAATTTCTATAACATGATTTAAGAGATTGTTTTGGATTATCGTCAGATTTATATTGTGGTCCAACTGTATGTATTACATACTTTGCTTTCATGTCTCCAGCCGTTGTAATTACTGCTTCTCCTACAGGAAGACCATCCGGGTATATTGTATTTCTAATGTTTTTACACTCTTGAAGAATATTTTTTCCACCAGCTTTATGAATAGCTCCATCAACTCCACCGCCACCAAGTAATCTATAGTTCGCTGCATTGACAATAGCTTCAGTATTAATTGTAGTAATATCTCCCACTAATACATGTATCATCTTCTAGTTTCCTTCTATAGTTATACTTTTTATATAGTTCTCATTATGCCATTTTTTAATGATATCCATATCAACTTCATCTATTTTCCGATTAAACTTGCCAAGTGCTTGAGCAATTTTCACTGCTCTTAATTCTATAGCATAAAGAAGTTCATCTG
>NZ_JABIOQ010000047.1 GCF_018698455.1 Sulfurimonas sp. | reverse complement strand
TAAAACTAGCTCCCAAAGATACTACTACGGCTTTGAGTTTAAATGGAGTGAGAGGTTTAAAGCCAAAAAAGCTTTTTCTTTTTTTTATGAGTAAAAAAATAGTAAGTAAAAAAGTAAAAACACCATACACTCTTATAGGAGAGTAGTACTTTAGTTTGTGAAAATAAGAGTTTATTAGGAGTCCTTTTTGAACTTTTCTAAATCTTCTTTTGTAGCAAGTCCAAGTTCGTCTATAACCTCTTTAAGAGCAGATTTGAGTTTCTTTTTGAACAACTCCTCCTCTACTTTTCCTTTCTCTTCTATAGAGTCTAAAAAACTTTTAGCATCGGAGGTTTTTAGCTTACCTTCTTCTTCAAGTTTTTTTACTTCCGCTTCGACTTTTTCTTTAAGAACAACTACCGCTCCGATACCTGTATAAATTAAATCTTTAAACATTTTTCACCCTTTAAAGTAATTTTTTTATATCTTCTTCTATATCTTTAGGAGTAATCGATGGAGCATAGCGTTTGAGAACTTTTCCATCTTTATCTACTAAGAACTTTGTAAAATTCCATTTTATAGTATCTACTAAAAAACCTTCACCTTTCTCTTTTAGATGTGTGTAAAGAGGATGGGTATTCTCTCCGTTAACATCTATTTTAGAAAACATGTCGAACTCCACACCGAAGCTACTCATACAGAAGTTTTTAATCTCTTCTTCAGTGCCTGGCTCTTGTGAGAGGAATTGGTTACATGGAAAACCAAGTATACTAAGGCCCTCTGATGCATACTTCTCATGAAGTTCTTGTAGTCCGGCATACTGTCCTGTATAGCCACATTTACTTGCTACATTGACTATAAGCATAACTTTACCTTTATACTTAGAAAGGCTGATCTCATTTTTATCAATGTCTTTAACTTTTATATCATATATGCTCATAGTATCTCCCGCTAAAAGTGACATACTTAGGAGTAAAATTATCCATAAATATTTCATCTTTTTCCTTCTAGTAATTTCTGTGTTATTAAATGCCGAAAATTAAACATCGACCTTAGTTCATATTGTATAAAAAAATTAAATAAAGAGCCTAAAAAACCAAAAGGCAAAGTATATTCTACAACATCTTTAAGTTCACAAATATTTTCATCTACTTGTGTAAAGATATGTGAATGCCTCCAAGATTTAAAGGGTGACTTCATAGCGACATCTACGAGTAAGTTTGGTGCATCCATCTTGTCAATTTTAACTTCCCAAATGATAGGAAGAAAATTTTTAACTGTTTTAAGACGGAGTATAGCGCCCTCTTTTGGCACAAAGCCTTCATTCAAAAGAGTTACTTTTATTCCCTTTGGGCTTATCGCTTTAAGATTTTTCATATCAAGATGAAAATCATATAGTTTTTTAAGCGAACACTCAATAAGTGAAGTTTTCTCGTAAATTCTCATCCTTGACCCCTTATATGCTGAGTAGTATATAAGACTTCCATATCTCTTGGTAGTACTTTTTTGTCACTTCATTATAAAGTTTAAATAAACACTACTTAAACTTTAATCTAACTATCTTCTTCCTTATCATCATATATAGTAAATACTGGTGCAAAGCCCATCAGAAGAAGCTTTTTATCAAGAGCTTTTGCATCAAAACCACTTCTCCTTATTGATGAAAGTAGTTTGATTTGTTGTTCTCTACTTAGTCCCGCCATCTCCAGCTCAAATTCTACTTCTTCTATAGTCATAATCTGTTCCTTTACTTATTTATATCTACCAAATTTCAGCATATTCTTGCTTACTTAACTTCACCAGTTCTAGTTCTTCTAAAAAGTTATAAAGCTCTTGCCACCTTTTAGAATCTGATTTTATATCTTTATCAAATCTTGGGAGAGTATCTAATATAATTTTATCCATCAGCTCCGACTTATCTTCTTTAGAGTAGTCATAGTAGATTGACTGTGCTTCTAAAGGGCTTTTTTGAATATACTTTGACATCTCATTTGTAACTTCTATAAACTTACAAAGGGCCTCACCCTTTTCATCTATAGTAGTCTGTGTGCTCATAAATTCTAATGCCGAGAAATTAGGATACGGAGATTCAAATTGATCTATAAATAAGTTCTCAAAACCTTCCATTTCCGCTTCTATACCTTCAAAGTTATAAAAACATAGCCATGCACCATCAAAGCTTTCATCTTTTTTCATGTTGTTAATATGCCAAAAGTCAGTCTCAACGAACTCTACATTTTCTCTATCTATAGTAAATCCATGCTTTTGTGCATAGCGTTTAATAATTTCAAAGCCTATTTTATTTGTAGTAGGGTTTGATGCTGGTGTTGTTATTTTTATTTTGCCGTTAGCTTTTAGTTTTTCAACTCTATCAGCACGTATCATAACACCACCACGAGTTTCAAAGAAACATCCAAGTGATTTTAGTCCATCAAAGTGATGCTCATACAAGTGTAGGGGCTCATTACAATGAATGTCAATACTTCCTGCTTTCAAGTCTTCAAAGCCATCATAATGTTCTGTAGGTTGTATAATTTCTACATCTAGTCCAGCTTCTTTATACTTACCTGTCACAACTCCGGCTACCATTGGTAAATGATCTGGGTTTAAAAACCACTCTAGTCCTATTTTAATATTCATTATAAATCTCCATATGTTTTTTGTAGTGAGATTGTAACTTCAATATAAATCTATTCGTAGAGTTTATTTGTCAGTTAATATATTTGAGACTATTTACAGTGCTCCAGTTTGCTCTGTCCAAAAAAGTTTATCTTGTGTATACCCAAGTTCAGGAAGTTTATTTAGAATAGTAGATCTCAATTCACTGCTTATACTATTTGTACGAGATAGTATCCATAAATATTCACGAGACGGATCTCCTATGAGAGCATACTCATAATCCTCTCCAAGCATTAAAATCCAGTAATTCCCATAAAATGGTCTAAAAAAGCTGACCTTTAGTTTTGAGTTACTTGCATCAGTTGCATAAGCAACACCATTTGCACTAGAGAGTTTTCCTTCTTTTATACATTCGTTAAGTACATTTATATTGCCATCATCTTTAAGAGAATAAGTCGCTCTTGCATCACTACACCCTTTTTCAAAAAAATGCTCATACCGAGCTATCTCATACCAAGTACCAAGATATGAGTTTATATCCACCTTTTCTACAGTTTTAAGTGGCTCGTATTGAGTAGTAGAACACCCAAAGAAAAATAGTGGTAATAATGATAAAATCCATAAACGCATGATAGCTCCTTTTATTATTTACAGTATAACAAAAAAAAATGCTTATTCATAGTAGTAAATATAAAAGTTGATTTAGAAGATATAGGCTATTCTCACACTAACTCCAAGAGAAGAATCTATAGAATTACTCTGTAGTTCATTTCCACTTTTAGAGTAAATGATAAAGTTGCGTTTAATACCATATAGGACATCTGTTTCTATGTTGAATTTTTCATTGATTTCATATGAAAGACCAAGGTTACTCATATAATCTTCTGCTTCTATGAAACCTGACTCTTCTATAACACTTGTGTTACTTAAACGAATTACAGACTGAGAAAAAACTATACCAAAACGTAATAATGCCGCCTCATTTACATGATACCCAACATAAGTTCTAGGAAATCCGAGTATAAACTTGAATCCATCACTCTGTCTCGCTCGGTAACTATAACTAATAACGGGTAGTGCCAGTGTTGATATAGGATGATAGTTTGCAAATGCTCCAAACTGGATAGCATGTTCATCATCAAGCTTGTAAGAAGCAAAACTAAAAAGTCCCCCTCCATAAGAATCAGAGTGCTCTTTTTCAAATGTCGATTTAACAGAAACCGAAGTCAATATAAATAGCTTATCATTTACAAAGTATGGAATATTAGCATTAAGTTTAAAACTATGCATCTGTTTTATAGGACTGTTTGTGCCATTTCCAAAAGGTAAACTAGCTAGATTATTCCATCCAAAGGCCCAATTAGTATAACTAAATCCAGCAATTGCATTATTTATACCTATGCGATTTTTCCTTACATTAACACTACCTTCATAGCCATTAAGGGTAGCATCACTCAAGTAAGCTGAAGAAAAAGAAACTTTGGGCTGTATCATCTTTTCTAATCCAGCTTTTTTTAGAGGAGCCTCAGCATATAAAAAAAGTTGACCCAACAGTGTACAAAGTAGTAAAAATTTCATCTAATATCTCCTAATAATCCAATTATATAATAATACAAAAGCTATTCATATATCTTTTGTGCTTACTCATGTTAACTTATACTTTTTGAGCTTTAAAAATTTCTATAGCTTTTTTAGCAGCTTCCTTATGGTTTACCATAGGTTTTGGATAGTTTAAAATATTTTGTTCTAACAAGTACTCTTCTTTATGAAGATATTTTGCTTCTATATTTCGAAGTTCTTCTACATAATATTTTATGTAAACGCCATCTTTATCAAACTTTTTACTCTGTAAGTAAGGATTAAAAACACGGAAGTAAGGTTGTGAATCAACTCCTGTTCCTGCACTCCACTGCCAAGACAAGACATTACTTGCTTTATCATAATCGAGGAGATGTTTTGCAAAAAAAGCCTCTCCCCACTGCCAAGGGAGGAGTAAATCTTTTGTAAAAAACGAAGCTACAACCATACGAACACGATTGTGCATACTTCCGGTTTTAAGTAACTCTCTCACCCCTGCATCAACTATAGGAAACCCAGTTTTAGCCTCACAAAAAGTTTTAAACATCGGTTTATTTTCAATACCGTTAAAAGAGTACTTATAGTTTTCATTCTCAATAGGGGAAAAATGAAATAGTAGATAAGCATAAAAATCTCTAAAGATAAGCTGTCTTATAAATGGCTCGATATCTAAATGAGAATTTTCAAATAAAACTCGTAAAATTTCTCTTATACTCATAGTTCCAAAACGCAAATCTACACTCAAGTTTGAACCTACATCACTCTCTAAAAAATCTCTTTTTTCTTTATAACTATTAATATTTGTAGTAAAAGTTCGAAGTTTTTCATATGGGTCTATAATTGTTAATGCCACTTCTTCAAATCCGATACTGTGAAGTTCAAAGGAACTACTGAGTAATTCTAATTTTTCATCTATGTGCATTATTCTCTCATACTCTTCATCAACTAGAGTATGTTTTTGTAAAGGAAGTTCTTTTATGTTTTTAGAGTCTAATATTTTTCTGGCTTTTTTATAAAATGGGGTAAAAACAAGATAAGTCGAACCATTATCTTTAAGAACTTCCTTGTGTTTAAATATATAAGTGTCTTGGATATAGCGAAAGTGAATTTTATGCGATATCTCTAAATCTCTTTGCTTGGCATAAGCATCATAATCACCAGATGCCACAACCTCGTCAAAATCTTTTTCTATGAGATACTCAAACACATCCAATGGTTTCCCGTAAAAAACTTTTAGGTCTAACCCTAGCTCTTTTAGTTGTTGCTTGAGTTTTTGAACATAAAAAAATATAAACGAGACTCTTTTATCATTTTTTTCAAGTGAAGATAAAATATTAGTATCAAAAATAAATATAGGTAATACTTCACCACCAAGAGATAAAAGAGGATTATCTTTAACTCTTAAGTCTCTCCTAAACCACAGTATTCGTCTCATTTTACACTTTTGATATCTGAACGCAGTGCTAACTCTTTTGGATATGGATGTATAAACTTCTGCCCTAGCAGGTACTCTACATCATATTTTTTCGCATAGATATAGAGTGTACTTAGTGGAACTATCACTGGAATTATTTTACTTGCACAGTCATCTATCTGCTCATGTAGCATCTTTTTTTCATCTGAGTCTAAAAAGTTCTTTAAAAAACCGGCCATGTGTTCTAGTACATTTCGTGTCTTTCCTACACTGCTCTTTTTCGATATAGCTATTTTAAAATGCTTCTCATATTCATTTAATGTTCCTTCAAAATCTTTTCCATCATGACTACCAACAATTTTACCAAGTTCCCTATAACTTTTTTCATCCTTAGACTGGAGTAAAAACTTATAAGATTGGTGAAATACTACTAAGCTTTTCATCTCTGCATTCTCTTTGAAGTTTTCAAACTCATCATATGCAAAAAGTTGCATCACAAAATTTTCTCTTAACCATGGGTCACACAAACGTCCCTCTTCTTCCATTGGAAGATAAGGAAATGCTTCTTTACACAAACCTGCAAAAACACCATCATCTTTGCCCTCTGCAAAACCATTTGGAAGATAAACTTTTGAGCTACTCATTCCACATGTTGGAGATTTTGACTTAAAGATAATAGCACGAAGGTCTTTGCTATTTATCTTCTCTAGCTCCTGATTAGACTTTGCTAAGAGTTCTGCTGTAAGATTGTCACCCGTTTTATTTGAGATGATATTTAACTTCTCATCCTCTTTTACCATTCTAATAGATGGTCGAGGAGAACCAAAAGCAAGATTCTCAGGACAAAACGATATATACTCTGAATAAGCACTTAACTCATCCATAACGAAGTCGTCGCGTTTATGCCCTTTGTCAAACCTTATTTTTTCGCCTAATAGGCATCCTGAGACTGCTATTTTCATTATATTGACTTTTCTCCTGCTATTTTATGGTTTATAGGGCCTGGACCATTGCCAATGTTTGGAGCAGACTCTATTGCTAGGTTGATGAACTCTTTAGCTCTTTTTATAGAAGCTTCAAGTGAATAGCCAAGTGCAATGTTCGCAGTTATAGCACTAGAGTATGAACATCCTGTTCCATGAAGGTTGGTCGTCTCTAGGTATGGCGTTTGTATTGCTACTACTTTATAACCTAGAAAGAGTTGATCGAGACTTACTTTTCCATCTACTGTATCTACTACATGGTTTTTAACTAAAACTGCTGTAGGAGCATTGGTAATACTTTTTAAAGAGTTATCATTACCATACTCATATCCAAAGAGTGCCTCAGCCTCATATCTATTTGGTGTTAGAACTGTTGCAAATTCAAAGAGTTCTTTCATAGCCTCAACTGCATCTTCTTTTAAAAGAGGTGAACCTGCTTTTGAGATAAACACAGGGTCTAAAACTATTGGCATCTTTAAATCTTTTATAGCCCCTTTTACAACCTCTATAATCTCTTTAGAGTAAAGCATTCCTATCTTTATAGCAGCTACATCAAAGTCTTTAAGTACAGCACTAATTTGCTCTTTGACAAATGATGGACTTACCTCTTGGATATCTGTTACACCTGTAGTATTTTGAGCCGTTAAAACTGTTAAAGCTGAAGTTCCAAAAAGTCCAAATGCCTCAAATGTTTTTAAATCAGCTTGAATACCAGCCCCACCACTAGAATCTGAACCCGCTATTGTTAGTACTACTTTCATTTCTATTCCTTGTAAAATTTAGCATAAAATTTTGACTTCTCTTTTATGTCTTCACTTCTCCAAATATCACTTACTAATGATACCATATCTGGTTTATGCTCCATTACTTCTACTATATTATCTTTAGAAATTCCACCGATAGCACATACTGGAATATTAAGTTCAGCTCTTGCGTTACTTAAAATCTTCAAGTCTACTATATTAGCATTTGGTTTTGTAGGGGAAGTATAAAATGAACCAAACGCCACATAGTCAACTCCTTCTTCTTGCATACTCTTAGCTAAAGGAATATCTCCATAACAAGACACTCCAAGGTATCCTGAAAATTTCTCTCGTATCTCTTTTACTCTATGGTGATCACTTTTTCCTATATGCAGCCCACTTAAGCCTAGTTCTATTGCAAGCTCTACCTTGTCATTTAAAACAAAAATTGCATTGTACTCTTTACATAAATTTTCTAGTTCTATAGCTTTTTGTTTAATCTCATCAAGTGAACTTACTTTATCTCGTAGCTGTACAATCTTTGCACCACCTCTAAGTGAATCTGTAACTTGTTCTATTAGGCTAGCATTGGGGGTTAAAAGATCGTCTGTAATTACATACAATCCTTGTAATTTATTTAAATTCATTTGAAAATTCCTATAATGTTTTATTTGTATGTATTTTATTGGATTTAAAGAGTTGTTTGTATGTTTATTTTGTCACTTGGTGTATAAAAATATTATGGAATAATATAAATAGATAAGCTTTTAAGGCCTTGTATTTTTAATTAGCTCTTATGTTTGAAATAAAAAGCATTCAAAAAGTTATCTGATATAATAAAGTTTCACAATATCACGAAGCTGTTTCATCGATACAATCCTCATTACTAACACCTCTGTAAATAAATTTACAAAGAGTGTATTTGTATTTAGAAAATATCCCTTTCTAAAATTATATAAGTTGACGGTTTTGAGACCAAAGTTTCCGAATCATTTCCTTCATCACTTTCCGAACTCAAGTATCATAGTTGTCCGATTTCCTCCGTTTTTTTGCAGGTCTGATTAGGTACTTTGAATAAAGGCTTAAATTAAGGAAACTTCTGGAATAAATTTTGATAGGTAATAGCCTTGAATATAATCGATATTGAGTTTTTTAATAATTTGAAGTTCTTCTTCTGTTTCAATATTTTTAGCAACTGTTGTTACCTTCATACTGTTAGCTAAGTTCTGTATAGAAGAAACAATTTTTAATGCTTTTTGATTTGAGTCAATGTTATGGGTTAGTTTTGCATCTAGTTTCAAACTACTAATATTCATATTTAAAAGATAGTCATACGATGAGAATCCACTTCCAAAGCTATCAATAGCTAGTTTTATACCTAAACTTTGAAGTTCATTAGCTCTTTGGTTTATCATGCTAAAGTCCAAGGTCTCTTCATACTCAAGTAGCTCAATCGTTAGTCTTTGGGCTAAGTTCTTAGTAATATCGAATTTTTTTATGATATATACAATAAGTTCTTCATTAAAAAGGTCTTCTACTTCAAGGTTAATACTGATTTTTATATCTTTTGAACTTAGTGTATCATAGGCAAAGTCTATGACTCGTTTAGATAAGTGAGTGTATATCTGTGTGTGACGTACACTTGGAAGAAACTGCGCAGGATTTATAATTTCATTACTGGTATTATACATTCTTAAAAGAAGTTCATAACTATCAATTTTCATTGTTTTAGCTAAATAAATAGGTTGGTATACACAGAAGAATTTATTTAAATCAAGTGCATCTCGTACATCACAAATTTGAAGTTGAGCATCTACATTTCCTTCTTCAAGACACTGTATATAAACTTCTACTCTATTTCTACCTAGTTGTTTAGCTTGATATAGCCCTAAGTCTGCAATCTTCACAACATGCTCAAATGTCTTAGAATCCTGAGGAAAAGGGTTCAGTCCCATAGATATAGTTATATTTAGCTGACATTGGTCAAGTGAAATTGGTTCTTTCTTTACTGCTTCTCGTATGCGGTTTGCTAAGTCAAGAGAAGTTTCAAGGTCGTTTTCACTATTTGAGATAAGAAGTATAAACTCTTCTCCTCCATAGCGAATAAGGATATCTTGTTTCCTGATAGCCGACTTTATTCTCGCTGAAACAGTACTAAGAACAATGTCACCTGCATCGTGACCATATATATCATTCACTTTTTTAAAATGGTCTAAGTCCATAATAAGTACTTGAAAGTCACCAACAGGATACTTTTGTAAAAGTTCATGCAGATACTGTCTATTAAACATACCTGTGAGTGGATCTATGAAACTTTTTTTACGATGAGTATAGTATATGACAAGTTGTAAAAATGCACTAATAAGCATAACTATAATAAATACGGCACTATAAAGGTAGATGTTTTCAAGAGGGATTAAAGTTTTGTTCACTTTTAAGTACTCAGCATGACTAAAGTCGATTCCAAGAAGTGCAACTGTTTTTTCATTTCGAATGATTGGGAAAACCATTGTTATCCAAAGCTTGTCTATTTCTGCTTGAGCAGTTACTTCTGACTTCTGAGAACTTGCAGCTTTGAGCCAAATATCTTTTTGAGGATAAAAACGCTGAGAAAATTCCCCTTTTTCATCTATATCTTTTGTTGTGTCAATCAGATAACGAAGTTTAGAATTATTATCTATATATAATAGATACAAGTATTGGACTTCAGAGTCCTTAATGAGCGAAAGAGAAGTCTCAGCTTTACGTCGAAGTGAAGTGTTATCCTTTAAAACTTTTATATAGTCACTACCAAACTCATCAGTTAAATAGTCCGTATAAATACTTAAAAGTTCATCTTTTTTATCCAACATACTCTGTTGCACTATTTTAATGATTTCTTTTTTGGTATCTGCAAACTGAGTGTAAAGGTAAGAGGCACTAAGACCTAGAAGAGGAAAGAGAAATAGTAATATCGTAAAGGTTCTTCCATAATGTACGATAAAACGCATTTATTCTATAAACTCTTGTAGTGCATGAGGTAGTTTTATCTTTTTACTATCTAGTTGTTGGCGTTTAAAGACGATGTTAGGTCTACCTTTTTGCCAAAAGAAAGCACCAAGTACATACACTTTTTTAAGGTGTCTATATCGTGTTCCAAAGATTATTTTTTTCTCGCATCCTGCATCTATTGTTTTTTTTGTTACGATAACAATATCAGCTTTTTGACAAGAACTTACTAGTGAAAACTTATCTGTATCAAGTTCTAATGATGGAATATGTACATCTATGTAGACGCTGGGTTTAACTTTCTTTGAAAGAGCAGCAAAGAATGTTTCATAGATTTTTTTCTCTATCTGGATATCACTTGCACTACTGACAATACTTAAGAGGAGAATAAGAAGTAATTTAATCAAAATAAGTACTCCATTCCAATCCAAAGTTTACGGTCGTAAATAGAAGTATCGATTCTTGTACTACCATCTATGTAGGTTCGTTTTTCACCATTGTCAAAAACATTAACAGCTTTGATTTGAGCACTAAAGTCTTTTGTTGTACGGTACTTAAGACCAAGTGTGTAGTCAAAGCTACTATCCCCACCATATGCTGGTACAACTACCCAAAGTTCATTTAGAACATCTAGTTTTCCAAATGTATTTAGAGAACGAAGTAAACTACTTACGAGTTGAGCAGGATCATTGTTGTATACACTATCAGAACTACTATAGTTTAAGTTGAACTCAAACTTGTCTTTTTGTGAGTAGTAATATGTGAATTCATAACTTGATGTAATGATGTCAAGACTTTTTTCACTATTTCTTGGTTTTATATTTGTTCCATTTGGATCTTGTCTACCAGGAATAGGGTAGTCTTGTAAGTTTGCATAGGTAAATATAAAGTTATTAATAGTGTTATATGACTTAAATGTTAACTCCTGTGCAAAGGAGTAATAGCTTTCAGATTTTAAGTTAACATTACTTTGACCTGCAGAGATAAGTGTGTAAGGTTCTGCTGCAAAAGACTGTGCAGAAAGAGTTGTTTTAGCAGAAAACTTTTCAACTGTGTAGTTGTATCCTAGTCTAAGTTGAAGATTGTTTGGTGCGTTTACATCACCATTTCTTTGATAAAACTGATTCATTAAAGAGAGACTTAGAATATTGTTCTCATTAATTGAGTATAGGTCTTGAAGGTATAATGAAAAAATATTTTCTGAATCATATGCTTGAGTAAATCCATCTAGAGGTTTGTCATTAAAAGTTCTCTCAGTGATGTCAAAGTATTTGTATCTGTATTGTAAACCAACTGTTACTTCATTGTCACTAAGATTCCACTTCTTTTGAAGTCTAAGAGTAAGACCTTCTTCTTTAACTTTATTATTTGCTGTCAGGTCTGTAATGTTTAAGTCAGGTAAATTAAAATTTTGATCATATACAGAGTCTATATTTACATAAGAAAAATCAAATGTTAAGGAGTCATCTAGAAACTTAGAGTGTGTAGAAACACTTATGCAAGAATACTCTAGATCATTTTCTTTAACTTGTGCATTCTCAAAGGTACCCATAAAAGCATCATTTTTACTCTGCACAGCGTGTAGTTCAACAGAGTGGTTTTCATTTGCAAGTGAGCCATAAAACCTAGTACGGTGTTGATCTCTTCCTAGTGTTCCACCTTTGTAGTCATAGGCATCTCTATTATTTGAATAATCACCTAAGTATGCAAAATAATTAAAATCTTCAAAGCTATCAGTATAGTAAGTACTAAGTACACTTGAACTATTATCACTACCCATAAGTTTGACTTTTCCACCTTCATCATGAGTTGCATCTTTAGTATATAGACGGATTACTACAGTTGCAGGTTCAACGCCAAACTCAAAGCTTGGAAAACCAGTATATATTTCAACATGGTCAATAAACTCTAGTTCCATATCGCCAAAGTATATAAAACCACTACCATGAAGAGGGGAACTTAGTTCATGGTTATTAAGATAAAGACGAATTCCCTTTGAGTTGTTTGAGTAAGAATCAAAGTTTAAAAGGTCACTTTGAGCACGTCTACTTTCAGAATATGAAAAATAACGTAAAGACTTTAGAAGGTCCTTTAGAGTTAATGCTTGCATTCTTTCTAAGTCATCTCTTGTATAGACAATAAGATTTCCGGCATTTTCATTTTTTGTTTTATTTGAGAGTTCTGAGGCTTTTACATAGTCCTGAATTAAGGAATTTATGTCATCTGCTTGAAGAGATAAAAGAGTCAAAAGGATTAAAACAATTTTAAACAATAGTTCAGTCCTTCTGTATTTTTTTTGGAATTATGACTAGTTGTTGCTTTAACTGACATTAATTTAAGCTATATTATGTAAGAATAGTAATATAACTATGTATAGGAATAAATTATGTATAAAACTTTTATGATCTCACTTTTAAGCTTATTACTCTTTACTGGGTGTAACTTTAACGAAGAAGCAGAAGATGCTCCTGTTACTATCTCTGATGTTGATTTAGCTTACTCTGCAATCGGTATAACTTATGTATGCTCATCTGGTATCGTGGCATACACTGATAGTAGTGGAGTCTTTAGTTGTAATAAAAGCGATAACGTAACGGTATATTTAGGTTCCAATGAGATTATCACTATTAGTGATAAAGGTGACCTTATAACACCGTACGACTTGTTTGAAGGTGATAGTGAAGCTGCACTAAATTATGTAAGGCTTTTAGAAGTTTTAGATACAAACAATGGTGCAAATGGGGCACTAGAGTTAGATGAAGAAGCACTTGAAAAATTACCTAATGACTTAGACTTTTCATCAGTTACATTTGAACAAGAAGTTGAATCAATTCTTCAGACACAACTTATCACGAGAACAGAAGCTCAAGAAAAGTTAAATACCGAAGTAGTGAATGCAGGAGGAACTATCCCTAATGGAAGTAATCAACCTGTTGGGGTTATCACAGAGAGTGTTAGTGGTACATTAGTAAGTGTTAATGCATCACTAAGTAGTGATGCTGATAATGATTCCTTAACATACCAATGGGATTTGAAGTCACCTGATGGAAGTACTGCAGTTTTGAGTTCGACTACAGCTGAAGTTGTAACATTTGTGACAGACAAGTCAGGAATATACACTGTAAGTTTAATAGTAAATGATTCAAATATAGACTCAGTTTTAGTAACAAAAAATATTGACATTGCTCCAACACAAATATTTCCTCCTGTTTCGGATGCTGGTGTTACTCAGAGTGTTTTAACAAATTTACCTGTTACTCTTGATGGAACATTGAGTAATCCAAATGGTGCGGCAATTACTTATAACTGGGATATAGTATTTCAACCTGCAAATAGTAGCATTGTACTCTCTGATGAGTCATTACCTAAACCTACATTTACTCCACTAAAAGGAGGTCAATACATATTTGATTTGAATGTATCTAATGTTAATGGCTCTTCAGTTGATAGGGTAATCATTAATGTAACTAGTACAAATTTAGCTCCAGTAGCAAACGCAGGAACTAATCAAAATGTATCTACTCCATCTCCAGTTACACTCGATGGTAGTTCAAGTTCTGATGCTAATAGTGATACT
>NZ_JABIOQ010000046.1 GCF_018698455.1 Sulfurimonas sp. | reverse complement strand
CTTTTATTCCCCTTCCACTATTTAAAAGTAATAATGCATGAGAATGAACTCGCTCTTTTTTACATTGACTGTTTTTTAACTCTTTTAGTTTCTCTAAAATATCTTTTTTTATTTCCATGGAAATTTATTAGCAATTATTAATCCATATTGAAGTTATTTTTGTCTTATTACTTATGTCAATAAGTTTATAATGTAACTTTTAATTCTTGTCCTTTCATTTTCATTTTTGCAATACTGTAGCTAAAAGTACTAATTAAATGGTTTTAATTCATTTTATTTAATTGTCAATACGAATGATTTATCTCATAAAAACTAGAATTATTTGGCTAGATTTCCACAATTCATGGGTAAAGATTACTAAGAAAATAATGCAAAACTTTAAGCGGGAATCAACTACAGTTTAAATATACTAGCAAAATTATTTTATTTATGGTGGTACACTTGAAATCATATCAAAATCTTGTTCTACTGCAAAACCTTTACCGTATGAAAGCAATGGGATTTGAATATATAGACCACTTCAATATCAACGACAAACAAAATCATCAAATATCTAGTACCCTTGAGGAACTTTCTCAAAATATTAATACTTGTCATCTTTGTGATTTAAGTAAATCACGTAAACAGAGTATGAGTGGATTTGGTAATAAGAATGCAGACCTAATGATAATAGACTATGTTGTTTCATCATCTCAAGACTCTTCAAACAGTTACTATAGTGGACGAACAGGGGAAACTCTCAAAAATATAATAGAAAAAGTTTTACACCTTAATCTTAATAATATTTATTTCACCCATTGTGTTAAATGCAAACCACTAAATTCTAATAAACCATCACCCTCTGAATGTAACTCTTGTAAAAGCTATCTGTACTCACAAATAGAGTTTGTAAAGCCTAAAGTCATTGTAACTTTAGGAGATGAAGCATATGCACACATTACAGGTAATGATGACAATTTTGAAACTATTCGAGGACATGTTATAGACTATAAAGAATCTAAACTTATACCTATCTATCATCCCCAACACTTACTAAAAAATCCTGAGTTAAAAAAAATGACACTCAATGACCTCAATACTATAAAGAGTTTTCTATGAAAATTTTACTGTTTTTATTCCTTCCATTATTCCTCTTTGCACAGAGTTTTATGCTTTCAAACATACCACGTCCAAAAACTTATATTCAGGACTTAGATCCTTATGAGTGTAATGAAAAATGTATGAAGAATTATATAGATCAAGGTATGTTTCTTTCATTTCTTTCACGTGCAACAACTAAACTAAAAGATAGAGAATTAAACGAAATGAGGGTACTTGCTATCTCTATTTTAAATCTTGCTTCATTCTATGAAGGAGAAAAATTTAGAATTGCCCTCCTCTTGCCATATAAAAAAATAGGAAAGTATGCTTCTTCAACTTCTAATGCCACCTTCGCATATCTAATGACAAAAAGTCATCCCTTTATGCTTAAAAGTTATAAAGTAGAAACAGAAGAGTTAGATGAACTAACAGAAGCTCTGGGTAAAATACATGATGATGGATTTAGATATGTGATAGCACCCTTAACAAAACAAGGTGCACAGAATGTCATTGATATAGATCCATTTATAAACATATACTTTCCAACTATAAATAAAAAAGATGTTAATACTAGCTCATCTTCAATTGTTTTTGGAGCTATTGACTATGCTGCACAAAGTGACCTGCTTCTTAAGCGAGCTCTCTCTCCACTAGTTATCTTTTCTGATAGATCTTCAACTGGAAAAACACTTGCTAAATATCAAGCTCAGGAGTACCTAAAAGAAGATGATATAGATGAACCAAGCGATTCTGTATTTAGTTTGTTTTCTTCAATGCAGAAAGGCTCTTCTGGAGTTGAAGATAAAGATTTATTAGAAAAAAAAGTTGTTAAAAATTTCATTTCTAAAAGAACAACAAATATAGAGTCTTACCTAAAAAATAATAAAAAAATAATAGATGGTTCATTTATGATAAATACTCCCATTATTAAGAGTGGTATGATTCTTTCTCAGATTACTCTTTATGATGTAAATACAACAAATATTTTGTCCACACAAATCAATTATGACCCTCTTTTACTCTCAATGACACAGTACATAGACAGAAAACATATGTTAGTGGCAAACTCAATTACAGAAAAGAACAATGTTCTTATAGAAACAAATTCACTTGTTGGAAATGATATAGTATATGACTGGATTAACTATACAACGACAGTAGGTGTAGATTACTTATATAGTCTTGCGACAGGGGAACAAAGAGCTTACACTATGGATATAACAAATAACCAGGTTTCTTATGACATAGAACTACTACAACCATCCAAATCAAGGTTTGTCAAATACACTCCACTAAACGAATAGAGAAAGTAATAACTCTTTTGTAAGAGGTTCTATCTTTTTAGGCTTACCTTCGAAGTCTATATAAGCAAGAACTATTTCCAACTCAAAGATTTTTACTTCGTCTTTAAATATAGCCTGTTTGAGAATAAATGAAGCAGTCTTCATTTTTAGTAATTCACTTTTTATCTCAAGTAGATCACCAAGCTTTGCACTAGCAAAATAGTCACCAATGACTCTTCTAGCAACAAAATGCCCACTCTCTAAAACAGGGGTAATTCCTCTGTCAAAAAATACTTCACTTCGAGCCCTCTCACAAAAGTTTAAATAGTTTGAATGATAAACTACTCCACCTGTGTCTGTATCTTCGTAATAGACCCTTATCTTCATGCTAAACCCCTTTATATATGTCACTTTCAAGCGATTTCTAATTTAGCGGACACTAAAACGGTCACTTAAATATTTGAAACTGAAAGCTGATTTGATTATTTATTGATGCAATTATACAGAAAACAAACATATAAGGTACTATACTATCTGCACTTATAAACCTTGCTATGGTTGGGTCGTATAGTCTTGCATTCATATTGATGAACTGTGTTTCTTCTACATGTTCATGACCTGTGTAGCCTCTTTTAGTTTTTGGTGGCGTTTGGGTTTTTTTACCATCTTTATCTAGGTTTAGTTTTTCTCCGAATGGTTTGTATGCCATTCTACTCTCTACTACTCCTAGGTTGTTTGTTATGGTATCTACTGAGTTTAGAGAGTCATAGTGTAGGTACTTAGTTGATGTTTCATTTAGGCTACTTGTGTATATGGACATTACTTTAGAGCCTACATATATGAAGTACTTATCTTCTACTGACCTGTCTTTGTTTATTTTATATTCATACTGCTCACGCTGGACTCGCTCGGACACCCAGCTGTCTTTTCGTCGGACACTCAGCTGGAAACTGCTCGGACAGCTAGCTAGTTTTCCTTCGGACATTTTGTCGAAATTAACAGCTGAAAAACACTAAGTAGAGAATCCTCTAAAATTTAACTACACTTCATAAAAAAATGAGGTGTGAAATGGGGAAACTTACTATGAGAAAAATTAAGGATATATTGAAGTTAAGATTTATAACTGAAATATCATATAGGCAGATAAGTAGAGCTGTAGATGTACCAAGCTCAACAGTATCAGATTACTGTAAAAGATTTGAGATAACAAACAATGAAATAAATGAATTTCTTACTCAAGATGAAGATGAAATTTACAAACAGCTATTTCCAGAGAAATCTAAAGCAGATAAAACTACAAGTAGAGCACTCCCAAACTTTGAATACATTCACAAAGAGATAGCAAAAAAAGGTGTGACATTTGAGTTGTTATGGATGGAATATAGAGAAGAAGAGCCGCAAGGATATGCCTTGAGTACTTTTAAAGAGCTATATCATAAGTTTAAGAAAAAAGTTGATCCTACCATGAGACAGACATATATACCAGGTCATCAGATGTTTATAGATTATAGTGGACTGATAGTTTCCTATAATGATTCTCTTACTGGTGAAACTCTCAAGGCTCAAATATTTGTGACAGTGCTTGGTGGTAGTGGTTGTGCATTTGTACATGCTACACCTAGCCAAAAACAAGAGTACTTTATAAAATCACACATATTAGCTTATGAGTTTTATGGTGGTGTACCTAAAATAAATGTACCTGATAATCTAAAAAGCGCAATTATCTCAAATAATAAAAAAGGTATTGTTGTAAATGAGAGCTATGCAGAGCTGTGTCGCCACTACAATTGTGCGGTAGAACCTGCGAGACCAAAGAAACCACAAGATAAAGGGATTGTTGAACAAGCTGTTCAAGGGATACAGCGATGGATATTAGCAGTATTTAGAAATAGAACATTCTTTAGTGTTGATGAGATAAATCAAGCTATAGCTCCACTACTAGATAAATACAACTCAAAAGTTAGCAGACACCTTGGAGCAAGCAGGTATCAACTCTTTGAAGAGGAAAAACTTCAATTACAAGCACTTCCTGCAAATAGGTTTATCTATAAAGAGATAAAAATAGCTACAGTAGATCTATCCTATCATGTAAAATTGATTGATAGCTATTATTCAGTACCATTCAAATATCTTGGCGAAAAAGTAGAAGTTAAATACTCTACTGCACTTGTAGAGATATATTACAAGAGTAAGCTCGTTGCAACACACCCAAGAATCAGTAGAGTAAATGCAAAATCTACACTTGATGAGCATATGCCTCGCAACCACCAATACCAAAACGAAAGAATGAATCCAGGAAGATTACTAAATTGGGCTATGACAATAGGTGAACATACAAGAGAGTTTGTGCAAAGAAGGTTAGATACTGCAGATTATCCAGCTAATGCATATACAAGCATTATAGCTATTCTAAACAAGGCAAAAATCTATGGAAAAACTGAACTTGATTTAGCACTGGCATATGCACTCTCAATAAATGCTTCAAGAGTCAAATCAATAGAATCTATTCTTGATAAAAAACTCTATCTACAGGTTTCAAATAACATTGTCACTAACAATGTGCTCAATAACCATGAAAACATTCGTGGTAAAGACTACTATAAATAACAGGATGATACAAATGAACCAAACTACAGTGATAAACAAGATAAATGATCTAGGATATGATGGGCTAAAAGAAGCCTATTTAAGGCAGATAGAAGATACAAACTATAATCAACTTAGCTTTGAGGAGAGGTTTTATAATCTCCTAGAAGCTCAGGATATATTTTTGCAAAATAAACGAATAGGTAGAAATCTTCGAGCCTCAAAAATCAAAGATAAACAAGCATCTATTGAAGATATAGATTATAGCGCTAAAAGAAATATTGATAAGCAAAGTTTTCAGTCACTAATAACAATGGACTTTATCCGCAATCATCAAAACATTATCATTACTGGAAAAACTGGAACAGGTAAATCTTTCTCATCACAAGCACTTGCTAATAGAGCGATATTAGATGGATTTAAAGTTTACTATGTTCGTATACCTACACTGCTTGAAGAGATAAAAATATCACGTGCAGATGGTACATATACAAACTTATTAAAGAAGTACTCTAGATTCCAGCTCCTTGTACTTGATGACTTTGGGGTATCAAAGATGTCTACTGATGATGCTACAAATCTATTTGAAATTATTGAAGATAGAACAGAGATAAATTCAACGATTATCACTTCACAACTACCAGTGTCTCAGTGGTATGACTACTTGAATAATGATACTGTTGCTGATGCAATATTAGACCGGGTAGTGCATTCATCTTATAGAGTTGAAATAGAGGGTGAATCAATGAGAAAACTAAGGTCGAAAATCACTAAAAGATAAAACTCAGTCGGACACTTGTGTTATAATTTTGCACTTAGAGATTCTTTACTTACAACTGTCCGACGATTTTACAGCTGGCTGTCCGAGATTATTGGCTGTGAGCATTCATACGACTTATCTATGTAGTATGATGTGTATTTATATGTGAACTTTTTTAATTGTTCCTTGCTGAAGCCTATTTGATTTAAATAAAATGCCACACATTGAAAATACGGATATATGAAATCAATAAAGGGCATAATATGGAAAAAATAGAAATAATTGCAAAAGAGTTAACTTAGAAGTTAAAAACATAAAAAGAATTAAAATAATGGCTACATTATTAGAAAGTGAAGTTAATGGTTTAAATGAGAAGAAAAAGCTTGATTATATTATTAATAGAGCTATAGAGTCTTATTATTCATCTGATGAGATTAAAAACCTACTTAATCTATAGTCTATAGATTTTTCCAAATAAGAGGTACTTGAATTTATTTACATATTATAGTAATATACATTACAGTAACTAATTTTACGGAAATAATATGAAATTTTATAATAGAACCAAAGAGTTAAAGAAACTCCATCAAATTGAAATTCTCTCAAAGAACTCAGCTAAGATGAGTGTTATTGTTGGACGAAGAAGAATTGGTAAAACATCTTTGATTAGACATGCTTATGATAAGCAAATTTACTTGTTTGTCTCTAAAAAAAGTGAAGCCTTACTTTGTGAGGAGTTCATAACAATTATTAGTAATGAACTAGATGTAAAAATACATGGGAAGTTTTTTAAATTTGCTAAGCTATTTGAATATCTTTTAGAGTTAGCCACACAAAAGCATTTTACACTTGTCATAGATGAATTTCAAGAGTTTTTATCTATTAACAACACCATCTACTCCGATATGCAAAACCTTTGGGACACATATAAAGAAAAAGCAAAAATGAACTTAGTATTAAGTGGTTCCATATATTCATTAATGAAAAAGATTTTTGAAGATAAGAAAGAACCTCTTTTTAATCGTGCAGATATGAAGATACATCTAAAAGCTTTTAAGGTAAGTACACTACAAACTATACTTCAAGATAACTATCCATCCTTCAGTAATGAAGATCTGCTCTCTCTTTATACTCTTACTGGTGGTGTTGCCAAATATGTAGAACTATTCGTGACCTTTAAAGCTTTTACACTTGAAGCGCAACTAAATCTTATTTTTGAAGATAATTCACTATTTCTGGATGAAGGAAAAAATCTTCTTATTGAAGAGTTTGGTAAAGAGTACACAACCTATTTTTCTATACTTGCTCTTATAGCTTCAGGTAAGACAGCACGCTCTGAAATGGAGAATATACTAGAGAAAGATATTGGTGGATATCTTGATAGACTAGATAAAGAGTATAGCATTATAAAAAAAGTTAAACCAATCTTCGCAAAAGAGGGTGGAAGAATTTTAAAATATGAAATCATAGATAACTTTTTTAGTTTTTGGTTTCGATTTATCTATAAAAACAGAAGTGCTGTAGAGATAGAAAACTATGAGTATGTTAAGCAGATAGTCAAAAGTGAGTACAGTACATATAGTGGGAAATTTCTGGAAAAATATTTTATAGAAAAGCTGAAAGATTCTCATCAATTTTCTCAAATCGGTACCTACTGGGAAAAAGGGAATAAAAATGAGATTGATATTGTTGCTGTTAATGATATAAACAAAACTATCTTAATTGTCGAAGTGAAACTAAATCCAAAGAAAATATCCCTTGAGAAGCTAAAAGATAAATCAGTTAAACTTGTTCAGAAGTTTCCAAATTATCTAATTGAATTTAAAGGCTTTAGTATAAACCAACTGTAATCGCCAATATTAAAATAAATATAGCTTAAAAAAGCATAGAATTTTCCTTATGTTAACCATATGATGCCTGTAGATTTAAAGAATAAGCCATAAAACCATAATTGACTTTGTAACTAAAAAATGGTACCATTTATATATGAGTAAAAAAGATAAACTATTGAAACTACACCCCTGTGAATGAATCTCCACTTTTTACAACTTTGCTAATCAAAGATTTAGAAAGATTGAGATAACTTGCGATACTCGCTTGTGAGTATCCATCTAAATGTGCATTCATTATAGCGATGTTTCTATCTTGTT
>NZ_JABIOQ010000045.1 GCF_018698455.1 Sulfurimonas sp. | reverse complement strand
TATTAATCGTATCAGTAATGAACCTCAAACTATTGGAGGATTGTTTAAAGATTTAGAGTGTGAACTCTCAACTTTGGCTATTGCTATGAAAACTTTCATTGCTATTCTTGAGGAAGTAGCTAAAATTGATGATATTGTAAATAGAAATGAAGATTTAACCTCTATTATCAGTGTCTTACAGGATGTTACACAGAAAATGCTTGGATTTAGGTGCGAAAGTTAAGTTAGAGTATCTTACTGATAAAAAACGATTATTGCAATGGAAAGAGTTTTTGGAAGTACCATTATCAAGACAGTCTAATGTCAAAAAAGATATAATTTAAAAAATTACAAATTGAGGTGTAGTGATGGCATACAAGCACGACTATGACAAAATTTTAACAAGACTTACAGTTATTCTTTCCAAGTTAAATGATGGAGAGGCACTATCCGTTAAAGAATTGGCCAAAGAGTTTAATACCAGCGATAGAACTATACAAAGGGACTTTAACGAACGACTAATCTCTTTTCCAATCTATCAAGAAAATAAAAAATGGAAAATGCAAGATGGCTTTAAAGTAGAAAAAACTAAATCACTAGAAGATGAGATTGTTTTAGACATTATAGAAAAAATCACCGAAGGCATCGGAGGAAAATTTTCTACAAGGGCGCATAAGCTTCTTTCAAAAATAAAGAACGAAGATTTTAATCCTATATACACAAAATTAAATATTGAAGATGTGTCAGATAAGTTTAGTGATATACAAATAATCGAAACAGCCATTAAAGAAAAGAAAGAGATAGAATGCTCTTATGATGATCAGAAACATCCTGTATACAAAACTACAATCCAGCCATTAAAGATAGCCAACTATGAAGGGTTTTGGTATTTAATAGCATTAGGGGAGGAGACTCTTAAAAAATACTATTTAAAAAATATTTCAAATTCAAAATTAACAAACAAGACATTTAAAAGTGATGAAAAATTAGAAAACCTATTGGATAACTCCATATCAATTTGGTTTCAAAAAGACATTGAACCTTTTGAGGTAAAAATCTATGCTAACAAAACAGCAGCTAAATATTTTAGTAGAAGACCTCTTCCGATGCAAAGTGTCGAATCATTAGGCCAAGACGGTAGTATGGAGTTTGTTATAAAAATTACTCATGAAATGGAGATTCTACCTATTATTAAGTATTGGATACCTCATTTAAGGGTTATAGAACCTCAGTGGATACAAGACATAATCGATAATGACCTCTTAGAATACTCGCAACAATTGACGGGAAAATAGATATGGCTTATGATTTAAAAAACAAGCTTGTTGTGGCAGTTAGTTCAAGAGCACTCTTTGATCTTGAAACTGAAAATAAAATCTTTGAAGATAAAGGTTTGGATGAGTACTATAAGTATCAGCTGGAAAATGAGAATAGTCATCTTGAAAAAGGCACTGGTTTTAGACTTATTGAGAATCTTTTAAAAATAAATAAATACTTTAGTGAAGAAGATAAGCAAGTTGAAGTAATTATTCTCTCTAAAAACAATGCAGCTACTAGTCTTAGAATTACAAATGCAATCAACAAACATAAGTTAGAAATAGTTCGCTCCGGTTGGACAAGTGGAAATGACATATCTAACTACCTGAAAGCTTTCAAGGTGGATTTATTCCTTTCAGCCGATGATAGTGATGTTATAAACGCCATACAAAATGGTGTGGCAGCAGCGAAGATACTTCCTTCTCATCAAGATGTACACAACTCGTTGGGTGATCAAGTACGCATAGCATTTGATGGTGATGCTGTACTATTTTCCGAAGAATCAGAACTTGTTTATAAAGAACATGGATTGGAAGCTTTTATTGAACATGAAAAAGAAAATGTAAATAATCCTATGAAGAAAGGACCTTTTGCAAAACTCTTACTTACTATTGCCTCAATACAAAAGAAATTCAAAGATGAAGAATCTCCAATACGAACATCTTTAGTTACAGCTAGAAGTGCTCCAACTCATGAAAGAGTAATCCAAACACTAAATGTTTGGGGTGTTAGAATAGATGAAGCTTTCTTTTTAGGTGGAAGCGAAAAGTATGAAATATTAGAAGCCTTTGGTGCTGATATATTTTTTGATGATCAAGATGTTCATTTGGACCTATCGTCATCAGTCGTTCCAAGTGCCAAGGTGATTCATAGGAGTATTGAAGAATTTAAGAAGTAGCTATATGAGTTACCTAAATCCCTTCTTCCATTTAAAAGTGACCAGACATAAAGATGTCGGGATTGTATATTATACTTATACAAATCAGGGGGAACAATGAGAAAATTAACACAAGAAGAATTAGAACAAGAGTTTAATAAAATTATAGCTCTTTACGAGAATGATATTAATTTAGATAGAGAAGATTTAAAGATACTAATAGAATCCTCTTTTGATAAAATATATTACTATGCTCGTCTAAAAATAAAGATAGATACAAATAACTCAAATGAAGCTGTTTTAGCAATAAAAGAATTGAAAAATTTAAATAATCACAAGATGTGTATCATTCATTTTAGTATCCATCCAGATTGTTCTCTTCATGTTTTAGGAAATATTATTGAAATTATTTCAGATACTGCAGATGAAGAAGTGGAAATGATATACGGAACTACTAGTGATAAAAACTACCCTCTTGATTATGTAGAAGTTAAAATATATGCAGCTTGACTTGAGGTGACTTGATGAAATTTCTATGGTTAAAAGAAAAATAATCTGATTGAAAATGAAAGAGCGAAGTCCAGATACATTTGAAACTCTAATGCATTGGGGATAAAGAGAATAAATAGTAAATATTCTTTCAAAATGTTACACAGCAACAGTCTAATCTACTTAAGTTGTATGATAAATGATTGATATTAATATCTTTAACTATAATTCAATTATATACTTAATCTAAGAATAAATTTTAATTACAATTTTTAAGGATGAATATGGCAAAACCACTAATCTTTCAAATAGGTTCAAATGAGTATGACTTAGAACCATTAAAACTAGATAGAAAAAAACTCTATGGTTCTAGTGAAAAAATCGCACTAGACAATGAAGATAACATATGTAACGCTGTCTCTCTATATCCAGAACTATCAATGCTAATCCCAAAAGGTGGTACAGCACTTGGAAGTGTTAATATTCAAGGCAATTGGATAGAAAAATCTGATATGAAATATATTAATGAAGATGGAACAGATGCTACTATTGTTTCTTCTAGCTTTGATGCACCTATTGAACTCTCATCTACAGTATCTATTGAACATTACTTAGAACATAACATCACATCAATTTATTCACTTCAAGGCGAAGAGAACCATCCAGACTTTGTCAAAGCAATACAAGAGCAAAAAGAAGTTTATACATTTGAATTTAATTATAGAGCTGACTATGAAGGCGATCCTGCATTTGTACTGGAAAATGATGGAGAAGTATTTGTTTTAGTTGGTAAGAAGATTGAATTTGAATTTATTGGTCTTAACGATGAAGGCACACTTGATAGTGAAGATGAAGAGATTGAAGAAGAAGTTGAAGATGACTTTGACTTCTCTATGATGTAAGGTCTAATATGAAAAAAATAAATATAAGTAATGCTAACAAACGAGATGCAATATTAGGCTTTGAAGCAAAACCAACGAGAGCAAAAGTTACACAAGTACTAAAAGATGGTACTGCTAAGAATAATGTTAAACTATTAAAAACTACCCCTGAAACAGATATGAGTACACTCGCAGCTCAATATGAAGACTTAGAAGACCTATCTCAAGCAATAATAAAAGATGACGTAGATATAGACATAGAAATAATAGGTAAGAAAGTTGAAGGTCTAAAAAAAATATATGTAGATGAAAATAATAAAATAGTATTTAACATAAAGATGATTGAAGTCATAAAAGATAAAGATGGTGTAGAACAAAAAAGAGAAGCTTTAGTCTCAAAAGCAGCGAATATATCAATTGAGAATCTTCCTATAAAATGGAGTGGTAAGCTTATGCCAAAAGCAGCAGCTATTAAAAAGTTTGCCTTTGCAAAACACTACCAAATAAGACATGTAAATGGGCTGACTTATGACTTCTTGTATGACATGGCAAAAGAGTTATCAGATAAAGATGGTTTAATGTTTGTAGGCGGTGGAGAAAAAGGCAATGAACCTTTAGTAGTTACTACTGGTGGTACACCCTATAGAGGATTTTTAGAGGGTAGAATAAAAGATGATAAGTATATGCTTATCCTTCATTTAACAAACCTAGAGCTAAAGGAGTTTAACGTATGAATCAATTAATTATAGATGAAGCAATCACTTATAAAAGAAAAGTAGCTGGTTCATTTCAATCAATAACTCCAGAAGATATAAGTTCAAAAATAGCAGGTACTGAATTAATAGTAACTACTAAAATAGATGGAGAGTATAACTACTTATATTTTGATGGACAAATTGTAACTTTAATAAATAGTGGTGGAAATATAAAAACTAAGCTTCCTATTTTAGATGAAGTAACGACTATGCTAAAATCAAAAAATATAACATCGTTAAAAGCAACTGTCGAGCTACATACAACAAACTCAGATAGATGTAGAGTATTTGATGTAATGAGTGCTTTAAGTAGTGATATGGATGCTCTTAGTGTCTCAGCATTTGATTTGCTTGAGTTAGATGGTCAAGAGTATATTGAGAATGACTACACTAAAGTTTTAGTAAAACTGGATGAACTGTTTGATGGAAAAATAGTGTCACAAAAGACACTAGCAAAGCAAGAGTTACAAGAGTACTTTGATGATATAGTTGTATCTAAAAGCCAAGAGGGACTGGTAGTACGGAGTACTGAGTTCCCAATCACTTATAAACTAAAACCTTTACATACTCTTGACATGGCAGTAATTGGCTATACAAAAGAAGATGAAAAAGTAAGAGAACTACTTTTATCTGTTATGGATGAAAACAATAACTTTATCCAAGTAGGTATAGTAGGAAATGGTCTTGATGAAATGCTAAAAACATCTCTATATGAAAAACTAAGTAAGTCTCATATTGATTCAAGTTATTTAGAAGTAGATAAAAGAAAAGTAGCCTTTCATATGGTAAAACCTGAAGTTGTTATGGAGGTGTCTGTAAATGAACTTTTAACAGAAAACTCAAAAGGTACTATCAAAAAACCATTTATATCTTATGATGAAACTGATGGATATAGTTTAAGCTCTATTGTACCTTCAGTTAGTCTTATCCATCCAGTTATAAAAAGAGTAAGAGATGATAAAAGTGTAAATAATCATGATGTGAGATTGTCTCAAATTACAGAGATAGTTTATATAGATGATTCAGAAACTAGTGCAAATGATTTACCAAAGAGTGAAGTTATATTTCGAGAGGTTTATACAAAAGCATCCAAAGGTAAAACAAATGTTAAAAAGTTTATGATTTATAAAACAAATAAAGAGACTCTTGACGATAGCTTTCCTGCTTATGTGTTTTATAGTGCAGATTTTAGTCCAACAAGAAAAGACCCTATGAAAAAAGATATTCGCATTTCAAACTCAAAAGAACAGATTGAACTTTTATGTAAAGAGTTTATGGAGGCGAATGTAAAAAAAGGTTGGGAACAAGTTTAATTTTAATAAACAAGACATAAAGATGTCTTGTTACAATATATAATATATGTATCGTTTGACTTTAAAAGTACTTTATGAGTATTTTTAAAATCAAATATAATTTGATAAAATTTATTACCAAGGAAGAAGAATGAATATCAGCGGAAGAATGAAAGTAAAAACATTAAGAAAAGAGTTTAAAGAAGAGTTTGGATTAGTTCTAAGAGTATATGAAGGTAGAAGTTTTGCAGAAGATGATTCAACATTAGCTTCAATTAGAAAAGGCGATTCTAAAGGTGGTGAGTTTTCTCCAAAAAAGAATACTAAAGTAGGGAACCTAGAAGATAAAATACAAGATATGTTTGGTATTAAAACTCAAATAGCAGGAAGTGATGATAGTTACCTTTGTGATAATGATTTAACATTAAAAGCAGCGTTAGAAGAAGATGAAAAGAAACTACTTAAGAAAGAGAAAAAAAGCAATAAAAAAATTCCTGAAAACAATCTATCTGATTCGCCAGTTGAAAGTTCATCATTGGAATTAACTGATGAAGAAAAAGAGTGGGTAGAAGAGTATGCGGATGAAGATGCACCTGAAAACGTAAGATATAGTAGGAATTTTATGCTAAAAGCTATAGATACAGATGAAGATTGGCTTGAATACACTTCAGATGAACTTAAAAATGATAGAAGTATTGTGTTCCTAGCAGTAGAAAAAAATGCCGAATCTTTAAAGTATGCTTCAAATAAACTTAAAAATGATAGAGCTCTTGTGCTAAAAGCAATAGAAGAAGATGGTTCAGTTTATGAATATATTTCAGATGAACTTAAGAATGATAAGGAAATTATTTTTTTAGCAATGGAAGGAAGTACTAGAGTAATTGAATATTCGCCTGATAATATAAAGTCAGATGTTTCTATTGCCTTAGAATCTATAAAGCTAGCAAACGACAAAAATAAAGATAATATATTTGATAATCGTTTAAATAATGGAGAGATTGAATCTTTTGATGCAAAAATATATGAAGATGAAAAAGTTATAAATGAAATATGTTCCGTATCACTTAGCCCTTTCTTATTTAGCATCTCAGAAAGGGGAGGACTCTCTGAAAATACATTAAATACTTTAATGAAATATAGCGATACTATATCTAAAGCCTTAAAAAATGATTTTAATACCAGACTTGAATATGCTAAGAATGTAGTAAATAAAGATTGGCCAGTTGATGAAAAAATTACAGAATGTAAAGTCGTATTTCATTATTATTGTGCGCATAGCTTCATTAATTTTGACAAAGACTTTAATTTAGGGGAAGGGACTGATTTTGATTCTAATCTAACTGTAAAATTAGCAGCTACAATTAGAGATGAAATAGTAGTACCATTACAAGAACAGATAAACTCTTTTGAGGATGGAAATGCTTTGATGGGTAGTATTTATAAAAATCATGATAATGCAGATTTATTTAATGATTATCTTCATGATGAACTAAAAGCAAATGAAATCGCTAATCTTCTACTTAATCATATTGATGCAGCTAGCATAAGTGATATTTCATATGCATGTATCAGGGGCGAAGATTGGTCTTTAGAAGATGACTGTCCGGATATTTATGAATCACTTATTTCAGCTATAGAAAAAAAGATTACAACTGGAGTAGAGGGATATAATGCAATACTTAATACAGATGAAGTGTTTTATGCTTCGATTGCTAGTTTCTCAACTGATTTCAAAGAAAATTTATTAAAATTTATTAATGATATGGATGATGATGAAAAAGAAGAGTATTACTTAGATGATATTTTAGAGTATTTAGAGGATTGATTGATCTTGATCCGTTTTTTAGAAGTAATGGGGCGTTGATTGAGATGTTTTTACTAATGAAATAATTGCTTAAATCGTGATACATTCTAATATATAAATTGAAAAAAGGAAACGTAAATGGATACAAAAGTAACAACTATCAAAATGCGATTTATATTACGTAATGAAAATGAAATTGTTATGCCTATGGATTCAAATAGTGAAATCAAAACATTTTTATTTAAAGTTGAAACCTCTTTCTTTGAAGAAGTGAAAAAGTATGATGATACATTTTCTAGCGAACAGCTATTTGAGGAAATTGTTCATAGTTTACATTTTAATGAATTTTTAATTCAGCTTTTTTATGAAAATTATGATGTGTTTCTTGCATCAATGACATTTGAATTAGATACAGAAGAATATTTTGTAAGCGATGTTGGCGAAGAATACTCCTACTGGATAGATAAAGGTAGTCCCAGAATAATAATAGGTGAAGACTATGGACTCATTGAGATGGATATATATCAGTTTGATAATTATGCACACGATTTTGGAATGAATAAAGAAAATTTAGAATTTAAAATATCAACAAAGGAAATTACTTAATGGCTAAATATATACTATTTGACACAGAAACAACAGGAAACCAAGAGGAAGATAGAATCATTCAAGTAGGTGCGATGATAGTCGATGCCAAAGGTGAAGTTGAAGTTTTTGACGAACTTTGTAGCACTGTTTTACCTATTAAAATAAAGGCTATGGTTGTTCATGGTATCACTCCTAATTTGATAGAGGGTAAAGATGTATTTACTGAAACAAATTTTTATAAAACTCTCCAAACTTTAAACAATCAAGATTGTTATGGTTAAATAAATGACAGCAGGGAATAGTATTGGAATCTATGTGCAAAAGTTGAGAACATTAGTTAATGCTTTTAAAATCACAAGCGATAAGCCAGTAAGTGAATCAAGAATAGGTCTTCCCTAAATAATTATGCTAAACTTATCGTTATGAATACTAAACAAGAGATACTAGATTTTTTAAAGCTTAATCACTCATATATTATGGAAAAATATCACATCACTAAGATAGGGTTATTTGGATCTTTCGCAAGAGACGAACAGACCCAAGATAGCGATGTTGATTTATTAATTGAGCTTGAAGATGGTATTACAGATATTTATGACTTGAAAATCTCACTTAATAACTACTTATCTGATGCATTTGAAAGAAGTGTTGATTTAGCAAGAGAAAAATATCTGAAACCGTATGTAAAAGAGTTAATATTAAAAGATGCTATCTATGTCACATAATGTAAAATTTGATCTATTATCTTTAATCGAAGCAATTGATAAAATAGAATTGTATTCTCAAGATTCTGCTAATGCTGATGACTTATACCACAATCAAAAAAGCTTTGATGCGTCAATGATGCAGTTTGTTGTAATAGGCGAAGTTATTTCTAGACTTGATGAAACTTTTAAAGAAGAGCACAGTGATGTTCCATGGCAAAAAATAAAAGATTTTCGAAATATTATTGCCCATGATTACTTTGGTATTGATGCGGACGAAATCTGGGATATCATTCAAAACAAAATTCTTCCATTGAAAAGTGATATTGAACTACTGGTTAAGAATATAGACAAATAATTAGTTAACTCAATTTGGTTAACATAAGGTATATTCTCTTTAAAATAAATACTGCTCTCTTCATCATTAAATCTGAGAAAAATGCCATCAATGATACAATTAGAGAAGATAAATACATCAAAAAATGATACAATTAGACCATGGTAACATATCATCAAGAAAAAAAGTGGATTTGGGAAGGTCGTAATTTTCCTAACTTTGTCTTTGAAAATATCAGCTTAGATACACTAAATTACAAATTTGGTCAATTAGACATGGTTGAGAAGTTTATGAATGAAGATGACACAAATCAACTCCAATTAGAACAACTCTTAAATGAAGCACTCTCCACTTCAGCCATTGAGGGTGAAACACTCCAACGATCTTCTGTAAGATCTTCTATCAATAAAATTCTCAAGCTTGGACTTGAAGATGACTATAGTTATACAAGAGAATCGGATGCACTGATAGAAATCTTAATTGATGCAAAAACAAATAAAGAGCCTCTCAATAAACAAAGAATATTAAAGTGGCACAAAGCTCTTTTTCCAACTGGAAGCTCAGGACTACGAGATATAAATGTTGGTAGCTACCGAACAGATACTGAAGATATGCAGATAGTTTCAGGTGCTTGGAACAGAGAAAAAGTTCACTATATAGCACCAGCATCTTCTAATATAGAAGAGCTTATGTATGAATTTCTTCTTTGGCTCAACAGTGATAGTGAGTTAGGTAGCATCTATAAAGCTACAATTGCTCATCTGTACTTCGTGCTCATACACCCTTTTGATGATGGAAATGGAAGGATAGCAAGAGCAATAACTGATTATGTTCTTGCGGAGTCATCGTTTGCAAATCCTAAGTTTTACTCTATCTCAACTATTATCTACCAAAAGAGAAAAGAATATTATGAGGTACTCGATAAGGTTTGTACTCAAACTAATCAAGATATATCACTATGGATACAATGGTTTTTACAACTACTAGAAGAATCAATCGATTCTACACTTGTAGCAATAGAAGCTGTCCAAGTTAAAGTAAAGTTCTGGAACAGACACAGAGAGACAAAACTTAATGAGAGGCAAAAGAAAGTGATTTTTAAGATGCTATCGTATCTTCCTCAAGAGTTTGAAGGTGGGATGAAAGTGCAAAAGTATATGAGTATCACAAAGAGCACTAGATTAACAGCAAGTAGGGATTTATCTGATTTAGTTTCAAAAGAGATAATGTCTAATCATGGAAAAGGTAGAGGTGTATACTATAGTTTAGTACTTTAAGCATACTCATACAAGGTTAGAAGAAGTTGGAAAAGAGGAGGACACCCCTCCTCTCATTAAGGTATAGATGACCTAAAATTCAAAAATATCTCGAGACCGTTCAGAGTTTTGTGTCAGTAACGATAGTCATTAAACTAATATCATAGTTCAACAATTTAATTTGAGACTTAGAGATAGCCCCAAAACCTACTGTTTTACTAAGCAAATCAAAATGAAGTTTGACTTAATATGATCTTCTTGTTACAATAATATCAGTAGCATTGATTTAAACACAGTGATGAAATTTTAAAATGAGTATTACTTAGGAGCATTTTATGGATGAATTTGTTATAGCCTTATTAGATTTAAAATTTTACTCAGATTTTAGTGATGTTACCCTTGAAGTTTTTCTAGAAAAGTTTCAGGTTGTCTTATTTATATCTTTAGGAATAGGGTACTTTTTTACTACAAAATTAGGTGACAAGTTTATTGATAAGTATGGGGATTTATTTTAGTCTAAATTACTGTCTTAAATATTCGGGCCATTATAGTTAAATCTCTATATACTCTTATTTTGGAATACCTTTTTTCAGTTATATTTAAAATGAGGGGAAAGTACCAGAAGATACAGTTCTAGTAACTATCTAGTTTACAGTGACATTCCAGTAATGGAACTATTTCCAAAACTATAATCAAGTAAATTAAAAATCAATAGTCTATTTAGTACAATAAATACCGATTTTTTCATAGGGCATACAATATTGACTTTAGGTGCGATAGTATGTATAATTAATGCAAACGAAAAAAAGGATACGAAGTGGAAACAGCTTTAGAAATTATACAATTTGTAGTATTTTTCATTGCTGTAAGCACTGTAACCTATCAGTCTTTCAAGCTTAAAAAACCACATTCTCACAAATAAATCCAAATATAATCAGAATTATTCATTTTTAAAAACTGATTTAGTTAAAAGAATATCTTATTGCATAAAGAACAAAATATTTCTCAAAAAGAGTTATGCAAAAACATTGGTATATCAAGAGCAACATTAAGTTCATTTAAAAACGGAATACGCATTGATATTGGATTAAAAAGGTTTTAATTTTTAGAAAATGCTCCAAAACCTACTGGTTGTTGACCTATCTAAAAGCTTTATTAGGATGAGGAAAGTTATAATATGAAGTTAGTATTTTTGATATAAAATCATTTATATCAAAATAGCCATTAATTTTATATTTTTATAACTACAAGTTTTAAAGAATTATTCATGATAAAAATAACAATAAATTATTTAAAATATAAAACTTTCTCAACATCATTCCCAAAAGTCACATTTGGAACAATAAGAGCCTGTTTGGAATCTTGTTTCAGAGTTAGTTTCACATTCGGAACAATAATATTTAAAAGGTAAAAAAAAGTAAATCCCCTCTGGAATAATCTCACTATCAAAAATAAAGGATAGCAAGATGAAAACACTTTCACAAAACCAAGAGGCATTTAAAAATGAGATACTTGTTAAAGATGCTATTAGCATAATCACAGAAGAAGAGCTTGAGTACAATTCAAATGAAAAGAGTAGCTTTATTATATATAAAAGTATTAATATCTCTATTGTAGACACCCAATACACAATTGAACACGACTCTAAGACTATTAAAGATTTAACTGTTAACCAATTATTAAATTTTATATTGATAAAAACAATTGAGAAAAAAGGCTTAATTCATTTGATAACTTCTTTTACCAAAAGGTTTAAAATGAAACGATTTAAAGCTATTAAAGACTTAAATGAAGAATTGAAGAAAATGCCCTCTAAAAATATTGATGAGAGTAAACTTAAGAAAACATTTGAAAAATTGAAAACAGAATTAAAAATTGAGAAAGACATAAGTATATTAAGCAGTCTATATCTTCAACCATTTAAACTGGAATATGTATCGACAGAAGATGGACTAAAGCACTATTTCAACTTAGAAAAACAAATCTTAGAAAAGAAAGATGGCTATTGTAAATTAGTAGAGAAAAGAGATAATAAGCTTGTAGTCATTAAATCATTTGGTAAAGTATCTAGTGTAGATAAAAGAGATCTAAATATGCTATTACTGTTAGTAAGGTTAACTCAATATTTTTGGAAAAATAGAGAACTCTATTCTCTAGAAATTAGTATGCTACAGCTTTTAAAATAATGAGAAGTGTAAATATAAGAAATAAAGAGCATATTCACTAATTGGTTAGCATAAGTTATGTAAAGTAGTTACTATCAATCATATACTCTTATTCATCTAAATCAAGCCATCTACTAATAACATTTAAATGCTTTTGAGCTGATTCAAAAAACCATTTACTAGAGCTTTAAACTATTTGAATCTGTACTCTTTTACCAATAGCTGCTAAAGCTGTTTCTATAGTAGCTAAAGTAATAGAGTTGTTTAGAGGATCAAGAAGTCTTGTAAGTGAACTTCTGCTTGTGCCCATCCTTTTAGCCATTTCTGTTTTTGTGATGTGTTCCTCTTCCATGGATTTTTCCACTTCAAAAGCAATCACTCTTTTAATAGCTGTAGCATCTGATTGGGCTAATATATTTTCTTCTTCTAAAAAATCATCAAAAGAACTTCCAATTGCATTTTTATTTAATTTCATTTTATATCCTTCGCTCTTTTAAGAGCTAAATCAATCTCATTTTGTGGTGTTTTTTGAGTTTTCTTGATAAAACCATTCAGAAGCACCATATAGCTATCAATAATTGTAAAAATAACCCTCGCTATACGTTTATGAGATATATTACTTCTGACTTCATAAAGGCTATTGCCTAAAGATCGTGATACTGGCATCCCTATTGGCCAACCATACTCAACAGTTTTAATATCAGAACCTATACTCTTTTTATCTTCTAAGTCTAAGGATATAAGCCATTCTCTTACAGGTTCATTACCAGCAGGAGTTTTATAAAAAACAACTTGTATTTTTTTATTCATACATAATTGTACCTTTTTTGGTTCAAAAAAACAAGGCTGTTATATTAACTATTACAATTATTAAGCAATATTTTCATCATAACTAATTGGTCCATTAGCTTTATATTAGCCTCTTTAAGAGCTTTATTATCTTGGCGTAATTTGTGAAGTGCATTATCCTTTTCCTGTACTACTTGACGAAGCTCATTAATATCTGTTTTACTTTCAATATGTGCAGATCCCTCAAATAAACTTTTATAATTAGCATAGATATTTGCTCTACTAAGACCAGACAAGGTAGCTACTTTAGATACTGTAACCTTTTCTCCTAATACTTGCAGATGAAATAGAAGTACCGGATGTTCTATGTCCAAAGTGTGGTAATGATTATTTCATTGATTCTAAAGAATGGGAGAGTGGCTCTGCTACAAAAATATGGAAACAGTTCTTCTGGGAAAGAGCAGAGAGTGTAAATGATAATGCATGGGGAGTTGAATTATATTTTCATATTCCAAGGTACTCTGAAACAACTCAGAAAATAGTTATAGAGAGACAAAGCCTATTTGAAGCACTCTTGAGTAAAAGAGCAGGGAGCAAGGCTAAGTTACAATATAAATATCCAATAATTACTAAATATAGTCTGTATATGGATGAACGTATACAAGAGATTAAAAAGCTTTTAGTTAATGATGCGAAAGAGTATTTATTTCAAAATTTGTTTGAAAATAAGCCAAATATAATAGACTGGATTGAAGAAGTGGACATAAAAAACTTAGATATTGATCAAAAGTTTAGGTGTCTACAATATTTTTTAGGTCACAGTCACTTAAAAGAGATGAATATGTTTCATTGGCAAATGAATATGCTCCAAACATTCACACTAGAATACCAATCAGAGCAAAAAATGCTTCAATTCATTATAAATAATAAAGAAGAAAAATCAATAAAAAAAGCTTTTTACATAACATATGAAAATTCATTAAAAGTAACAGGTTATTACCCTTACAGTGATTTTGTATTTTCTAGAACAATAGATGATAAGAATTTTTTAACACAGCTCTTGTCAATATATCCAGCAGTAAAACAGCATATCTTTTCAGATGAAAACTTTTCTAATGCTATAGAGTTTATTCACTTTTTAAAGCTTCACTACACAGAAAAACAGATAGTAAAAATATTTCTAATGGAAATGCAAGAAGAACAAACAAAGAGTAGAGCATTATCGCACTGGATAGATACTCTAAGACTCATGCAGATAGCTGGTATGTTTGAATATTTAGAAGAACATTTTTGGAAGGTAAAGCGTAATACAAAAAATTTACACGATGAAATTACTAGAATATCTCATTTAGCGGCATTTGACAGAGGTGATCATAGTACTTTAGTGTATAAGTCTCATCAAAATTCAGTTGAAGTTGCCGTAGAAGATTTAGAGTTTAGATTACCTGTTGATACCGTAGAGTTAAGTGAATGGGCAAAAGAACTTCATAATTGTATGTTTGGGTATGTCAATACTATTAAGAGTGGAAGATCTATTATATATGGAGTATTTAGAGCAGATGAACTTCTTTATGCTATAGAATTAAGAGCAGTGAAAATTGCTCAAGCACTTGGCAAGTTTAATCGGAAAATAGATGAAGTTGATATGGATATCATTAAAAAATGGCATAATGAGAACTATATAAAAAGTATAACTA
>NZ_JABIOQ010000044.1 GCF_018698455.1 Sulfurimonas sp. | reverse complement strand
TATCTTTTATCATACTAGCAAACTCTTTTTTGTCCATAGAAAAATCAGCATCAGCCCCACCGATAGATTTATCTAAAATAAAATGCTTTTCGATAACTTTTGCACCAAGTGCAACAGCTGTTATAGGTGCTGTTGACCCAAGTGTATGATCTGAAAAACCAGATATTACTCCAAAAGTTTGAGCAAGATTTGATATGGTAGCAAGATTTGCATCTTCTAGTGGTGCTGGATATGCACTAGTACATTTAAGTAAAACTATATCATCATTTCCTACACTTCGGCATATATCAACCGCATCTTGTATCTCATCAATAGTAGCAATACCCGTAGAGATAATAATAGGTCTCATTTTAGATGCTGTATATCGTATAAGCTCATGATCAGGTATCTCGAAGGATGCTATTTTATAAGCTGACGGATTAAATTGTTCTAAAAAATCCACTGCTGTTTTATCAAATGGAGAAGAGAATATATCAATCTCAATTTTTCTGGCATAGTCGAATAATTCTTTATGCCATTCCCATGGAGTGGTAGCCCACTGATATAACTCGTATAAGCTTTTTCCATCCCATAAAGTTCCGCCTTTAACTATGAAGTCATCTTTTTTACAATCAAGTGTCATAGTATCTGATGTGTATGTTTGTAGCTTTATACAGTTTGCACCGATTTCTTTTGCTGCTTTTATTGTATCTAAAGCATTTTGTAAGCTACCGTTATGATTTGCACTCAATTCTGCAATTATATATGTGCCATCATTATTTAAATTAAAATTACCTATTTTCATTTTTTTCCTTTTTGTTATTATTTAAAAGAGACCTGTAATTATTCCATCATCATCAATATTAATCTTTTCTGCTGTAGGAACTTTAGGTAAACCGGGCATTGTCATCATATTTCCAGCAATTACAACTATAAATCCAGCTCCATTTTCTAATTTAATTTGAGAAATTTCTACCACATGGTTTGATGGAGCACCTTTTAAAGAAGGGTCGGTTGAAAATGACATTTGTGTCTTTGCCATACAAATTGGAAGTTTTCCATACTTACCTTGTAGTTGTTCTATTTCAGACTTAACTTTATCATTTGCAATAACTTCTCTAGCACCATATATCTTAGTTGCTACAGTTTTTATCTTTTCCCAGATAGAGAGACTATCTTCATACAAATATTCAAATTTCGCTTCTTGATTATCTACAATATATAAAACTTCTTTAGCTAAGTTTTGTGCACCTTTTGATCCTTCCGCCCAATGCTTTGATACTACACACTTAACAGCAAGTTTTTCGCATTTTTCTTTTATCAGATTAGTTTCAGAATCCGTATCAAAAGTAAAATTATTTATACAAACGACTGTATTTAAACCATAATTTTTAGTTACATTATGAATATGACGTTCTAAATTTTCAAAACCCTTTTCAAGTGCTTTTAAGTTTTCTTGATTTAAATGATCTAATTCAACACCTCCATGATATTTAAGTGCTCTTACTGTTGCAACAATGACTACTGCAGAAGGATTAAGTTTTGCACTTCTACATTTAATATTGATAAACTTTTCAGCTCCTAAATCAGCTCCAAATCCTGCTTCTGTAACAGTGTAATCTGCTAGTTTTAATGCAGTTTTTGTAGCAGTTACACTATTACACCCATGAGCAATATTTGCAAATGGTCCTCCATGAACTATGGCTAAATTATTTTCTAATGTTTGCACAAAATTTGGTTTAATTGCATCTTTTAAAAGTGCTGCCATAGCTCCATCTGCTTTTAAATCGCTAGCATAAACTGGTGTTATTTTATCTGTTTTATATCCTATAATTATTCTACCCAATCTATCTTTTAAATCGGCACGATTAGTTGCTAAACATAAAATTGCCATGACTTCAGAAGCAACAACTATATCAAAACCATCTTCTCTTATATAACCATTTGAAACTCCACCTAGGCCAACTGTTATATCTCTCAAAGCTCTGTCATTCATGTCTACAACTCTTTTCCATTTAACTCGTCTAGAATCAATTTGTAGAGAATTTCCATGATGTATATGATTATCAATCATAGCAGAAAGCAAATTATGAGCAACACCTATAGCATGGAAATCACCTGTAAAATGCAAGTTTATATCTTCCATGGGTACTACTTGTGAATAACCACCACCAGTAGCTCCTCCTTTTAATCCAAAACAAGGACCAAGAGATGGTTCTCTTAAACAAATAATTGTTTTTTTATTCAAACTATTTAATGCATCTCCAAGACCAACTGTAGTAGTTGTTTTACCTTCACCAGCTGGTGTTGGAGATATTGCAGTTACAAGAATAAGTTTCCCATCTTTTTTATTTTGTTCGTGAGAAAGTTTATCTATATACTCTAAGGATAGTTTAGCCTTATAATGTCCATATGGATCTAGTTCTTCCATAGGTATATTATAAAGTTCTTTTGCTAATTCGATAATAGGTTTCATATTTGCATTTTGCGCTATCTTAATATCTGACATATGCTATTCCTTTATTTCTTCTATCTTTATTTTATATTTTTTATCGTTTATTAAAAAAAAAGCAGGATAATTTTTATTATCTACAATTCTTAGCAAATTAAATTGTTCTTTAATAGACTTATTAATATTTAATTCACTATCTTTAGAAGTTCTTTTTTTATAAAAAGTTTCTTTTCCTTTTTGTTTTTTAGCTACTTTATGATTATCATAATTAGTTAAAAAATCTAAACACATATTTATAGTATGTTTTGCTTGTTTTTCTCTCAATTCATTATTTAGTTCATAACCAGTTAATACTAAATCTTTTTGCATATAAATATCACCATCATCAATACCTAAACCAGCTTCAAACATTGTAAAGGGTATACTGCTTTTTTCTTCTAATACTTGCCAAAACATTGGAGCCCAACCTTTACCTAAAGGTAAAGCACTCTCGTGAACTACAATATTATGCTGATGTAAATCTAAATATTGTTTTTCAATTATTTTGTGATAACCTAATATAAAAACTATACTATAAGTCTGATCAATTTCTTTGTGGGAAAAAAACAATTCTGAATTATCAATTTCCTCTTTTAATTTTATTGCATAAGGAACAAACCATTGATTAAGTGAAGTTAATATTGCTATTTTCACTTAACTACTCTTATACTTTTAAATGCTTCAACATATTTCTTTCCAACTCTCATCCCTTGATATTTTGCATTTAGCTCTATACCCTCTAAACTTCTTGGATGAGGATAGTCACACAACTCTGAAGTATATGCTTTCATGGCATCTATTTTTAGATCAATTGTATCACTTATATCAAAAAAAGTATCAGGTGAAAAAGACAATGGATAGTTCCACTCTGTAGATGAAAGTATCTCAAAACTATATATCTCTTTTACACATTCATCTTCCATAGGTCTAGTTGCTGTTATAACTGCTTTATATGTTATCTGATGGTCTATATTTAAGTCGTCTTCGTAGTGAGTAAATATTATATCAGGTTTCACTTCCTCTTTAACTTTTGATATAACTTTGATAATATCAAG
>NZ_JABIOQ010000043.1 GCF_018698455.1 Sulfurimonas sp. | reverse complement strand
TAAACCCACGGGCAAGACGAATAGCAGACATAACAGCTTCTGTGCCACTGCTTACAAAACGCACCTTGTCTATAGAGTCGAAAAAAGAAACGACAAGTTTTGCTAACTGCGTTTCAGCTTCTGTTGGAGCACCAAAACTCAGACCACTCTTTACCGCATTTATCACTGCATTTTCTATAGTCTCATCACGATGACCAAAAATAAGTGGACCCCAAGATTGAACATAATCTACATATTTGTTTCCATCTATGTCTTTTAGGTAAGCACCCTCCCCCTCTGCAATGAAGATAGGAGTTCCTCCAACACTTTTAAATGCACGAACAGGTGAATTTACTCCACCTGGGATTAAGCTTTGTGCCTCACTAAACGCTACATTTGATGCTTCTCTACTCATATAAGGACCTTATTTGTTTTTTCTTATTATAGCAAAGTAGTATTAATTTTCATTTGCTATAATCTCTTAAATATATTTAATGGATACTTCTTGAACAGAACAACCTTTGCACTTTTTGTTGCACTTCTTGTACATCTTGTTTTTGTTCTTCTTTTTTGGATTCTAATGAGTATCAATCCTGAGCATAAAAAAAAGCCAGTTAAAGAAAACAGAATGAGAGTCTCTTTAAAAGAAATGCCTCCCAAGCATAAAAAGCCTGCATCAATACAGAAGAAACTAATAGCACCAGTTAAATCACGACCAATACCTAAGGGAAAACAACTCAAAAAAATTCTAAAAAAACCACCTATAAAGTATAAGCCACTTAAAAACCCACTAAAACCTACTCTGAACAAACCAGAAAAAATAGAAAAGTCAAAGCCTAAACCAAAAAAAGTTGACACAACTCTAATAGATCCTATGTCTTGGTTATATGAAGATAAGTCAGAAGCAATAAAACCAGAAGAAAAAAAGTCTTACTCAAAAATGGGTGCGGGTGGTACTCTCTTAGAGATGAAAAAGCTTTATGGAAGCGAGTGGGGAAACCTCACCCGTGGACAACAGGAATATATGATTGATAATCAAGAAATTATGCGAAGAATCACCCAAAGTGTACTTACTCGTGTTGCTTCCGTAAACTTATCTAACAATATTAATGTAAATAGAACTAATGTAATAGAATTTTATCTTCATCCGAATGGTGATATGACAGACTTTAGGTTTTTATCAAAAAGTGGTTTTTTTGTACTTGATGAAACAACAAAAGAGACTATAGAATATGCCTATAGTAGATATCCAAGACCTAAAGAAAAGATTTTAATCCGTTATAATGTTTACTATAATCTCGCTAGGTATTAAGTCTGAAGGAGTGCTAATGCACCTTTATAAATGGGTTCATCAATAAAACCGTACTCATCATCAACAAAACCAGTTATTCCCTCATCACGGTACATCTCAAAAAGCTTTATAACTACTTTTGCACGTAAGAGTTCTGCTTCTTTATCAACAAAGACTTCATTAACTAATGTAACCTGAGAGGGAGAGATACAGCCTTTTGCATCATAGCCCATGCTTTTTTCTAAGTTTATCCATTTTGAAAAAGTTTCTAAATTTTTAAATTCTTGATAGACAAAACTTACTGGTTTTACATTCATAGCTTTAGAACTTACTAGAAAGTGTGAAAGCATATAGTGCATTGTCGGATTATCTAAATTTACGAGACTTTGAGAAAGCTTCATATCTGCAAACAGGTCTAAAATTCCTAAATAAAAAGTAGTTACTTTTTTATTTACAGATAGAGAAGAAAGATTATGCCAGGCATCTGCTGTTTCAATCGAAAGGTGTAATTCTATATCATCCTTCAATAGAGCCAGTACATTTTTAACCTCCGAAGCATTTTTAATCTTAGGGACTCTAATTGCATCTGGCATAAATTGATTTAAATAAGTTATCTCTTCATAACCACCTTCATCCAAGGCATTTACACGTACAACAAGTTTTTTATCACTTTTAGTTATTTGAGTGAGATAAAATGCACATAAGACAAGAGCAAATGGCTTATCTTCCTTACTAACACCATCTTCTAAATTAAGCATTATACAATCAGCATCAAGACTCTCTATTTTAGATAAATGTTTTATATTATTACACGAGAGCATCAAAACTGATTTGAACTTCATTGACTTATTTAACTCTCTATATTTAGGAACAGCTAAAGCATCTAGCCCTTCCAAGTCTCTATTGTCATATAGCTCTTGAAGTTTATTTTGCATTTTTCTTCTTCGCTTTATCATTTTTATGGAGATGAAGGTAAAGTGCTTGTACCTCTTTATCTGTTAAAAAGTATCTTGGCATTGCTTTTTTTCTTCTGTTTAAAGCTCTATGAAATTCACTATAACTTATGTTATTAATTTTGGCTCCAATGAATTCTTTTTCTATATTTTTATGCTTATATTTAGCTATTATTTTACCATTGCCATTTTCTCCATGACAGTGCTGACAACCAATACCTCTAGGATTTTTATAGAGTTGGGCAGCATACTCTTGGGGAGATATAAAATCACTAGAAGCCCATACAAGTATTGGAAGTATTAAAAAAAGTAGATATTTCATTATTAGCCTATTATTATATTAAAAGGGTATAATAACAGAAATATAATTTATGGGGTTTAAATGCAATTATTAGATGGTAAACTACTTTCCAAAAAAATTGAACTTGAAGTTACGGCAGATGTAAAAAAGCTAAAAGAAACTTGTGGTTGTACACCCGGTTTAGCAGTTGTTCTTGTTGGTCAAGATCCAGCAAGTGCCGCTTATGTTAACATGAAGAAAAAAGCATGTGACCGTGTAGGTTTCTACTCTATTACTCATGATATGCCTGCACATATCTCTCAAGAAGCGATAGAAAGAACCATCATAAGCATGAATAAAAATGACAGTATAGATGGAATTCTAATCCAACTCCCTCTTCCAGAACAGATAGACACAACAAAACTTCTTGAACTTGTAGATCCAGCCAAAGATGTAGATGGTTTCCACCCGTTTAATGTAGGACGTCTTCTAACTAATCTTGATGGATTTGTTCCTTGTACTCCACTTGGTGTTATGGAACTCTTACGTGAGTATAACATTGATGTTAAAGGAAAAAACTGTGTAGTTATTGGAGCTTCTAACATTGTTGGAAAACCAATGGCATCACTTCTTCTAAATGCAGATGCAACTGTTGAAATATGTCATATATTTACAGATGACCTGAAACGCCACACATTAAATGCAGATGTTGTTTTAGTTGGTGTTGGTGTTATTAATCTCATAACTGAAGATATGGTAAAAGATGATGTTATCATCGTAGATATTGGGGTAAGTAGAACAGCCGAGGGTAAACTCGTCGGTGATGTAGACTTTGCAAACGTAAGTAAAAAAAGTTCTTACATAACACCAAGCCCAGGTGGTGTTGGACCGATGACAATTGCTATGCTTTTAAGTAACACACTCAAAGCCGCTAAAATCAATGCACAAAAAGCGAAGGATCAGTAGTTGAAAGAGTTAGTTAAAAAAGCATATAAATGGTCGAATTCTTGGACTGGAACTATTGTCATTGTTCTTTTTGTTATCTTCTTTGTTGCTCAAGCATTTAGAATCCCTAGTGGAAGTATGAAAGACTCACTTCTCATAGGTGACCACCTTTTTGCTAAAAAATTCGCTTATGGTATTCCTATGCCTCACATTCCTTTTTTAGAAATGTCAATTATGCCATGGAGTGATAGTCTGCGTTTAATGGACGGAGACACTCCTGAGCGTGGTGACATAGTTATATTTAGATATCCAGGGAATGTAAAACAACACTTTGTTAAACGCTGTGTTGCACTTCCTGATGATGAACTTTTTGTAGCTGACAAAAACCTTTTCATACACTTTAGTGAAGGTGATGACTGGATAAAAGAAAACTATTCTGGTTTTGAAATAGCTGTTTATGAAGAAAAACTTTGGGTCAAAAATCCTTATGAAAAAGCACATAAAGGAATTCACCATGATGATAAAATCGTTAATGATGGACAGTATCCAATGCCTGTGTTTTATCTCAATCCTATAAAAGTTGAGAAAGATAGTTATTTTATGATGGGTGATAACCGTGACCACTCAAATGATAGCCGTTTTTGGGGAAGCGTTCCTTATGAGAACATAGAGGGAACTCCATGGTTTATTTACTTCTCAATAGATGAAAACTGGGAAATAAGATGGGATAGAGTTGGAAAAACTCCAACAGACCTCGAACAAGCTCCATACTTGGATAAAGCAATACAAGAAAGAATAAAAACAGATAAAGATTACTATGGAATTACTTGATATACTCAAAATAGTAGCTGCTGTTTTAGCACTTGCTATCGCCATCATTGGGCATGAGATTATGCATGGTTGGGTCGCGTTTATGTACGGAGATACAACTGCTAAAAATGCAGGCCGTTTAACTATAAATCCTATAAGTCATGTTGACATGGTTGGTACTATTATCGTTCCTTTGAGTATGTACTTCTTACCTATGCTTATGGGTGCAGAGAGTGGATTTTTATTTGGTTGGGCGAAGCCGGTGCCTATAAATACAGCAACCGTTATCGGTCGTGGTGGATATAACGCGGCGATGCAAGTAGACTTAGCGGGTATCGTTTATAACTTTACGCTTGCTGCATTTGCTTCAATAGCTATCATTGCATTAAGTCAACCAGTTGCTAGTGATTCACTTATTTATATATTTGCTTATATGTTAGTGTTTCAAATACTTATAATAAATGTAGTTTTAGGAGTTTTCAACCTACTTCCTATTCCACAGTTTGATGGTGCACATTTTGTAATGCATCTAGCTTTAAAGTACAAAATAAATACTGTTGCAGAATTTTTCTATAAAAATGAACGCTATGGAATAATAATAGTTTTAGTTGTATTAATGACACCTTTAAAAGACTATGTTCTATTTTTACCTGTCCAGACTATACTTGGACTACTACTAACATCTTAAGGAGAAAAAATGAAATTTTATGTTGCTACAGACCATGCTGGAATTGAACTAAAAGATTATACAGTTGAGTTACTGGAAGAAAAAGGTCATGAAGTTATTGACCTTGGGCCATATTCTAAGGATAGAGTTGATTACCCGGACTATGCTCATAAAGTCGCACATTCTGTTTTAGAAGATAAAACTTCTCATGGAATTCTTATTTGTGGAAGTGGTATAGGAATGAGTATGGCGGCAAATCGTCACGAGGGTATTCGTGCTGCACTTTGTCATGATGCGTACACAGCAACAGTTGCTCGTGGACATAACGATGCTAATATTCTTTGTTTTGGTGAACGTATCGTTGGAAAAGGTGTTGCAGAATCCATTCTTGATGCTTGGATTGCAGGTAACTTTGATGGTGCTAGACACTGTGATAGAATAGATAAAATAGAGATTAATT
>NZ_JABIOQ010000042.1 GCF_018698455.1 Sulfurimonas sp. | reverse complement strand
TACTATTGTTTACTTTAACAATTTTCTGTTTTTCTTTTGTTTTTATGTATTCTATCTCTTTATCTGTGATTGGTTCACCTAAAAACTCATTAAGAGTTTTAATATCGAAATCTTTTATTAAAATAGATTCTTCACAACAAGGATAAATACTTTTAAAATTAAAAATATTACAACGATTTACACCACGATTGATAACATGATGATAACCAGCAATATCAACTCTTAATCTTGTAGGTATTAAAAATCCTTATTTCTTTTGTTATGTCGATAGTTGAAAATTATATCATAAAAGTGGAGATTCATTCACAGGGGTGCAATTTTAACTCTTAGCTATCAAGAAGGAACTAACATATATTTACAAGCTACTAAACTAACTAAAGTTCTTATGGAACTTGTAAAATATTTTAATATGCAAGAACATTCCAAGAGTCTTAGAATGTACAATAAGGTTTTACCTTAACAGATTCTACCTTCTCTATGCATTTCAGTCACTTATACACATGCACTACACATTAGAAAAGTATACTGTCGTACATTTAGATAACAAAGGCTCAATTATGAAAAATATTTTATTTACTTTACTGCTGTTAACATTAGGTTTTAGCATTATTCATGCATCAGCATTTACTAAAAATGTACAACATAGAGATACAAAAGTACGTATTACATCCCAAAAACCACTAACTACTGGCTCAAATACTTTTATTTTAAATATCACAAAAGATTCTAAAGTACTTAAAGACACTAATGTAAGAGTCAAAGCTTTTATGCCAGCAATGCCAGGTAGCACCTATCATGTATATAGATGGAGTAGGAAGTGAAGTTATGCAACGAATAGCAGCACCTATGCTAGGTGGAGTAGTGAGCTCAGCTATACTTAGTTTAGTAATTATTCCCATTGTCTTTGAGATATATACAAAATGGGAATTAAAAAAACAAAGGTAGCCTCAGCTATTTCTAAACCTCGCCATTTTAAATCTCTCACCTAAAAAGTTTGGAAGGATAAGCATTTTTACTTTTTCAAGTTCTTGTTTGTAGATTTTATCATCTACATTTTCTTTGAGTATCTCTAAGAGGTCTAGGACACCCATGTCTACTAGTGCTACCATTTGAGCCTTTAGTTCTATGAACTCTACTCCAGCCTCTTCGTAAGCATCTTTAACATGTTCGAATGTCACATCGTATGTGATGTCACTCTTAGAAAAGAGTTCTTCATGTTTTACAAAGTCTTCTTCACCTTCTTCGAGGAAAAAAGGGATGACCTTATGTTCTACATAAACTCGCAGGGAAAAATCAGGACGAGCCTGCATCTCTCCATAGTCAAAAGTCATAAATTCAAATGTCTTTGCAGATGAAGCCATCTCTTGTGCAAACTCTTCATAACCCCTTGCTATTTCACCTCTATCTTTATGGTACTTCTTCGCTTTTTCTTCTACCCATGCATCATCTATGTCAAATGCGACATCGTGTCCATTTACACTTCCTGTTTTCCCTTTAAAGTAGAGTTCACAAGGAAAAGCATCAAATATTTCATTTGCGATAAAAAAAGCATTGTCACAACTAAGTTCACTCAAAGATTTATAGTGTGTCAAAGAAACAACATCACCAAATGATTCTTCAAAGTACTTATTTTGCTGTTCTTGAAGTGCATCAAATCGTTCTACGATAACAAAGTTTAAAGTAGTTAGAAGTTTTGGTCTTAGTGTATAGATAAACTCACATACATCAGCGAGGAAATAACCATGATGTGCCCCTATTTCACAAATGACACTATCTTCTTTTAAAAAACCCTCATCTATTAAAGAAATAATATGTTTTGCAATACTACCGCCAAAGAATTTACTCGTACTAACGGCCGTATAAAAATCACCCTTCTTTCCTATGTCTTTATAAGTTGAATAATATCCATCTTCTCCATATAACCAATCACCCATATATTCGCTAAACATAAGATTTGGCATCTATCTATTTCCTTTTACGTCATTCATATAGACTTCATATAACTCTAAGAGTGATAGTTGTTTATCTATTTCATACACCTGAGTATCATACTTTTGTAATTCCAAAGAGTTGTTAAGAAGTGTAACATCATACTCAGTTTTATAACCAGCAGTAAAAAGCTCTTTCGTATCCTCTAAAAGTTTTGTATATATCTCTATATTATCTTGTGCTAAGGCTATTTTTTTTTCATAGTTATCTATGCTATAAAGTGTCTGTAGAAAAAGAGCCTTCTGTTCTCTGCGTTTATCTTCCACCACTACTTTAGATTTCAAAAAATCGACTTTTGCTGATTCCATATCTCTAAAGCTGTTAATGTCTAGAGGCATTGATGCTTTTAGCCCGTAGTTATAGGAAGCGATATTAGTCTTAAATGTAAGGTCATTATCAATAAACTGTTCATTACTTGACCATGTATATCCTGCCGTTAAATTAACTTTTGGTAAATATTTAGAACGAATAATATCTCTAGAGTAGTCTGATTTCTCTACTTCAGCCTGACTCTGTTTAACTGCAAGATTGTACTGCATAAACTCATCTTCACTCATCAGTGAAAAATGTGGGATATTCAATGTTTCATACGGACTATCACTTAATGTTTTAAAGCTTGTAACAAGTAGTTCTTTTGAAGTTTGTAAATCGTAGAGTAAAGATATAACTCTATTTCTCTCTATCATAGCATCATCTAAAAATCCAGAATCTAACTGCCCACTAAGATATTGATCTCTTTTTAGTTTTAAATTTATCTCTGCATTTTGGATTTTTAACTTTTGGGATTTTACTTTTAATGTACTCTGTTTTATCTGCATTAAAATCGACAGAGTAACTTTTATCATTTTAACCTGAGCAACTTCTACTGAATAATCCAAATATTTTTTACTAGCATTTGCAAACTTTATTCCGTAGTAAATTCCACCACTTTGAAAAATAGGTTGATCCATAATGATGGCTGTATTTTCACGAGTAAGCTCTTTTGCCCCTGGTTTACTTCTGGAGTAAATGTACTGTAGTTGTAATGGAGCTATCCAAGAATCACGAAGTTTAGAAGCTTCTGCTTCATTCTTTTCGTACTCATACTTAAACTGCTCTTTTTTGTTTTTGGATATATAATCTTTAAGAGTGCTATCCTCCGCTACAAGAAGAGAATTATATAGCAGACATAACAGTGTTAAGGGCTTTAAAACCTGCATCAATTTCCTCTTTAGTTATCGTAAGTGGTGGTAAGAAACGCAGTGTGTTACGTCCAGCTCTTAAAAGCATAACTCCATTTTCTCGTGAATTATTTATG
>NZ_JABIOQ010000041.1 GCF_018698455.1 Sulfurimonas sp. | reverse complement strand
TCAGGACACTATACAGTTGAAGCATGTGCCACTTCACAGTTTGAGCAGATGATAAGAGCCGTGACAAACTTACCACTTGGTTCTACTAAACTTATCTCTCCCGCTGTTATGGTTAACATACTTGGAGAAGAGGGTTATGCTGGTGAGCCATTTATTGATGGGATTCATGATGCACTAGAAATTCCAGAATTGTCTTTTCACTTTTATGGAAAAACTTTCACTAAACCATTTAGAAAAATGGGACATATCACGGTACTCGATGATGACATAGATATAGCATTAGAAAAAGCGATGAAAGCAAAAAATATTTTAAAAATCAAAGGAAGCAAACAAATATGAGTAAAGTACAAGTTGGAATTATTATGGGGAGTGACTCAGACTTACCAGTTATGAGTGCTGCGGCTCTAATGTGTGAAGAGTTTGGAATAGAGTATGAAGTTGACATAGTATCTGCTCATAGAACACCTGAACGATTAATAGAGTACTCTAGTAGTGCTGAGAAAAGAGGTCTAAAGGTTATTATAGCGGGAGCAGGGGGTGCGGCTCACTTACCAGGTATGGTGGCATCAGAAACTGTTTTACCAGTTATAGGTGTACCGGTTAAAGGCTCTTCATTAGAAGGCATGGATTCATTACTTTCTATAGTACAAATGCCAGGTGGTGTTCCCGTAGCAACAGTAGCTATAAACGGTGCTAAAAACGCAGGAATCTTAGCGGCTCAAATCATCGGTTCTTCTGATGCTGACATTAGAGAAAAAATAGCAGCTTACAAGTTAAAAATAAAATTAGAAGTAGAAGTAAAAGTAGAAAAGTTGAACAAAGTAGGGTATAAGCAGTACTTAAAAGATATAGGAAAATAGCCAACTAAAAAGTACTTCAAAGGATGATATAGTAATGGTAAAAAAAGTTTCAACCTACAATGAGTTGTAAAAAAGTACAAAACTTGCCCAAGTTATTTTAAAATAACGATTACAAAAGTAAATTTGTTTATAGTTTGAGAGTTTTTATCTTTTGTATGGATTTATACGGGAAGTTCCTTAAGATATATATAAGGCATAAGACAATAGACTAAATAAATATTATATTTTTAAAGGAAGTGTATGCAAGGAAAAAGATTAAATTGGCTTTATGGAGGAGTACTGGTAGGAATAATTTTAGCTCTTGCTATTTTTATAGTAAAACCTGTTGGTGGATCGACACAATTTTCTATTGTCAATGGTATTATTTGGGATAGTGTAGTTTCAATTGTTTCAGAAACGAATTCAACAACTTCAGGTTACACAAGCGATAATAGTTACTTAGCAAAAAATAATGGTTCGTATGCAAAAGCAGTTGCAAATCCTATGAGCTATGGACTTGTTTTTGTGTTAAGTATTTTTATTGGAGGCTTCATTTCTCAAATAACGAAAGGACCAAGTCGATCAAGAGATGAAGGGAATGCACCTACTGTTTGGTTGAATAAGTTTGGGAATACCAGTACATTCAAGCGCTATATTGTCACTTTTATAGGCGGTTTCTTTGTTATATTTGGTGCTAGGTTAGCAAGTGGCTGTACTAGTGGACATATGATGAGCGGTATGATGCAAACATCAGTGAGTGGATATCTCTTTGCTTTTGGTGTTTTTGTAACAGGCATTCCTATTGCACTACTATTTTATGCAAAGAAAGGAAAATAATATGACTGTTTTATTAGCAATACTTTTAGGTACAGCTTTTGGCTTTGGCATTCATCGTGTAGGGGCTTCTAACCCTTCTGGTATTATAAATATGTTACGTTTAAAAGATATGCATTTAATGCGTGTCATCTTTTTAGCTATAGCAGTATCTAGTACTCTCATCTTTTTAGCTATGACACTTGGCATAATGGATGCTTCACAGTTGAGTGTTAAAAGTATGACATGGGGTGTGATTGTTGGAGGAATGGTTCTTGGAATAGGATGGGGCATCGGAGGCTACTGTCCGTGCACTTCAATCTGTGCATTAGGCGAAGGTCGAAAAGATGCTATATTCTTTGTTTTAGGTGGATTAGGTGGTGCTTTACTGTATATGTTGATTTTTGACTATATATCTGGAACATTTTTACTTGATCCATTACTTGGTGGAAAAGCGATTTTAGCGGATATGACACCATCAAATGAAGTAGCTATTGTTTCAGGTGTCCCAGCTTTAGCAACTGCTTTAGTAATTGCTGTAATATTTACAACAATTGCTTATTTTTTACCAACTTCTAGTGAACCAGAAGCTTTATAGGGTACAAGTAGGAAGATAAACTGAATTACATAAAGGGGTGCTTAAGCACCACCCCACTTGGTATAACAAGTTTACAACACTAAAAAGATAGGAATAACGAGGTATTTAGAGATATTGATGTGAATAAGTAGTTAAACTCTGGCAAACAAGGCCTCAGTATAGTGAATACTCAAACGATTGTTTTTAGTTAGTATATTGTTAGCCCTATTGAAGAAGACTATTAGCCTTTAGGTTCGTATTCATAGATTGGCTCGATAGCATCACCTGGTTTAATGGTGATAAGCCCATTTATTAAACCATCATCAATCCCATAGACCCAACCATGAATTTCAGGACCATTTTGCGTATCCCATGCTTTTTGAATGATAGAAGTATGTGAGAGAGCATGAACTTGTTCGATGACATTAAATTCGATAAGTCTATCAATTCGCTCTTCTTTGGTTTGGAAACTATCGATCTTTTCTTGATGCAGTCGATAGGTATTTTTAATATGGATAAGCCATTTATTGGTGATAACAAGGTCTGTACTTTGTTTGTTAAGAGCCGCATTGACACCACCACAACCGTAATGACCACAAACTACAATATGTTTTACTTTGAGAACATTAACAGCATATTGTAAAACACTTTGGCAGTTAAAATCTGTAGCGATAACTTGATTTGCAATGTTGCGATGAATAAACATCTCACCAGGCTGTGCTCCCGTAATAATTTCAGCGGGTACACGACTGTCAGAACAACCAATCCAAAGAAGATCTGGCATTTGACCTTTTGCCAAATTTTCAAAATATTCGGGATTATCTTTACTTATTTGTGCTGCCCACTCTTTGTTGTATTTTAAAAAGTTTTCTATGGTTTTCATTGTAAATCCTTATGATTATCAATATAATTGAAGATACTAAATTAGTATTTCCAAAGAATTGTTGATTTGGTTTCTCTAGGTTTTGACTCTAGAGAACATTGATTATTTTTTAAAGCAGTAATAGCTAAGTTGAAATCTTTAAAAAGATGTTCCTCTTGAATAAGGTTAGGAATAAGTTTAATGTTACGCAGCATATGTTCAGGTTGTTTTTGAATACCTATTAATAGAACATTAATCCCTTTTCTTTCTAACTCTAAAACGGCATTTTCTATGGCATACATACCACTCTGATCTATACTCGGGACATCGTGCATACGAAAGATAACAACAGTTACCTCGGGAAGCTCTCGCATCATTTTTTTAAAGTGAGAGGTAAAACCAAAAAATATTGGTCCATCAAAGTGTTGAATGTATATTTGATCTTTAATAACATCCATAATACCTTTTTCATCATCCAGCAAGTCTATATTGTGAAAATCAGCAAAAGTTTGACTGGATGATTTTGATTCAGATATATCACCCATTTGTTTCATAAACAACACGGAAGCTAGTACCATACCTACTGCTACCGCCTGTAAAAGATCTACAAATACTGTTAACAGTAACACGATAAGCATAGTGACTGCATCAGCACGAGGAATATGAATGATATGTTTAAGACCTTTATAATCAATGATACCAACACCTACGGTAATAAGAATACCTGCTAATACAGGCAAAGGAATGAGCTTCGCATAAGCACCTGCTCCTAAAAGCACAAACAAAAGTATAAGACCATGAACAACTCCAGAAAGCTTACTTTTACCACCTGCATTGATGTTTACAACCGTTCTCATGGTAGCTCCTGCCCCTGGTAATCCACCAATGAGTCCTGAAATGGTATTACCGATACCTTGACCAATAAGTTCTTTATTAGAGTTATGTTGAGTTTTAGTCATATTATCAGCAACTACTGAGGTTAGTAGTGAATCGATAGCTCCTAGTGCTGCTAGGGTTACAGCAGGAATGATCATAACCATGGGGTGATGCCAATCCATAGCAAAGAGTGTGTCTAAATGTACATCTGGTAAGCCTTGCGGAATATCTCCAATAATAGGGACATGAAGTCCAAGCAGTGTTGATAAAATTGAGAGTACCACTAATGCCATTAGTGTTGAAGGAATAGCTTTTGTAATATAGGGAAAAAGGTAGATAATGACAATAGTAGCCATAGATAAACCAACAGCTTGGAAGTTCATACTAGAAAATATATCACCTAGTGAACTGACTACATCTATAATAGTTTTAGGAGAACTTAGTCCAAAGAAAGGAAACATTTGCATAATGATGATAATAAGACCAATACCACTCATAAAGCCAGATACAACTGGGTAGGGCATATAGCGTATGTATTGACCAATACGTGAAATTCCCATAATGATTTGGATGATACCGGCTAGAACAAAAGTCGCGATAATAGTCCCTAGAGCTGCATCTAAAGAGCCATAAATAGCTATTTCACCTGCAATAATAGCCGAGGCAACAACAGCCATAGGACCTGTAGGACCACTGATCTGTGTTGGAGTTCCTCCAAAAAGAGCGGCTAAAATACCTAAGGCAATAGCTCCATACAAACCAGCTATTGCCCCCATGCCTGATTGGACGCCAAAGGCAAGAGCAAGAGGCAAAGCAACAATAGCAGCCGTTACACCACCAAAAAGATTTCCCGAAAGGAGTTGTTTATTTATCAAAGATATATCCTTATAAATTATATTTAATAACACAAATAATATTATAGTTTTAGTTAATAAAAAATATGAATGTATAAAATACTATTCCATATTTTTAAGTCTCTCTTCATAAGATAAACTCAAAAAAAACAAACCATTTAATACAATTCTACACAATTAGTAAAAGTTGTATGAAAATTATTTGGAGTGATGTTAAATTGGATTAATGAGCTTATTCAAAGGTGTAGTTAAGTCCTATAAATAAGATTTAAAAACTACTCAGCTACTTCTACAGTTACTGCAACTAAGTTAAGTTTCTTACCTATTGGACTGATAGTGAAAGTTACTTCAGTATAAGATTTCTCATTTCCAAGAGTACCTGGAACAAAAGAAGCCATTGTTAATTTAGTTTCACCATTGGAAAGAGTGACTGATTCGATGAAGTGATCGAAATCATCTGGGTGAGTATACTCGTTTTTTTAATTAAGTCTTAAAATAGAACTTTATAGTGAATTTCATTTAAGCTGATAGTCCCGAAATTTCTACTATCTATACTTAATGGATCAGTGCCTTGAACAAAGTATTGTCCATTGTTAATAGAAATAACTTTTTTGACCATAAGTCCATAACTGTCTTTTGAAAAGACAACCGTATCATCTTTTTTTACAGGATTAAATTTAAAAACTTTCAAGCAAAGAATTCTTTGCCCATCTTTATAAAATGGGAAAAGAGAATTGCCTGAAACTTTAAAGAGTTTGAGCATTAGATAACTGGTAAAACCATTTCTTCGCCAGGAGCGTAAGGAGCAGTAACTCTTTTGGATTCCATACCTTTAAGTTTCCAGAAAAGTTCTGAAAAGTCATTTACAGCAGCAAGTAGATCCATTGCTTTTTCACGAGAAACGTGTTGCTTAGCAGCACCACCAAGCATCATGATATTATGAACCATAGTGTGAATGTCTGGATTATCTAAAACATGTACTGGCTTAATAAAGTCACCCCAGATAATTCTGATTTCTTCTTTACATACAGCAGCTTCTTCTTCTTTAGTGTTGATGTATCTTGCGATATCATTTTGACCTTGAGCTGAAGCAGCGTCTTCTGTTTCCATTCTAGCATTGATTAAATCTACCATTCTAACAACACTTAATGCTGCAACAATAGCTCTATTTGTATCGTATATACCACAAGGTACATCACAGTGTGCTTTTACTTCGTCTAATTTGAACATATTTCTTCCTTTTTATTTTGATGGCTATAGTGCCAACTTAAACTATAAATAAATATAGTCTAAATTTGTACTACAGAAGCGTTGTTAATTGCTCTCCTATTAAGTTATAACTACCTATGCTTATAGAAATGAGACCAATAGAAACAAGAGCATACCTTAAAGTGTTTTTAGAGTTAATAAAAGATGTGTTTACAAGATATATCAAGTAGCCAAAAGCGATAAAAACGAGACTAACACCTGCGATAAAAGCAAATATCATATCAATACTTACAGCTTGATGTGATATCACACTGAGTGTGATTAACATACCACGTACACCACCAACACCCATAAGAAGACCAAGAGATAAAAGCATACCTTTGTCATGTAAATGTTTGTCTTTGTAATATATGTGAAGATGCTTTTCTCCTTCATGCTTATGTTGGTTTATTTGTATTTTATCACTAAATGCAAGATAAAGGATATATAATCCCATGAGCATGATAACTGCAGAAGATATTGTATCTCCGTATTCTAAAATAGCATCATTTGCAATGTACTGGATAAAAAGAGCGATGATATAGAGAGTAAATCCATGTCCAACTGCAAAGAGTAGACTAAGTAGAAGTGTTTGCAGTTTTTTCTTACCTATAGAAAATAAGGCAATAGCTGAGAGATGGTCAGCCCCTAGAGCATGTAGAATACCGTAGTAAAAAATAATAAGTAGACTATATTCCATAAACATCCTTAAAAATGCTAAGTATAATAGAATAATATTAATTTTATATGAAAACTCTAGTTAATGTTATTAATTTAAAAAAGTTTTCGTTTTATTTTGAGAAACTTGCTTCTTGAATGATGAGAGGGTAAAAATAACCATAACCGAAATCTTTGTCTTTAACTACAAGACCTTTGGCATAAACAATTTCACCCACTTGTGGTGCATTTTGTGTAGATGTAAAGACAAGGTCGTTCATATCGTGAAAATTACTGCCATCTTGAATGTGTATCCAGTTTAGCTTCATAATTTGTGCTGAAGTTTTTGTTACTTTACCTTTTACAGTTACTATTTTACCTACATACTTATCACGATTTTTAAAGAGATCAGCAATAGAAATACTGCTAGAAGATGTGTGCGAAGATTCCATTATGCTTGCTTTTTTAGATGGAGCTTTTATATGAGTATTTGTAGGAGCATCACTAGCAAATAAAATAGACTCAAAAGTGCGGTCAAGTGTTTTTGAATGAAAGTCCTTCATCCAACCTTGTTCAGAGTAACTTATGGCATCACCAACTTTTACATCACGCTGAGTCATTGCAATCCAGTATGTTTTTTTTGATTCTTCTACTTTCATGTAAGTATAACCACCACTAGAGAGTGTCTCTAAAACTATACCTGTACAAGAAGCTGAAGCATAAAGTCCCATACTTAACAGGAGTGACAACAGTATTTTTTTCATTTAAAATCCTTTAATATGGATTTTATCACTGCTTAACCAAAAAGAGGATAAAATCACCATAATTATAATACAAAGAGTACAACTATGTTAAAAACACTACTGATAGAGATTGGGGTGGAAGAGCTTCCTGCTGTTCCCCTTTTAAAAGAGTTAAAAAATATTGAAAAAAAATATGCAGATATTTTAGAGAAACACTCACTTTTAGGTGAGTTTGAATTTTACTATACTCCTAGACGTTTAGTTATCTGGCATAGAGAGTTTAAAGTGTCTCAAGAAGATTCTGTGGAAGAGTTCTTTGGTGCTCCTTTAGCCGTTGCATATAAAGACGGAGTAGCTACTCCTGCTGCAAATGGCTTTGCAAAGAAGTGTGGTGTTACACTTGAAGAACTTAGTTCTACAGATAAGGGTGGTAAAGAAGTACTTTACTATAAAAAAGATGTCAAGGGAAAACCTTCTACTGATCTCTTACCTGAGATAGTAGAGTCTTGGATAAAGTCTCTAGAGTTTGGAAAAACTATGCGTTGGGGAAGCTCAGCTGAAAGTTTTATTCGTCCTGTAAGATGGGTAAATACTCTTTTAGGTGATGAACTGGTACCTATGACACTTTTTGGAGTACAGTCATCTAAAGAGACATATGTACATCGTATATCTAAGTTTGGTGCTACAGCTATTAGTGGTGCTAAAGAGTACTTTGAAGTTTTAGAGAAAGGTGGTGTTACGCTTTTTCCAAGTAAACGAGCAGAAAAAATATCTGCAGACTTTAAACTTATAGAAAAAGAGAATGATGTCACTATAGAGATAGACTCAGAACTTTTTGATGAAGTGGTGGCTATTAATGAAAACCCTACAGCTCTTTTAGGTTCTTTTGATGAAGCATTTTTAAGATTGCCTCCTGAGGTTATCATTACATCTATGAAAGAGCATCAGCGTTACTTCCCAGTTTTCAAAGATGGCAAGCTTATAAATAAATTTGTAGTAGTTTCAAATGCACTTACAGATGATTTTTCTAAGGTTATAGCTGGAAATGAAACAGTTTTACGGCCGCGTTTAGAAGATGGACTCTTCTTTTGGGACAATGACTTAAAAAATGGACTTAGTACTAAGGGACTTGAGAAAGTAACTTTCTTTAAAGGTCTTGGAACAGTTGCGGACAAGATAGAACGTGAGGGTAAAATAGCTTCAACTCTTTTTGATAAGTTTGAAGTTGACGCGGATAAAGCAGATCTCACAAGAGCTGTAGAAATTGCAAAAGCTGATCTTATGAGTGAGATGGTATATGAGTTTACAGAACTTCAAGGTCTTATGGGTGGATACTATGCTGCGGAGCAGGGTGAGACCAAAGCTGTAGCGACTGCAATAAGTGAACAGTACTTACCAGATGGAGAAGATAGCACTTTACCATCAACTCCATTAAGTGGTGTTGTTGCTATGAGTATAAAGATAGACACACTCTTAGGTCTTTTTTCAGTAAACCAGATTCCAACAGGGTCTCGTGATCCTTTTGCTCTTCGTCGTGCTGTAAATGGCCTTGTTAGAATCATTAACGAGTTTGAGTTTTCATTTGACATAGTAGAAACTATGAAAGAACTCTCACAAAACTACTCTGAGATTGACTTAGTTAAGTTAGAAGCATTTATACTTGAACGTGTTAAACGCTACTATGATGTAAACCCTTCTATTATTGAAGCAGTTTTAGCATCAGGAGAGAGAGACTTTCTTCGTTTAGCTCAGAAAATAAAAGCACTCAACAACCTTGTAAATGCAGAAGGTTTTGATGAAGTGAGCTCTACATTTAAACGTGTTGCAAATATAACTAAAGATATAGACCTCAGCAAAGATCACGCAGTAGAGACAAGCCTTTTAAGTGAAGCTGCAGAAAAAGAGCTTTTTAAAAGATATAGCGATGTAAGTGCAGTGAGCTTTAACTCATATGAAGAAGAGTTAGATGCACTACTAGGGCTAAAGCCAGAGCTTGATAGTTTCTTTGAAAACGTAATGGTAAACGCGGAAGACGCAGCACTTAAAAACAATAGAAAGTCTTTAGTAGCCTCTGTATACAAAAGCATTCTAAACATCGCAGATATAAAAGAAGTAAGTATATAACTAAAGGATAGTAATGAAGATATTGGGTCTAGTTGTAAGTATACTTCTCTTCGTTGTCAATGTACAAGCAAACGCGAACAAAGATGTACAAGACTCAATAGTCAAGATATACACCGTTTCTAAAATCCCTAACTACGCTATACCATGGAACTCAAGTATAAGACGCTCTCATGGTTCAGGTAGTATAATCCTGGGCAATAGAATCTTAACTAATGCTCATGTAGTGGCTAACGAAACCTTTATCGAGGTTAAACGCCATGGTCAAATAAAACGCTACCAAGCTGAGGTAGAGTTTATCTCTCATCAGTCCGACTTAGCACTCCTTCGTGTCAAAGATGAATCTTTCTTTGATAATACAATTCCTTTAGAATTTGCTCAACTTCCCCAGATACAACAAAAGATAAGTGTTTATGGATTTCCCCTAGGTGGAAACAGTTTAAGTGTGAGCACTGGTATAGTCTCGCGTTTAGAACATCATACATATGCACACTCGAGAGAAAACTTTTTAAGTATACAAATAGACGCTGCGGTTAATCCTGGTAATAGTGGTGGTCCAGCTATAAGTAATGGAAAAATCACCGGTGTAGTGATGCAACAGATTACAAAGTCTCAAAATATTGGTTACATAGTTCCTTGTGTTGTAGTGAAACATTTTTTAGAAGATGTAAAAGATGGACTCTATGATGGTTTTGCAAACCTTGGAATAGGAACACAGAAGATGGAGAGTAAAACTCTTCGTGATGTTTATGGAATGAATAAAGATGTAAGTGGGGTAATGGTTATGAAAGTCTCTACTCTCTCCTCAGCTTACGAAGTGCTCGAAAGTGGAGATATCCTCCTAAGTATAGATGGACATAGGATTTATAATGATGGTACAGTAGAGTTTATGCCACAGCAGTATACTTCTTTTATGTACTATGCTGATAAAAAGCAGATAGGTGACAGTATCGAGTTTGAACTCCTTAGAGATTTTAAAAGAGTAGAAGTAGAGGTAAGACTACAAAATGTTGCTAATGATGATCTACTAGTAGATACAATAGAACATGATGTAATGCCAAGGTACACTATATATGGTGGTTATGTATTTACACCTTTAAGTCGTAACCTTCTATCAAAGAAAGGTAGTAACCGGTTAGAGTTAAGTGAAGCTGCTAGTAAATGGGCGACAGTAGAGAAAGATGAAGAAGTAGTTCTGCTTAAAGTTCTTGCTGATAATACAAATAGAGGGAACCATAACATTACATACTGGCTTATAAAGACAGTAAACGATACAGAATTTAAAAATTTTGAAGAGTTTAAAAAACTTGTGGCTAATTCTAAAAAGAAATATTTACTTTTGAAAAATAAAGATGGTGTTAAAATAGCTATAGATAATGATAAAGCTAAAGGTATAGAGAAGCAAATACTTAAACGCTACAGTATAAACACTAATAGTAATCAAAAGTAGATGTATGACATGTGCATTATAGGTGCCGGTATAAATGGTTGTAGTATCGCCTATGAATTAAGCAATGAAAATAAAAAAGTCATCTTGTTTGATAAAGAAGGGATTGCTGGTGGGGGAAGTGGTGCAGCAGGTGCTTTTATATCTCCAAAGTTTTCTAAGACTGGAGAACTCAAAGAACTTCTTGATACTGCGTTTACTTATTCCCTTGATTTTTATGAGAAAAACTTTCCTGAGCTTCTAACTAAATCTCCCCTCTTACATATAGCCAAAGACGATAAAGATGCCCAAGCATTGCTAAGTTATAAAAAAGACACAACTCATAAGCTTTTAGAGTATAGTAGTGAGTTAAATGAGAGTATAAGTATAGATGCTGGCATAGTAGATGCTAAAAGTGTTTGTGAAGCTATGGCAAAGAGCGCAAAACTAGTGAGACAAACGGTGGACTCTTTAGTTTATGATGATGGCGTTTGGGTTATAAATGAAACATACTACGCAAAAGAAGTTGTTTTAGCCACTGGGGCATATAAACAACTCATTAAAGAGCCATATATAAAACTCCGTGGTATTTGGGGACATCGCATAGATGTGAAGACTACAACAAAAAACCCTTACTCGATACACCAGTTTGTTTCCATCTCTCCTAGTTGTAATGGACAATTAGCAATAGGAGCCACTCATAATGTACATTATCATCCAGAGAGTGCAAAAGAACCTTATAATATAGAGAGTGGTAGGGAAGAGTTACTTGAAAAAGCTTCTCGGACTATGGACTTAGAGAATGTTGAGGTGATTACAGATTATGTAGGCTTACGATCTGGTTCAACTGATTATATGCCTCTAATTGGCTCTTTAGTTTTATCCCGTGAAACTTTAAATAATACAAGTATAAACTTTGAGATGAAAAAAGTAGACTATAACAAGTATACGTACTATCCAAACCTTTATATGATAAATGGGAGTGCAGGTTATGGTTTTGTTCTTGCACCGTATTTGGCTAAACTACTAAAAGAGCATATGCTTAGTGGTAAAGAAATAAGTGAGAGACTAAGCCCTGTAAGATTTTTTGCAAGATGGGCTAGAAAAAATAAGAAGCCTTTTTACAAAGAATAACTTAAAACTCTATAAAGTAAAAAGTTTTTAAATTGTTAAGATGGGGTCTACTTGGTGCTTATAAATTAACCTTTGTTTATTCCTAATATAGCATAGTTTAAAATGTATGTTATGCACCCGTTTTTTCTATTTCTATTCTATCATTTTAGAAATAAGAAAATAGATTTTACTGGTTAAGTTTTAGGGGTTCATTATATTTGACTTTTACATCAATTTAAACAATTTTTGAGCCTAAATCTTGTAGGATTTACCTATTTGGCCGATATTAAATATATGGTATTTAATTTGCTTATTATAAAGTAAGTGATAAAATATATAAAATAGTTTGATGGAGGTGTGTAGTGAGAATTATGAACAGTATGTATTATAACAATCTTAGTACGAACCATAGTAAAATAAATCAAAATTTATTTGATGTAAATAAGCAGATAGCTTCAGGGCTTAAAATTCAATATGCAAGTGATAATGTTTCAACATTTGTTGAGACAATGCGTTTGGATAATGAGCTAGCAACACTTGGACAGGTTAAAAAAAGTGCCGATAGTGGTTATAAAGTCTCTAATCAAACTGATGTTACTCTCAATGAATTTACAGATGAACTAGATAGAATGAAAGTCCTTCTTATCCAAGCATCCAATGATACTAATGATGAATCATCATTAGATGCTATAGCGGGAGAGTTAAGGGCTATGGAAGGAACACTGAAAAGTCTTTCAAATGCTTCAATAAATGGAAAGTTTCTATTTTCTGGTTCATCAGTTAATGTAAAGCCAATAGATGATAATGGGAAATATAATGGTAACGATATTTCTATGACAGCACTTCTTGGCTCTAATAATAAACAACCATTTAATATCTCTGGTGCAGATCTTTTTCTTGGAGAAGAGAGCTTGACACGTAGAGAAGTTACTAGTAATGTAATGCAAACAACAAATACTGGAACTACACTGACAGGTACAACTACTATGGCAGATTATATGGGTAATATTCCTGTGGGAAATGAGCATAACTTTTATCTCAGAGGTTCGAGAAGTGATGGTACGGCATTTAACACACGAATACCACTAGATAACACTTCAACTATAGACGACTTAATGGATGAAATTGGCAAGTCATATGGTAATACTGGCACTGTAGATGTAGTAAATGTCTCGATGAATAATACGGGTCAGATTATAGTTGCTGATAAGAGTAGTGGTTCGAGTAAGATGGAATTTCATATGGTTGGAGCATCGGACTTTAGTGCTGGAGGTGATCAAGCAAATGTTACATCGATCGACGACTTAGTTGTTAATGGTGGAGTTACAGACTACAGTTTGGCAAGCACTACACCTGGACTATATATAAGAGAATTTAATCAGTCTCCATATGAAATTGCTGATACAGTGTTGACATCGCTTTCTGGTCGTATTTATGATAGAACTGAGTTTACTAAAGCAGGGGCAACCCTTGCTTCTAGTATTGCACAGATTGACAGAACAACAAACGCATTTGCTACTCCTTCGACTAAGATTTCAGAAGTGGCTGATTTATCTCAGGGTATACCAGGAACACTTGATGGAACCAAACTAATCGTTAATGGAACGAATACTAGTAATACACCTATCGCTGTTGAGATAGATTTCAGTAATGTCGGTTCTACTTTTTCAATTGATGGCGGTCTAACTAATTATGAAATTTATGATATGAGTACACCAAGGGCTGCTGTGAATGCAGATGACATGACTTATCAACAGTTGATGGATGTCGTAAACATGGTCATTTCAGGGACTATCCCAAGTATTACCGGTGATCCAAATGCCTATGATACAGCTGTGAAAAATTCGAATAATATTTCTAATACATATCTTGAAAATGGAAAATTAAATATTTTTGACAAAACATCGGGGACAACAAAAGCAAGTATTTCACTTTATGACTCAAATAGCGGAAACTTTACCGTTGGTGGTGATGCTTCTGTTATGACCTTTAATTCTAATAATTCACTTACTGTTCGTGATCCAAAAACAGATTTTTTCGCTACTATATCTGAAGCGATTAAATCTGTAGAAGAGTACAAGACTTACCCTGATACATCTAGTGGAACGATAAGAAATCTAGGTGTGGAGAACTCTATAGCTACTATAGGTGATTTACAAAAGCATTTATTTAAAATACAGTCGATCTCGGGTGCACAGTCTAACAGATTGACCAGTTCAATAGAAAATACAGAGCTTTTGGAGCTTAGTGCAGTAGTTCTTCGATCTGAAGTTATAGATACCGATTTAGCTAAAGCAGCACTACATTTACAGCAACTTACTCTAAACCAACAAGCTATGCTTTCAACTGTAGGTAAAGTTTCAAAGCTTAGCCTAGTTAACTATTTATAATTCTTTTTTTATTACAAATAGCCAAATAAATCCTTTGTGGAATGTTTTTGGCTATACTACCTTTAAATTTACTATTATGGATATTATGATTTGAAAGATACATTTTTTATTTTTATTGTTGGTGTATTAATTTATTTGGGTTTTTCTACTCTTTTAGGTAGCAACGAACTTATGGGAAGTTTTGGTGTGATGTTTTCACATTATAACCAGCTTTATTTTGGTTATATATCATTTATATATCTTTTTACTATTCTTGTGCCACTTTACTTTATGTATAAAAATGTAAAGTTAAGCTTTAGAAAAGCAGAGCTATTTGTATCTTCTATACTCCTTTTGTTTGCTTCGCTTATCGCACAGGGCCTACTTGTACAAAATGAGCTAAGAGGAAAGATTGGAAGTGACTTTGTAGACTTTTTAAGCCCATATATTGGTTTATTCGGTCTATGGGTTTTTTTATGCATGATTACCCTCGTATCTGCAATTATTATTCTTGAAAAAACTACTGCTGAAATTTTAGATGTATTTTACAGTTTTATAAAAAACAAAAATAAGATAGTTAGTATAAAAGCTTTTGAAAAAGAAACAACGAGTAAAAATATACCTCTTAAAAAAACTGAGTTTATCTCTGAAAAAGAAACTTTAACTCATACGGAAGAGTCCTTAAATGACATGCCAGAACTCGAGATAGATATACCTACATATATGAGAAAAGAGACAATATTAAGTGATGTTCAAAGTATTGTAGAAGATAAATCAGTATCCACAGAGATTAAGCCAAAAGAAGATAAGATAGAAGATATTGCCCCTGTAAAAAATCTTTTAGATATTGCTGATGAAGTTAAAGAACAACGAAGTGCAGTCATAGTAGAAGAACTAGAAGAGAATGCAAAGCTTTTAGCAGGAATAGAAAAAGGAAATGTTGAAAAACCAAAGAACTTTAAACTTCCTTCCGTTGAGTTTTTGCAGAAACCACAAAAAATAGTGAAAAGTATAGATGAAAATGAGCTGGATGATAAAATCCGATATCTTATAGAAAAACTAGCACACTTTAAGATTGATGGAGATGTAGTTCGTACATATGCCGGTCCCGTCGTCTCAACTTTTGAGTTTAAACCAGCGGCAAATGTAAAAGTAAGTAAAATACTCAACTTGCAAGATGATTTAGCCATGGCTCTCTCAGCTGAAACTATTCGCATACAAGCTCCAATACCTGGTAAAGATGTTGTAGGTATAGAAATTCCAAACGAAACGGTAGATATGATTTACCTACGTGAGATACTTGATGATAAGCTCTTTAAAGACTCTGCTTCTCCTTTGACTATAGTTTTAGGTAAAGACATTGTCGGAAAACCATTTATTACTGATCTTAAAAAGCTTCCTCACTTACTTATAGCAGGAACAACTGGCAGTGGTAAAAGTGTTGGAATAAACTCCATGATACTTTCACTTCTGTATAAAAATTCTCCAGATCAGTTGCGTTTGTTAATGATAGATCCTAAAATGCTTGAATTCTCTGTTTACAATGATATACCTCACCTTTTAACACCAGTTATAACAAAACCAAAGCAAGCAATAGCCGCTCTTAATAATATGGTTGCAGAGATGGAGCGTCGTTATGAAATAATGGCAGACAGTAGAACTAAAAATATTGAAAACTACAATGAAAAAGTTAAAAAAGAGGGTGGGGAACACTTTCCTTATATAGTGGTAATAATAGATGAATTAGCTGACTTGATGATGACTAGCGGAAAAGATGTAGAAATATCTATAGCAAGACTTGCTCAGAAATCTCGTGCTTGTGGTATTCACTTAGTTGTTGCTACACAAAGGCCTTCTGTTGATGTAGTAACGGGTCTAATCAAAGCAAACCTTCCATCTCGTATTTCATATAGAGTAGGGCAAAAGATAGACTCGAAGATCATATTAGATCAAATGGGAGCAGAATCTCTTCTTGGTCGTGGAGATATGCTTTTTACACCTCCAGGTTCTACGGCTCTCGTCCGTCTTCATGCTCCATGGGCAACAGAAGATGAAATAGAAAATATTGTTGAGTTTATTAAGTCTCAGCGTGAGCCAAACTATGATAAAAGTTTTCTTGTTGAGGAAAGTGAATCTGCATCATTAGCTTCAAAAGATACTTATCAGGAGCTTGATGAACTTTATGAAGAAGCAAAAAATATTGTTCTAACCGATAGAAAGACATCTATTTCTTATCTTCAAAGAAGGTTACAAGTAGGGTATAACCGTTCTGCTCGTATAATTGAACAACTTGAGAATGAGCATATATTATCTACTCCAAACACTAAGGGTATAAGAGAAATACTCTAATTAGTGTTACCTTTATCTACATCTATTTCATTAAAATAAAGAAAAGTGTTTACAATCGTAACACACCTAAAATCATTACTAAAGTTTTAGATATAATCACACAAATTATTATATATAGGAATTACTATGGCATTTTTAGAAGAATATAAAGCACATGTTGCTGAACGTGAGGCTCTTGGTGTACCAGCTTTGGCACTATCAACTACTCAAACTGCTGACTTAATAGAATTAGTTAAAGCAAACTGTACAGATGAGTTACTTGACTTACTTACAAATCGCGTAGCACCTGGTGTTGATGATTCAGCACAAGTTAAAGCTGCATTTTTAAACGAAATAGCTGCAGAGAATATTACTGTTGCTGCAATCTCTGCAAAAAAAGCAGTAGAGATGCTTGGTATGATGCTAGGTGGATTTAATGTTCTTCCTTTAGTTCATTGTTTAGCTTCAGCTAATGCTGATGTTGTTACTGCAGCTGTTGAAGCACTAAGTAAAACACTTTTAGTTTACGATGCATTCAATGATGTTGAAAAACTTCATAATGAAGGTAATGCTGCAGCAACTAAAGTTATGACTTCATGGGCAAACGCTGAGTGGTTTACTGCTAAAGCACCTATCGCTGAAGAAATCACTGTTACTGTTTACAAAGTACCAGGTGAAACAAATACTGATGATTTATCTCCAGCATCTGAGGCTTTCACTCGTTCTGATATCCCTTTACATGCAAATTCATTACTTATAAACAGAATGGATAACCCATTAGACACTCTTAAAGAACTTAAAGCTAAAGGTCACCCAGTTGCTTATGTTGGTGATGTTGTTGGTACTGGTTCTTCTCGTAAGTCTGGTGTTAACTCCGTTCAATGGCACATGGGTGTAGACATTCCAGGTGTTCCTAACAAGCGTACTGGTGGTGTTGTTCTTGGTAATACTATCGCTCCTATTTTCTTTGCTACATGTGAAGATTCAGGTGCTTTACCTATCGAGCTTGATGTTTCAGGTATGGAAACTGGTGATGTTTTAACTCTTCTTCCTTATAAAGGTGAGGCTATTATCAATGGTAAAGTTGTTGCAACTTTTAAGTTAAATCCTAACACTATTACTGACGAAGTTCAGGCTGGTGGACGTGTTCCACTTATCGTTGGTCGTGGTCTTACTTCTAAGGCTCGTGCTGTTCTAGGTATGGGTGCTTCAGAAGCATTTTTAACTGCTGAGCAACCTGCTGATACTGGTAAAGGTTATACACTTGCTCAGAAAATGGTTGGTAAAGCTTCTGGTCTTGCTGGTGTTCATCCAGGTATGTATGTTGAGCCAGAGATGAATACTGTTGGTTCTCAAGATACTACAGGCCCGATGACTCGTGATGAGATTAAAGAGCTTGCAGCACTTGGTTTCAATGCTGACCTTGTACTTCAAACTTTCTGTCACACTGCAGCTTATCCTAAGCCGTCAGATGCTGATATGCATGCTAACTTACCAGCGTTTATCTCTAACCGTTCAGGTGTTGCTCTTCGCCCAGGTGATGGAATCATCCACTCTTGGTTAAATAGAATGGTTCTTCCAGATACTGTTGGTACTGGTGCTGATTCACATACACGTTTCCCAATTGGTATCTCTTTTCCTGCAGGAAGTGGTGCTGTTGCGTTTGCTGGTGTTACTGGTTCTATGCCTTTAAGTATGCCTGAGTCTGTTCTTGTACGTTTCAAAGGTGAAATGCAACCAGGTATCACTTTACGTGACCTTGTAAATGCTATTCCTTACGTTGCTATCCAACAAGGTCACTTAACAGTACCTAAAGAAGGAAAAATCAACGTATTCGCTGGTAGAATCTTAGAGATTGAAGGTTTACCTGATCTTAAAGCTGAGCAAGCGTTTGAGCTTTCTGATGCATCTGCTGAGCGTTCTGCTGCTGCATGTACAGTTCTTTTAAATAACGAGCCTGTTATTGAGTATCTTAAATCAAATGTTACTTTACTTGAAGCAATGGTTAAAGATGGTTACTCTGATGCTACAACTATTTCACGTCGTATTGGTAAGATGAAAGATTGGTTAGCTAATCCTACACTTATGCAACCAGATGCTAATGCTGAATATGCTGCGGTTATCGAAATTGATTTAAATGAAATCACTGAACCAATTCTTGCTTGTCCAAATGATCCAGATAATGTTAAGCTTTTATCTGAAGTTGCTGGTACTCCACTTGATGAAGTATTCTTAGGTTCTTGTATGACTAATGTTGGTCACTACCGTGCTGCTGGTGAAATCATGAGAGGTGAAGGTAAGCATAAAGTTGAGAAATTCTGGATTGTCCCACCAACTAAGATGGATGAGCAGCAACTAATCAATGAAGGTTACTACGATGTTTATAATGCTATCGAAGCAACTACAGAAGTTCCTGGTTGTTCTTTATGTATGGGTAACCAAGCGTCTGCTCGTAAAGACTCAACAGTTTTCTCAACATCAACTCGTAACTTTAACAACCGTTTAGGTAAAGGTACACAAGTATTCCTTGGTTCTGCAGAACTTGCAGCACTATGTGCTAAACTTGGTCAGATTCCTACTGTTAAAGAGTATATGGACTTTGTACCTGCAAAAATTGCTGGTAAAGAAGATAAAATATACAAATACCTTAACTTTAATGAAATCAACAACTATGCACTTGAAGAGCGTACTATTGCTGAAAATAAATATGGTGTAACTGTTAAACCAGTTTAATTGTTTATCCCATGTGAGGTTTAATCCTCACACAATTCAAATAGCGGGGCATCAGCTTCGTTATTTCAATCGTCCAGTAGTTGACGTATACGACCTCTTTCAAACCTTGCTATTGCACACTCTTTAAATTTCTTATAACTTAAAGAACATTTTTTGAGTATAAAATAAAATATGACAGAAATAAAGCTATAATAATCTCTATAAATGTTTCTAAGGAAATTATTTCAAAAAGTGAATATTATAAATTTAAAAGGTGGAAAATGAAAGTAGATAAGTATGATGTTCTGGCACAATCGGGTGTACCCATATGGGTTATAGTAAAACATGGAACTAATATCAATAGTGTTAAGTTACAAGATGGTTATTCAATAAAAGGTTTTGTCGAAACATTTGAATTTACTAGTAGTTCAAATCATACACTAAAGTATGAAGTGGCAATAAATTGTATGAATGAGAAGGGTTGTTACTTCGGAACTAATAGTATGGGGTGTCAACTTTAAAAAATACACCCCATGTGTGAAGAAGTATTTGCTTGGCTACTTCTTTTAAACTCTCAGATATTTTCTTATTTAAATTATCCAATTTTTTATGGGAATCTTCATTTTTATTCTATATAGTACTAATGGGAAAACAACGAGAAATGAGCCAATAGTCATATAAACTGGTAATAACATACTCTCAAGACTATGATCTTCGATGGCTATAACAGCAATCAAAGATCCTAGAAAGAATAATATCCAAGCAAGTGGTGTTTCTTCATCTGGGGAGTTATAGACAAATCGTAATGTTGGCACTAGAGCACAAAAATCAGCAAGTATTGCTATTGTTATAGGAAATATTCCAGAGTCATTTTTGAAAATATACCATATTATAATGGAAAATAAACCTATCGTTAAAGAAAATTTTTCTAAATTGTCAGGTTTTGCATTTTCTCCCTTAAAGAGTGTTAAGAGAAAAATTATTGCTGGATTTACCATGAAAATAATGGTTAACATCCTTGTTACTTCATCTGCTGTTGGAGGTGTAATAAGCCAAAATGCAAACCCAATAATACTCCATATGAACCAAGAGGTGCGATTTGGTTTTACAGTTTCTCTAAAAATACTTATAGCATAAGGAAGTATAGATATCGCAAGAATAAACTGAGCGATAGCTCCTAAAATATATGCTTCTATCATTATTTTCCTTTAGTGTTTTGAAAGTATAAAAAAACTATGCTTTAAGCACTCTCATTTTTGAGGCTACTTTATTCATCGCTTTTTCTATAAATTTATATGAACCGTGATCAGATGCATTTTCCTTTTTAGTAGCAAGGTTTACCAGTACTTTTTCTAAATCTTCATAATTATCACTTAACTTACCTTTTAGTGCATCTTTGATTGCTTGTTCTTCTTGTGGTGTCATTTCCATATTAATATCCTTCTTTTTTAGAAGTATATCTAAGATTTCATCTCAGTATATTAAGAGATTATATTAAGTTTTTTTAATGCCTAATACCATATAAAGAGTATTACAGTATAGTCACACTCATAAAAACAAAGGGATACAAATTGGTATACGACAACATAGTACTCATAGGCTTTATGGGATGTGGTAAAACTAGTGTGGGAAAAATTCTTGCACGACAAATAAATAAAAATTTTAAAGATATTGACCAGATTATTGAAAAAGAGCAGGGAAGTAGTGTTGCTGAAATATTTCTTAGTAAGGGCGAAGAGTATTTTCGTTCTCTTGAGCAAAAATGTATTAACGACTTAACCAAAAATACTGGTCAAATTATTTCTACCGGTGGTGGACTCCCTATATACAGCTCTATTGCAGAGAAGTCTCTTATTGTTTATGTAGAGACTGAATTTGATGTTATTCTAAACCGTTTAAGTGCCAAAGAACGCAATAAACGCCCTCTATTTAATGATGAACCTAGTGCAAGAGCTTTATTTAACGAGCGTATAGGTGTATACAAAGATCTGTCACACTTTAGTATTGATGCTACTCAAAGCATACAGACTTATCTACATGTTTTAGTAGACTATATTTTAGATCAGAGAATTTTATAAACTCTTTATTTTTGATTCATTTTTTTAGCAAGATAATTTGAAGTTGGAAGATCCACTGTATTTACATGAAGAACAATCCATTCAGGTGTTCTACGTACAAAGTTAGTGATTTTAGTGATGTCTTCGTATCTTTTCCAGTACTTTATTGCATGTTGGAGCTCTTCTAAGAACATGTCATGAGCTGTTTTATGCATGTCGTACGATGGAAAATCATACTCTTTCATTAAACGCTCTTCATTTGCAAAGTGTACATGGACATGTTTTACATATTCATCTATTTTTTTTTCGAGTTCCTCTAGTGTCGCTTCACGTCTATCATATGATATTGCAAGGTTATCTATCGCATTAAGAATTTTAATCTCATTTTCATGGGTTTTCTGCATCTCCTCGACGTTCATATCTTCTACCTGCTCTATGTAAATTAATGCCAAGTGAATTCCTTTTTTATTCATTATAGTATGAAATCACAAATAAAGTGTTGATTTAAATAACTAATGCCATATAAAGAGTATTACAGTATAGTCACGCTTATGAAAAACACAAATGAACTCATTACTAAAGATATAAAAAAATTAATCTTTCAAATCGCAATACCTTCGAGCATAGGGATGTTTTTTAACACAATGTATAATGTAGTAGATACATTTTATGTCGGTAAAATATCTACAGAAGCAATTTCTGCACTTACCTATAGTTTTATGATTTTTTTCATGCTTTTATCTGTGAGTTTTGGACTATCGTCTGCAATTACTGCCTATGTAGGTGGTGCTTTGGGTAAACACAAGAAGAATATGACACGAATTTATACATCAAATGGTATAAGCCTCTTTATTATTATTGCTTTTATTTTGTCTATAGTTAGCTTTTCACTTTTAGAATTTATATTTGTCTCCATGGGCGCCGCTGATAAAGTACTAGAATATGCACTCCAATACACATATATAATACTTCTTGGAATATTTCCCATGCTCATAGGATTAGGCTCAAATGCAGTATTAATAGCCCTTGGAGATACTAAAAGTTATAGAAATATTCTGATAATTGGATTTATTTTAAATATAATTTTTGACCCATTGTTTATATATGGTTTTTATTTCATCCCTGCTATGGGAATAAGTGGTGTTGCAATGGCAACAGTCTTGATTCAGTACATAACGCTTATGTACATGCTCTATAAACTTTATGCAACTAAGCTTTTTGACATATCTAAATTTTTCAACTCCATTCCAAATATAAAAGCCTATAAACATTTAATCAGACAGGCTATTCCGACTAGTGCAAATATGTTTCTAGGGTCTTTAGGAAGCATGATAACTATGTACTTTGTTTCTACTTATGGATTTAAGTCTGTTGCTGCGTTTGGAATAGGGTATAGGGTCGAACAGATTATTTTACTCCCAATGCTAGGCTTAAATACAGCCGTCATATCTATAGTATCTAACAACTTTGGCGCTAAAAACTTTGATAGAATAGATGAAGTTATAGATAAAGCGTTAAAATACGGATATATAATGAGCACAATAGGGGTGGTGTTAATAGCATTGTTTGGTAAGTACATGATTATGGTGTTTGATACAGATACTGAGGTTGTAGATATTGCATATATCTATATAATATTTGAGAGTTTTATATTTTTCTCATTTATAACATTGTTTATATCAAGCTCTACACTTCAAGGTATTAAAAATCCATTTATGATACCTTATATTAGTTTTTATAGACAGATATTTATGCCTCTTATTTTCTTCTCTTTAGTGGTGAAGGTATTTGATTTATCCATTATTTATTTATGGATAAGTATGCTTATTATTATAACAAGTGCGGCAATTTTCATAAAAATATATACGAAGAAACAATTAGAAATAGCGAGAGCTAAGCATATATTAAAAAAACAAGGATAAAAGAATGACACAATTACAAGAAGAGTTTCTAGAGGAACTTAAGAGTAAAGAAAAACTAACAATTATTGAGTATGCAACCCTTTTTGGTAAGCATATTCAAATAGCTATTGATTACGAACTAAAAAATGGTGCCAGCGAGCACCAAGCAAAGGCTATGGGGAATTATTATACTGTTACTGTATTATCTGATTTTGTAGCCAGCGAAAATAAACTGTCTCGTATTATAGCTCTTCATGAGACGATGTAGGGACGACTAGTCCTCTTCATCCTCGGCCATCTCTTTACGTATTTTATCCATATCGAGCCCTTTAATGTGCTCTATAAGATCACCCATACCTGCTTCAGGTAACATACCACCTTGATTAAGAAGGATAATGCCATCCCTAACAACCATAAGTGTTGGTATCGAATTAATATTATGCTGTCTTGCTAGAGCTTGTTGCTCTTCAGTGTTGACCTTACCAAATGTAATATCAGGGTTGTTTTCTGCTACCTTCTCAAAAATAGGAGCAAACTGTTTACATGGACTACACCATTCAGCCCAAAAGTCAATAATCACTATTTCGTTATTATCAAGAGTCTCATTAAAAGTTTCTTTAGTTAAATTTATATATGCCATAATATTTCCTTTTTATTTGAGCAGAGTTTAACATAGCGATTATCTTTGCTTGCTTAAACTTATAACTTAGATAAAAAATATTTATGTTACCTTACCTTCTGAGATTAAGAAGTGATTTTGTAAAAATGATTTACAGGTCCATGACCATGTCCCAGTACTTTGTCTTTACCTGTTTGTATGGCTATATTAAGGTATTCACACCCTTTGATACAAGCATCTTCTAAACTAAAACCAAGTCCTATATAAGTAGCAATACTAGATGACAAGCTACATCCTGTTCCATGGGTGTTTATAGTTTCTACTGTCTTGTTATTTATAACAGTAGCCTTTTTAGTTTGATAGTTATACAGTATGTCAGTCATAGTGTCAGTAAGCTCTAGGTGCCCACCTTTTAGTAAGACAGAAGTGTGGTACATCTCTGCTAATTCTTCAGCAGTAGTTTGAATATTGTTTAGGTTTATAGTGTGTCCTATTAGTAACTCAGCTTCTGGAATATTCGGTGTTATGAGCATAACGTTTGGCAAAAAATCTTTGAGACTTTGTACTGCATCATCATTAAGTAGTTTATCCCCTGATGTGGCTATCATCACGGGATCAAAAACAATTTTTGTCATTTTGTACTCTGCTAAAGTCTCTTTTACCGCTTTAATAACTTCGGGTGAGTGAAGCATACCTATTTTAACACACGAAATATTTATGTCATCAAAGACAGCTTTCATTTGCATGATAATGTGTTCTACAGGTATAGGATGAATGTCTGTAACACTTTGAGTGTTTTGTGCAGTACTCGCTGTTATAACAGAGGCCGCATATCCACCATTTGCCGAGATACTTTTGATGTCTGCTTGAATACCAGCACCACCACTAGAGTCAGAACCTGCTATTGTAAGAATAGGGCAGTATGAGTTACTCATATTTTCCATGCCTCTTGTTTGTAAGCAGAATCCCAAAACATCCATTCGAGCTTCGATGTTTTAATAAACACCTCTTCCATTTTAGCAAGACTCTGTGGAGAAGCTGTCTGTGCATATGTATCTACAATATCTATAGCCTGTTGTACAGCTAACGCAAACTCATCACTAGCATAAGTAGCAATCCATGCTTGGTAAGGATTTGAATCTTTGTTCTTTTGGTTTTTTAGTATAAAGTCACCGACTTCTTTGTAAATAGTAAAACAAGGAAGTACGGCAGCCACTCCAACTTCTACCGACTCACTGTTGACAATTCGCGCCAAGTATGAGTTATACAGTTCACAAGTAGGAGAGGGTACAGGGTTAGTGTATTTTTTTTCTAAAAACTCTTCATGTAAGGCGTCTTCAACTTGTATGATACCTGTAGCAGACTCATAAAAGAACTGAGTATCTTCCGGCTTATGGCATTTACTTCCTACCGCGACTAATGCTTTTTTATACTCACTTAAATAGAGAGAGTCTTGGTTTACATAAAAACCAAAAGTGTCTTTATCTAGAGTGGCTTGCATAAGTTCAGTTACGAAGTTATGGGTAGTAATTTCTTGAAATATTTTCTCTGTTTTAGCTCTTGTTTTTTCGTACCAGTTTTGCATGATAGTATCCATTTAATTATAAGTGGGTGATGATAGCAAATCTTTCTAAAACTTTCAGTAAATTATTCAAATCTAAATAGGTGTAAGAATATATTAAAGCACCGTTATATACGAAATTTCTTCATCAGAAGACGAATACTTGGGACTTTCATAAAAAGTGTAGATAATACAACACCATAGGCAATAGACTGAATTGTATACCAGTACTCTAAAAGCACTAGCGGAGAAGAAAAAAATAGCAGCTTTAACTAAAGAAGAGGAACAACAAAAAATAGACCTTACAAAAAGCAAAGCAAATGCTGTAGCTGCTAAAAAGGCAATAGCAGAAAATGAAGGACTTTCACTATCTAATGTGCTTAAAACAATAGATAAAAGCAAGTTAGACTCGGCAGAAGGTCAAGCATTAGGTATAAAAGCAAATATGAGTACAGCAAACCCTGTAAGCTATGCAGTAAATGCAATGTATGGCGAGATGTCTCAACAACAAAGTACAGCAGCTAAGATAGCAACTCAAGGTGGAGTAGATTCTGCTGTTAGTACAGATGTAACCGAAGCAGGACAAAAAGCAGCAGCCCAAAAAGGTGCTGTTGAAGGTTTACAGAGTGAAGCAGATAAGATAGGTGAGAAGATAGGTAAGAGTGCTGCTTCTGTGATGGAAGAAACAGCTAAAACTATGGCTAGAGGTAAAATTGCGAGTGATACCGCTTCAATTTCTAGATTCGATAATGATTCTGAATTTGTAGAAAGTCAGGTTAAAACAGCAAGTACAAAAGCAAGCACTGATAAAGCTAAGATGGATTTAGATAAAAACCAAGCCAATAACAATATTCTGTCAAATAAAATAATAGAAACTGCGGGTAAAGGCTATGTTGGAGAAGAGCAAACTCAAAAAATGCAAGCAGCTCAAGACACATTAGAGAAAGTAGGGTTAATTGAAAAGCAGAAGGACGGTAGTTTTCAAGCAGCAACTGGCACAAACTTTTCAAACGCAATGGCGACGTTAGGTGCAGGCGACATGGGCAGGGACAAGCAAGTTCAAGTTAACGGCACAAGTATGAATATTGACAGAGGAGTGGATGGACAGACTAGAGTAACCGCAACGTCAAAAGAGAACGTGGAAAGAGGAGAAGGTTTAGACTACTCTGTGTCAGGCTATGCTGGTTCAGTTGGTGTTGGTTTGGCAATAGGTGTAGGAGCTGTAGGTGCCGCAAACCAATATTCAAAACACATGGCTTCTGAAAAAATTCCTATGAAAATGGAAGATATGCAAGGTGCTAAATCAGACGGCAAAGGTGGATTTGTAGATTCAAAAGGTAATGGCTTCAGTCTTAATGGGCAAGGTGAAGTAACTAGAGATGGAAAAGTAGCAATGAAAGACAACCCTAACTATAAGAAAGGGTATGTTAAAGCTAAATGGGATGATATTCTAAATACTGCAACAAATAAATACGATGATTTAGTTGGAGGAGAATCTCCTTCTAAGACCTCTAATGGTTCCCCTGACAGCACCAATAAGGTAGGCGATAATACCACCACCAACAATAATGCCAACGAAAGTAGCCAAGGCAATAAGAATAATGTGACTCAAGGTACACCTCCTGATGTAAAATCTGAAACTAGTATACCAAAAAATGATGGAAGTGTAAAGACATCCATATCTAGCGAGATAGATGCACAGTATAAAAAAATGGGTATTCTAAATAATGATGCTGGATATGTAAGAGAAGCTGATGCTAAAACAGCACAATATAAAGAACAAGTAAGACTTAACGGTAGTGCAACACCAGAAATGGCATCAAGATACGCTAGTGATATGGCAAACATACAAGATTCTAATTTGAAAAGAATAGAATCTTTTAAATCACCTAAATCACCTCAAAGTATGTTTTCTAAAATAAATGACTTTTTTGGTGGCTCTAATGGTGCAAAGAGCCGTCTAGGAACGTTTACAACTTTAGCAGCAGCAACATATGCTTTAAGTGCAACAAGTGCTGAGGCATCTTCTATGCCTAATGATAAACCAGTACTAACTGGTGGTCAAGAGGCATTATTGGCAGGCTCAAACATTACTGGAGCTGCTGAAATGGGAGTTGGCTTAACAACACTAGGAGCATCTATGGCAACAGGAGCACCTGTTATTGGAACAGTTGCTACAGGGATAGCAAAATTCGGAGCAAGAATTACTCCAGGATTAGGGTTAGCGTACGGAGCAGCAGATGGAGCATATAGAACAAGTCAAGGAGATTATCTAGGAGCTTCAATGAGTGCTGGAATTGCAGCAGCCTCTACGGTTCCTGGTTTAGGAACTGGATTAGCCGTTGCTGGTGGTTTTGCACAAATGGCAACTGATGCTTTTGGGATAACAGGAGGTAGTCAAAGTCCTGCACCTGCTCATGCACAAAAAGCATTCTCTTCAACAGCAGGAATAAATACTGGAATAGCAATGCAAAATGATTCCAATGCAGGTAATATAACTATGCTTTCTTCTTCTACCCCAGCACCTTTCGCCCAAACAAGTGGAGGCGGAGGAGGCTCATCTCCAATAGTAATGCCTACAATAGATACATCATCTATTTCTACGTCATTAGTAAATGTATTATCAACTTTTTCATCAGCTTCAATGGTAAGTACAGCTACTCAGGGAATGACACCTCAGTCTGGAGATATGATGAGTACTGGAAAAAACATATGATAAGAATATTATTAGCAGTAAGCTTTATTGTTTTGAATTTAGTAGAGTAGCTTATGATATAATAAATTAAATGAAAAAAAATACCCTTAAAAATTTAATGCAAGATCATTCATCTGAACATAACGAGTCTCAAATGACTCAAGAAAAGCTAGAAAACTTTATAACTACCTCTGTAGAGACGGATATACTTGAAGAAGAAAAAGGGTATATCCGGTTTAAATACTTAGGCACAAAGATGGCACTTCTTTCTGATGAGCATCATAATCGGATGAGAATTATTTCCCCCATTACGAATTACTCAAGTTTAGCTCCAAAAATCAAAGATTCTCTAATGAATTCAAACTTTCATTTAGCTCTAGACGCACGCTATGCTGTTTCTGAGGATACACTGTTTGCAGCTTATCTTCATCCTTTATCTTCACTAACAAACGAGGACTTTATGAGTGCATTAAAACAGGTTCACAACCTAGCAACAAGTTTTGGAAAGACTTACAGTAGTGCTCAAATCGAATTTACAAAAAAGAAGTAAAGTACAAAACTAACCTAAGTTGTCGCTTTGCGTCTCCATGAAGTGTATGTTGAATATGATGGATTTCCCTCAACTGTCTTATCATAAGCATGTTTGAAACTACAGTTATTCATTTGCTTGTACTCATTAACTACTCTTACTACCATCTCTCTGTCTGATTGTTTATATGTACCTCGGAGTGACTTCACTAAATTTATCATTTCCATATGCATACTCATGTCCATAAATATCCTTTTTTTAGAAGTTTACATCTTTCTTGATTAATACCTACGACTTTATAGGTGGCTTACAAAATTTTAAGATTTTGCTCAGCTAATTATTCTACTAAAAGAAAAGTGTATACTTCCTAAATATTTTTTACAAAGGTTAAACATGGAAGCTTTAAGGATCGTATGTCCAGAGTGCAACAGTGTCAACACAGTTAAAATAAAAGGACAAGGAGAAGTAATCCCTTGTGCTCAATGTAAAACAGATCTAGATGATCCCTTTCCACTTGAAGCAACTGATGAGACTTGTACAACGCACATAGTTGAAAATGAGATACCGATACTTGTTGATTTTTACTCAACTACCTGTGGTCCCTGTATGGCAATGTACGATGATTATGAAGATGCGGCTCTTGGTTTTGGTTTAAAGGTAAAATTTCTTAAAGTCAATGCGGATGTATACCAAAAGGTAGCCGGAAAGTATGGAGTTGGTGCTCTTCCAACTATTATCGCTTTTAATAAAGGAGAAGAAATTAGCCGTGTAAGCAGACAACTTTCTCAATCAGAACTCGTTTTATGGGCACAGAGCCTTATTTAATATTATTCAATATGACACAAGAAAAGAAAGGAAAAACTATGCATGATGAAGAAAATTTAAAAATTTATTTAAAGAAGCTTGAAAAACTTGCGTATGAGCGTCTTAAAGAGCGAAAAATTACTCCCCTAGAAGCAATTAGGGAAGCTTTAAATTATATAGAAGGTGAGATGAAAGGATATTAGTTTTTAGTTAGTACAATAAACTTTGATATCATAGAATCCCATGTTTCAACATGCTCTATAATCCATGGAGTTAATGAACCCTCTAAATATGAGGGAATTGATTGAATATCATTCGTCATTTCAAGAAAACTCTGGAGAGCTTCTAAGTCAAGTATTTGCTTAATATGCTCATGCTTATGTGCATGATAGTCTGGATGTTCTACTTCTTGCATCAATTTTTCTTCATCAGCAAAGTGTTTCTTGTAGTGCTCAATAAGCTCATTTAAAAGTTCAAATACAAGTTTTGCATCCTTGCCTTTGGCTACATCATAAAGCTTGGCTATACGTGCTATTTCTTCATTATGTAGTTCATTCATGCTATCTATTTCTATAATAGGTAGCTGCTCTTGTGATATTAACATCTTAACTCCTGTATTTTGTATAAGATTTATAACTTTAAAAGACAAAGGAAGAATTTAAATATTATAATTACCAAAAAAATTAAGTTTAAGTTTTAAAAATTTTTGAAGCCATCATACTTCAAAAGATAAGTGAGTAAAAGCTCCCTCTGCACTCTGAGCACTTTTATAGCGGGTAGTAAGTAGTCTTACATCTTTAGTCTCTAAGTCACATATAGCAAGTCTATAGTTTGCACCCATAACGGGTTCAACAATACAAATGATTTTGTTTTCATATTTTCTAGTTGTGTGGATAATTCCAGTGAGTTTATGAAAAAAGTATTTTGGATAACTAAGAGGTGTTATTTCTACAATGTTGACCTTGCTGCGTTTCTCGAAGGTATCAGCAATAAGTTGCGCGTCTTCTAAGCTTTCAAACTGCATGCACCAATCATCAAAAATTTGATTGAAGTTCTTCATACCCTCATCCAAAAATCCACCTGTTGGTGATTGTAAAGCAAAAATTTGCATTCATTGTCCTCTTATTAATATGAAATTTTATCATAAAGCTATAAAAATGGAGAACTTTTTTTAACACTTAAAAATAACAAAATTGAGTTTTATAAATATAAATTATGTGATATAGGTTATATTCATTTGCTATAATCCTGCACAAACAAAGGATAATAAACTATGAATCCCTCGAACAAAGAAATGCAACTACACAAAAACTGTCAGCTCTATGCTTATGTCCTGACATCACAAGGCAAAGAAGTTCCCCAAGAGATACAAGATTGTATAGATGATTATGAATATGTTATAAACTGCTCTGAGGATCTTTATAAAGAGATTAAAGGCCTAGATACTGATACATTTGAAATAATTGTGAATAATAAAGAGTTATTAGAATCCAGGGAGCTTTCATATTGGTGGGAGATGTACAAGGAGTACAATAGAATTCAAAGAGAACTGTCTTCAGGTGCCCGATAAAGCTTAATTAGCTAAAATTTCTTAATTATTTACAAGCAAAAGGGTTAAAATGATTTCTACAGGTATGATTTTTCAATTTAATAGTGATCAGGGCATGGGTCTCATAATGCTTAGTGATGGTGAAACAAAAGAGTTTGGCACTCATTTTTGGATAGATACCGAGAATGAACCAGCTGTAGGTCAAAAAATATCTTATGAAGACAACTATGGCATTATTAAAATTAAGGTGCTAAGTGAAGAAGTTCAACCCATTTCTTCTTCTGAAGATATAAATATAGATAATGAAGAAGATGAAACAGATGATGGTATAAAAAAGTTTTCTAATATAGATGATTGTATTAGCTATTATATAGATAGTGGTTTTAAGCTAGTGAGTGATACTGAAGAAGGTGAGTCTAGAACTATAAATCTTAGGTTATACACACCAACTGATTATGGAGAGGCTACAATTAAAAAAGTTGGTTCAGAAATCACTGTCTTCCAAATTCTTAATGGTAAAAAAGAGCAGTTAACGGGCAATAGTTAAGTAATATTAGCTAATATTAAAGTTATTTTCTTAGTATTAGCAAAGGGTGATAAACTACTCTGCTAATACCATATGCTATTTAGAACTCCACATGTAAAATTCCATTATGAATTTAAATAATATGACACTTGAAACCTCTTACCTTTCTTTAGATGAAGAATTTTATAAATTAACTGACCCTCAACCACTTGATGAACCTTACTTAATTAGTTTTAATAAAAACGCAGCTAAGTTAATAGATCTTGATAGTAGCACTGAACAAGACCCTCGCTTTGTAGAACTTCTCAATGGTACTTTTAGTCCTAAAGGTTCTCATCCTTTTGCCATGTGTTATGCAGGGCATCAGTTTGGTCATTATAACCCATGGTTGGGTGATGGAAGAGCTCTTAATTTGGGTAGTACTTCTGGATGGAACCTACAGCTCAAGGGGAGTGGAGATACCCATTACTCTGCTTCTGCAGATGGAAGGGCGGCAGTACGTTCATCTATCCGCGAGTACTTGATGAGTGAGGCAATGCACCATCTTGGTATTCCTACAACACGGGCACTGGGAATCATAGGGTCAAAGAGCAAAATAATTCGTAGTAAAATGGAAAACGCAGCTATCGTTATGCGTATGTCTACTAGTTGGGTACGTTTTGGTACATTTGAATATTTTTTCCATATGGGTGAACATGCCAAGCTAGAAGCACTTGCTGAGTATGTAATATCTGAATCATATCCACATTTAAAAGATGACGAGGATAGATTTTTTAAAATGTTTTGTGAAATAGTTGATCGAACAGCATCCACGGTTTCAAAGTGGCAAGGAGTAGGGTTTAACCATGGAGTAATGAATACTGATAATATGTCCATTGAGGGTCTTACTATCGATTATGGTCCTTTTGCCATGATGGATGATTTTAACTATAACTATGTCTGTAACCAGTCAGACCGTGTTGGTCGTTATAGTTATGGTGAGCAGCCAAATATTTCTTACTGGAATTTGACTATGCTCTCAATCGCTTTTTCTAAGATAGTTTCTAAAGATAGAATGGAGAAAAAGCTTGAGGATTATGGTGCTTTTATATTTCCAAATGCTTATGTAGGTGTTATGCGTGAAAAGATGGGACTTTATATAGAGTTAGATAGTGATGCAGATTTAGTAGAAAAAATCGTTGTTGCACTGCATGAAGCCTATGTTGACCATACCCTTTTCTTTAGAATACTTAGTAGATATGATGGTGACAGGTCACCTTTGTATGATATTGCTATGGATCCTGTTGTTCTAGATAACTGGCTTAAGCTTTATGACAAGCGTCTCCTAGAAGAGAGTGGCTCTCAACAAAAACGCCAAGAGCTGATGTTAAGTACAAATCCGAAGTATGTTTTAAAGAACTACATGATTCAAAAAGCCATTGTTCTTGCTGAAGCAGGTGATTACTCAATGGTTGAAACATTAAAACATATCGCTGAAAATCCATATGCTGAACTTCCAGAATATGAACACTTTTCAGGTGATACACCAGAGGAAGATAAGAATATAGGACTCTCATGTTCATCCTAAGTTGTTTAGAATGAAATCTTTTCTTTATTATTAAATATATTTAATAATAAAGCGTTATAATTTATAATATTTTATTATATAGGATGTATAGCTATGGCTGAGTTAAAAGATTTATTACCCATCACTAAAGAACTATCCCTTTTATACATAGATGAAAATCAAGGTTTTTTAACAAGTGTAACAACTGCTTTAAGAAAAGTATTTTCAAGAGTTGATGATGCAAATAATGCAACACTAGGAGTAGGTTATTTGAAAGTTCATTCTTATGATATAGTTGTTGTTGATGCCACATCTGTAATTATGGATGTAGAAAATCTTATAAAAAACATCAGACTCCATAGTAATTTTCAGGAGATTATTCTTACTACAAAAGATACATCAGTCGAGCATCTCTTAAGTCTATATAATTACCAGGTTTTCTCCGTTTTAACAAAACCATTTAATACAGAAAACTTCTTAGATTCTATACTTATACTTTCAAAGAAATTGAAATATACAAGAAGTTTTTTACAAGAGGGTATAGATAAATTAGACGAAGACCTAAAATATGAAAGAAAACGCATAGGTAGTTCTATGCTTAAAGAAAAGAAACTTCAAGATGAGCTTGAAAGCTATAAAAATAGTATACATATAAATAAAAATATTTATGAGCTCACAAAACTTCCAAGCCGGTATGCACTGCAAGATATGCTTGATGGAAGAGAACAGTCTGCAATGTATCTTAATATTGACCATTTTGACTTTATAAATACTACCTATGGTATGGGAAAAGCAAATAAACTACTTAAAGAATCTGCAATTCAGCTTAGTCGATTTTTAACAACAAATGCACAACTTTTTCATATAACAGCAGATGAGTTTGTTATATTACTAAATGAGCCAACACTAGATCAGCCAAATTTACTTGGACAACAGGTTCAAGCATTTTTTAAAGAGTCTCCTATTCATTTTGATGAGTATTCTCACAATATAATTTTTTCTATAGGAATAGCCAATGGAAAGGGAAAAAAGCTCTTTATAAATTCTAAAGCAGCATCTATGGAAGCTCGATATTATGGAGGTAATCAGATTGTAATATATAACCTAGATTCCTCGTACATGAAAGAGCATAGGGATAGTCTCTACTGGATAGGAATCTTGAAAAAAGCCTTTAATGAAGACAAAATTCTTAATTATTACCAACCTATTATTTCTAATTTACAAGAAGAAACGAAGCACTATGAAGTGCTGTGCCGTTTAATTGATGATAATGGTGCACTTGTTGATGCTGATAAATTTATTAAAAGTGCAAAAAAGGTAGGATTAATAACACAGATAACGAGACTGGTAATTGATAAAACATTTAAATTATTTAAAGATAATGATTATAATTTCTCAATTAATATTAGCATGCATGACTTACATGAAGATTATCTATTTGCATTTTTAAATTATAAGTGTGACAAGTATAATATAGCACCATCGAGAGTACACTTGGAATTAGTAGAGGATATTATTATTAGTAAGTCGCAAAAATTAGATAAGCAAATTCTAGGTCTGAAAAATATGGGTTATCATGTGATTTTAGATGACTTTGGGACTGACAAGGCAGCATATAGTAGAATGTTTGACCTAAAAGCGGAGTTTATTAAGATAGATGGGACATTTATAAAAAAATTATATGAAAATAAAGAGTATCAGTTGATTGTAAAAAATATCGTTGACTTCTCTAAGAAGCGCGGTATTAAAACTATTGCAGAGCATGTTGAGAGTCAAGAAATATTAGATATTGTTAAAGAACTAGGAGTAGACTATTCCCAGGGTTTTTTTATAGGTGAACCATCAGTTAGTCTCTAATGATATCATATGCATCAGGGATAGATGGAACAAATAGATCTAGAGAAATTTGTTTATTTTGTATTTGTTTTGTAAAAAATATTTTTATACTATTATCTAGTTCATCTTTGTATGCAATAGAAGCTATAAATGAATTACTGAAGACAATTTTAAAATCAGTCTCCCCAAAATGAGCTTTATAAATGTTTTTTTCTAATAAAGTTGCATTTTTAATGAGATCAAAAATATCAAAATCCAAATAAGTATTTCGTATAATCACTTGTTCAATTTCTGGCTCAATAATTACGACCCTTGTTCTAGATACATATATATCTTTGTTAAGTGGCTCAGTATACTTCCAAAGTGCATAGTTTGGCTTAAGTGCACTGATATGTCCATTATAGCTAATTACTTTTCCTTTTTCATCAGTAAGTTCTTGTTTGAAGTCAGCTTCAAAAGAATTAATAGTGAGTACTTGTGCATAAGAAATATAAAATAAGATCTGAAGTAGTATTATGTGTTTCAAGTGTATCCTTTGTTCTTGAAATTATATCTAATTAACCATTTATACTCTTTGTTATATTTAATGTGATAAAATAATCGTAATTTCATTTTACTATATTTTATTATATAGTATAACATATAAGGTTGAGAATGCTAGAAGCATTAATAGGGAAGGTCTTTGGCACATCAAATGACCGTGAATTAAAAAAATATTTAAAAAGAGTCAGTAAAATAAATGCACTTGAAGAGAAATATAAAGCTCTCAGTGATGATGAACTAAAGTCAGAATTTAATGATTTAAGAAATAGTGTTTTAGATGATACTAATACACTTGATGATGTTTTAGCAGAATCGTTTGCAATAACAAGAGAAGCGAGTCAACGTGTTTTAAACATGCGCCATTTCGATGTTCAACTTATTGGTGGTATAGTACTTCACGAGGGTAGAATAGCTGAAATGAAAACAGGTGAGGGAAAAACACTTGTCGCAACACTGGCTATTGTCTTAAACGCGATGAAAGGCAAAGGTGTTCATCTTGTAACTGTAAATGATTACCTAGCATCAAGAGATGCAAGTGAAATGGCTCCGTTGTATAACTTTTTAGGTTTTAGTGTTGGAACAATCCTTGAGGATTCTAATTCCCAAGAAGAAAAACAAGCTGCTTATGAAGCAGATATTACTTATGGAACAAATAATGAATTTGGATTTGACTTTTTAAGAGATAATATGAGCTACTCGAGCGATGATATGTCACAAAAAAATCATCATTTTGTTATTGTAGATGAAGTAGATTCAATTTTGATTGATGAAGCAAGAACACCTCTTATTATTTCTGGTCCAACAAATAGAAACATGCAAGATTATGCAAAAGCAAATAGTGTTGCTTTAACTCTAAACAAAGATGTGGATTTTACAGTAGACGAAAAAGACAAAGTTGTACTTATCACAGAAGAGGGGATAACTAGAGCAGAAGAATTATTTGAAGTAGAAAACCTTTATAGTGCTGAAAACTCTTCATTGTCACATATTCTCGATCAAGCACTTAAGTCTAACTACCTTTTTGAAGTTGATGTTGATTATGTTGTTCGTGATGGCGAGGTTATGATTGTTGATGAATTTACTGGACGTATCAGTGAAGGAAGACGCTTTTCAGAAGGCTTACATCAGGCATTAGAAGCTAAAGAGTCAGTTTCAATAAAAGAAGAAACACAAACTCTTGCTGATATTACATTTCAAAATTATTTTAGAATGTATGGTAAATTAGCTGGTATGACGGGTACAGCTGAAACAGAAGCGACAGAATTCGCTCAAATATATAAGCTAGATGTAGTTTCAATTCCTACGAATATTCCTGTAGCAAGAAAAGATTTAAACGATTTAATCTATAAAACTGAAGAAGAAAAATTTAATGCAGTAATTGAGACAATCAAGACACTAAGTAAGACTGGACAGCCTGTTCTTATTGGTACCGCATCTATAGAGAAGTCTGAAGCACTCCATGAAGTACTTAAAAAAGAAAAGATAGCACATACTGTTCTTAATGCAAAAAACCACGAACAAGAGGGTGAAATCATTAAATCTGCCGGTGTTAAAGGTGCTGTGACAATTGCTACTAATATGGCAGGTCGTGGTGTTGACATTAAAGTGAATGATGAAGTTCGTTCTCTTGGTGGTCTTTACATTGTAGGAACAGAGCGACATGAAAATCGTCGTATAGATAATCAGCTCCGTGGTCGTTCAGGTCGTCAAGGGGATGCAGGATCAACTCAATTTTATCTCTCTTTAGAAGACAATCTTTTACGTATTTTTGGAAGTGATAAAATTAAGTCTATAATGGAAAGACTTGGTGTTGAAGATGGCGAATATATAGAGTCAAAAATGGTTACTCGGGCAGTTGAAAAAGCTCAGAAAAAAGTCGAAAATATGCACTATGAAGGACGAAAACAAGTTGTTGAATATGATGATGTAGCAAATGAGCAGAGAAAAATTGTTTACAGATTCAGAAATCAACTTTTAAGTAAAGACTTTGATATTTCATCTAAGATTGATGAAATTAGAGAAGAGTATATCGCCTATATTCTTCAGCAAGCTGATATATATGATGGTGGAGCTAGAGAAGACTTTAACATTAAAAAATTACTAGAACTTCTACAAGAAAAAATTAATTTTCAAACAGAGGCCAGTGAGCTTGAATCTCTTGAATACTCCGAGCTTTTAAATACTCTAGTATTTAATCTCAAATCATTATACGATGACAAGATGAGTGTTCTAGAGGATGATGTTCGTAAAGATATAGAAAAAGAGTTTTATCTTAAAGAACTTGATAATTTATGGAGAGATCATCTTTATGAGATGGATAGTATGAAAACAGGTATCAGACTCCGTGCCTACAATCAAAAAGATCCACTAGTCGAGTATAAAAAAGAGAGTTTTAATCTTTTTAGAGAGCTAATTAGTGATATAAAATTTAATACTATAAGAACATTACAAATTATCCAATTTAAGATGGATTCAGCAGAAGAAGAAGCTCAGGCAATTTCTGACAAGCTCGCAGAAGAACAAAAGATGCATGAAAAAAACATACAGCTTAACCATTCTTCAAGTGAAGCAACTTCGGACAAGAAAATAGCTAGAAATGATCCTTGTCCTTGTGGTAGTGGTAAAAAGTATAAGCAATGCTGTGGTAAAAGCGGTCCTAAAAAAGGTGCTTTTGCTTCTTGAAAAAATCAATAGTTCCTTATTTAGTCAAAAGATTTTTAAGATTTGACAAAGAACAGCCATTTATCTTTCTTTCTGCTCTTTTAGCATTCTTGGGTATTACCCTTGGTGTTATGGTTTTACTCATTGCTATGGCTTTAATGAATGGTTTTGACAAAGAGTTTAAAAAGAAACTAACTATTATGAATTATCCATTGACAATACTGCCTGTATTCTATGGTAATGTAAACAAATCCTTACTTATAGACTTAGAAGAAAAATTTCCAGACTTAAAATTCAGTCCATATGTTCAATCATCTGTTATGGTGCGTAGTGGTTCTAAACTAGAAGGTGCTTATCTTTTTGGTGTAAACTTTAAAGATGAGTATTTTGTAAATAGTGTTTTAAGTAAGGCTATTAAAGATGTAAAATTTAATAAATTTGATGTACTTATTGGTAAAACATTAAAGAATGAATTTCATCTTACACAAAATGACAAACTTATGTATATCTTTACAAGTACAGAACCGGGCGGACTTTCTATTACACCTAAGCTGAAGCGATTCAAAGTAAAATCGGTTTTTGACTCAGGTCTGTCTACTTATGATAAAGTGTATAGTTATACAACACTTGAGGCACTTCAGACTTTACTTCATATGCCAAGTAACATGTATGACGGGATACATATATACTCTGCAGATCCCCACAATGATATAGAAGCAATTAGTAAGTTCTTACCATCTGGTGTTTCAGTTAAAGGCTGGTGGGAAGACAATTTAAACTTCTTTGCTGCCTTAGAGATGGAAAAAGCTTCTTTATTTATTGTATTAATGCTTATTATTCTTATTGCATCTATAAATATTATTTCATCATTATTGATGAATGTTATGAATAGAAGAGGGGAAATAGCACTTCTCTTATCTCTTGGTGCCTCAACACTTGAAATTAAAAAAATATTTCTTTATCTTGGAACTATTATTGGTATTGGCGGGATTCTTTGTGGTGTGACTCTTGGTTTAAGTGGTATATGGATCTTGGGAACATTTGATATAATATCTCTTCCAAAAGATGTCTATCCAACATCAACACTTCCTTTGGATTTAAGCTTTCTTGATTTTATATTAATAGTTTCCGGAGCATTTTTAATAGTACTTGCTTCTTCATATTATCCAGCGAAAAAAGCTAGTGAAGTTGATATATTAACTGTTTTAAGAAACGAGTAATTTACTATTACCTCTTTAAATCCTGGAAAATTTTGTAGGGTAAAAGTAAAGTCCTTTTTATAATATTTATCGGTGCCACTATAATTTCTTTTGCAATAAGAGATTTTACTGATGGATTACTTAAACTTCCATCTATATTTAATGTGGTTGAGATACTTTTTTCATCAAATATAATGTATCCTACGACAGGAACCTGAGAAAGTTTACTCCCTAAGTCTGTTTGAAGATTTAAGTCTACATCTAAAGTCTCTTTCTCTATATTAATGATTCCTTTACCAACTATGTCTATTTCTTTAGAATCTAAATATATATCAGAAAGATGGATAAGATTATTTTTTGTATTAAAACGAAGATAGGCTGTGTCTGTATAAAGTCCATTCGTACTGTATCCAGGTAGTGAAAATGTAATGAGAGATGGAACGGTATTAATAAAAGCAAGTATATTATTGAGTATTTTATAGTCTATTATTACTGTATCTTTAAGATACATTGTACCTTGATATTCATCGATATTACCACTAGCAGAGAAGTCTAAACTTCCCCCTTTGAACTTAGAAAGATAGAAGAGTTTAGATATAAAATTGTCATTAAAATCTTTACCATAAAGATGAAATTTATTCTCTTCCAATCTAAATCCAGCAAGAGCTTTTTTATGTTTTAGTTGAGCTGTTATAATATTATTATAATATTGGACATCTATAGTGTCTGAGAGTATCTTTCTGTTATCACTAAGATAAATAAAAGAATTTTCAGCATGAGCAGTTATACTAGTTGTACTGTTTGAATCTTTTAGGTGTAACTCTTTAGTAGCTCTCAAAAGTTCACTAATATTAAGGCCACTATTATATATCTTTATATCTATGTCATCATTTATGTCTACTTTTACCTGCTTATTTATTTTTGCTTTTAGTCTTTTTTTATAAAGAGTACCATTAATAGTATATTTAGATGTTGGTTTCTTATTGTGAAGTAAAACCTTATATGGATAGATTATGTGCGCTAGAAAATTCACATGTTTATCTTTTACTTGCTTAAAGAGAGTTATTCTCCCATCAGAAATATTGAATTTTTGTAAAATAGGTGAATTATGTTTAATATCTTCTAGCGAATTTAAAGAGAGTTCCCATCCTAGTTTATTTGATATAAACTTAGTGTCTAATTCTACTGAATTCACTATAAGAGAGTTGTTGTTTTCTTTAAGGGATAAATATATTTTTTTATTTTTATATAATATTTTTTTTGTATTTGGATTAGTAAGAAGAAAGTTATTTAAACTTAGATGAGAAGTTTCTGTGTCAAAGTTGTACTTTGCAAAAATATTAGTCGAAGCATATTCTCCAATGTGAAGTGTTTTGGCATTTAATGAAGCACTTTTGTCATCTGCTTTAATCTTGAAGGCTTCGGCTATACATTCTGTGCCACTTAAGCTAAAGTAAATGTTTTCAGTAGAGCTGATAGAGAGCGTATCTTTATAGTTCACTTTAAGGGGTGTGTTTGACTGAGTGAGCTTTAATCCATGATATGATAGCTTTAGAAGATCAATATTTAAGTCTAAATTAGTATCTTTTAAGTTTAGCATCCCTGATAAAAATCCAGAGGCAATATCTGAATAAGAAAAAGATACTGTTGGAAAGTCAAATAAAAGTTTATCTAAGTCAATATTTACAAGAATTTTTTCTAGAGATATGAGTTTACTTTTAAATTTCCAAGATGATTTTTCAACAGAAATAGTATCACCATCTGGAGCGATGCTGTATACAGCATAAAGACTTTTCTTTTGAGTATCTAATGACAATTGATCCTTAAATTGAAGCTTGTCTAACTTAAATTTAATTTTGCCTTTTGATGAATGTGCATTATAAATTACACTTACATTAGCATCCGCAATACCTTTGTATTTAGCCTGCATATTATTAATGGTTACATCATAGTTACTAAGGTTTATATGTGCATTAGACAAATCAAGATCTAAACCAAGATAATTAAAATTTGCTTTTTGTGTAAAAAAACTCCCATTGGCATTAACATTAATATTTCTCAATCCAACTGTAATTTTCAAGTCAGTTTTTACTGATCCACTGTTTTGTAAAAATGGTAAATCAATTTTATAGGTATGTAAAACATTTAACATAGCCTTATCAAGCATCCCATCAAAAAGAAGATTAAGAGTTAATAGTTCCTCTTGTTTTGTGAAATCTATTTTCAACCAACTTTTCTTAAGTTCTACACTATTAGAATAAGAATTTTGTGGGTATATGAATAGTATTCCATTTTTAAATTCTAAGATTGTTTCTGTTGTATGTATTGAATCAAGATTTTTATTATATGTATAGTTGAGATTTTTTATAACCCCATAAAAATTAATATTCTTGTAGGCACTCATAATTTCATCATGTAATATAAATCCAGATAATTTTTTAACTTCAACACTAGACATGTCTATCGCCTCGTAAATCCAATAATAAACTTCTTTTGGAACATTTGCCATTTTGACTAAATTTTTAAGTTCTCTTATGTCCTTTTTACTCTTTATTTCATAAGTGGTATTAAGAGGTGTAGTTATTGAGGAAAAATCTAGTTCTACATCTTCATGAATATTTATTTTTAGATTAGTAGAAAGTGTAAGTGATGAAGTATTACAGTCGATATTTCCAGTTATTAAGATCTTAGTTTCATCATAATTAAATTGCTTTATATTTAAGTGCAATTCATTGTTAGTAATATTTAAAATAGAGTCAAAATTTAAGGAGTTAGAATTACTTCTAATAAAGCCGAGTTCACCTTGTTTATATTTAAAAGCAATATTTGAATTAGCAATATTAAGGTTATCAATAATTATAGAGTCAAAATAATTTGTTACTTGTGAAAGTATGGTAAAGTAATTTTCAACTGTTTTGCGACTTAGGTTAAAGGAACCTTCTTTCTGTGATACACTAAGTTCTTTGATAGATAAGTCTAGTTTCTTATTCCATTTAATGTATAATTGCTCGATGTGAACATTCGAAGAAGAGAACTCGTCTATTAGTAGACCATTTTGTAAAATAATAAAAAAGATAAAGACTAAAGAAAAAATGAAAACAAAAAAACTGATAATTATAAAGTATGTCTTTGAAATAATATTAATAATAATGTTATCGTTCATGTACTACCTAAATAAGCCAATTAAAACACCAAGAGTACTTTATATACAAAAAGGTTCTATAAATACAATTATAACACAAATGCAGAATGAAAGGTATGATGTAAACAAACTTGACTCTTTTGTTTTGAGGCTCATTGGTTATCCACAGAGTGGCTGGATAGATATGTTTGAAACAGATAATACAAAAGCAGACTTTTTATATAAACTAACTAGACAAAAAGCTGCACTACAAAATGTAACATTAGTCCCAGGTGAAACGAGTTACATATTTTTAAATCAATTAGCTCATAACTTAAAACTAGATAGAACTCTACTTCAGAGGGAATTTAAAGTGCAGGTCAATGCTAGGGAAGGTATGTTTGTACCAGATACATACAGTATACCAGTTGGCATTACTGAACATAAACTTATTCAACTGCTACTAAAAGTATCACTTGTTAAAATGAAAGAGTTATCTCTTAAGATTTTTGGAGTCTATGATGAATTAAAATGGTTTCGTTATGTTTCAATAGCCTCCGTGATACAAAAAGAGTCCGCAAACAAGGAAGAAATGCCCATAGTGAGTTCTGTAATCTATAATAGAATAAAAAAAGGCATGAGGCTTCAAATGGATGGAACCCTGAACTACGGAAAGTATTCACATGTAAAAGTAACTGCTAAAAGAATTCGTGAGGATAAAAGTTCTTTTAATACCTATCTCCATAGAGGTGTTCCAAAGCAAGCAGTCTGTAATGTTAGTCTTGATGCAATTAAGGCCGCCATCTTTCCTTTATCTACAGACTACCTTTATTTTATGAAGAATAAAAATAATGTTCACGATTTTACACGTAACTATTCTACACATTTAAGCAATATAAAACGTGCTACTAAATGAAACAAATAATAAGTATAAGCTAAATATTCATTAAAGCTAATCAAATATTATATATCTTAGTGGTATTATTTGATTTGTAAATTCCATGAAGCTTATGCTATCATGAAATAAAATATTTTTCACTAAGGAATCAAAATGTCAAAAATTATCTGGTCAGTTATTGATGAAGCTCCAGCTTTAGCAACTTACTCTCTTTTACCAATCGTTAATGCGTTTACTCAAGCAGCAGGCGTTGAAGTAGTAACTAGTGATATTTCACTTTCAGGTCGTGTATTAGCAGCAATGGGTCTTGCTAAAGACGAACTATCAGAATTAGGTAAGGTTGTTTTACAAGATGATGGTAACATTATCAAACTTCCAAATATTTCTGCATCTGTTGGCCAACTTAAAGACTGTATTGCAGAACTTCAAGGTCAAGGTTTTGATATTCCTAAGTACCCTGAAAACCCAGCAAATGATGCTGAAAAAGCTACACAAGCTAAATACTCTACTTGTTTAGGTTCAGCTGTTAACCCAGTTTTACGTGAAGGTAACTCAGACAGACGTGCAGCAGTAGCTGTTAAGAAGTTTGCTCAAAACAACCCACACAAATTACGTGCATTCCCAGAAAATCCTAAAGCATATGTTGCTCACATGGAAGGTAAGGGTGACTTTTTTGCTAACGAGAAATCAGTTACTGTAGCAAAAGCTCAAAAAGTTACTATCGCACTTAATGGTAAGGAATTAACTACTATTGATGCTATTGATGGTGAGATTCTTGATGGTACTTTTATGTCAATTGCGGCACTTAATACTTTCTATAAGAAAACTATTGAAGATGCTAAGAAAAATGGTGTTTTATGGTCTTTACACCTTAAAGCAACAATGATGAAAATCTCTGATCCAATTATGTTTGGTCACGGTTTTAAAGCATTTTTTCCAGAAGTATTTGCTAAGTATGCAGATACATTTGCAGAATTAAATGTTAATCCTAATCAAGGTATGTCAGATTTAGAGAAAAAAATCGCTGGTCATGCTCAAGAAGCTGAAATTAAAGCTGCTTTCTTATCTGTAGTTGAAGCTGATTCTCCAGCAATCGCTATGGTTGACTCTGACAAAGGTACTACAAACTTCAATGCATCAAATGATGTAATTATTGATGCTTCTATGCCAGTTGTTGTTCGTGAAGGTGGTAAGCAATGGGATAGAACTGGAGCTGCAGTAGAATGTGTTGCTGTTGTTCCTGATTCTACTTACGGTATGTTCCATGCTGAAATGGTAGCAGACTGTGTTAAAAATGGTCAGTATGACGTAGCTACTATGGGTACTATGCAAAATATCGGTCTTATGGCTCAAAAAGCTGAAGAGTACGGTTCTCACCCAACTACATTCGAACTTGCTGAAGCAGGTACTGTTACAGTAACTGGTTCAATTGACGGTGAAATGATGTCTTTTGAATGTGAAGCTGGTGATATTTGGAGAATGTCTCGTACTAAAGATATTCCAATCAAAGACTGGGTTCGTTTAACTGTTGAAAGAGCTAAGCTTGAAAACGTTCCAACAATCTTCTGGTTAGATAACAAAAGAGCTCACGATGTTCAAGTTAAAATCAAAGTTGATGCATTCTTAAAAGAATTTGATACTACTGGTTTAGACATTCAATTCATGAATGTTACTGACGCAACTCGTTTTACAAATGCACGTGTTCGTGAAGGTAAAGTAACTATCGCTGTAACTGGTAACGTTCTTCGTGACCACCTTACAGATATGTACCCAATTCTAGAGCTTGGAACATCTGCAAAGATGCTTTCAATCGTTCCATTATTAGCTGGTGGTGGTCTTTATGAGACTGGTGCTGGTGGATCTGCTCCTAAACACGTTGAGCAATTCGTTAAAGAAGGTCACTTACGTTGGGATTCACTTGGTGAAATCTTAGCACTTGCTGAGTCTTTACGTTTCCTAGGTCAAAAGCATTCTGATGCGAAACTAACTGCTTTAACTGCTGGTTTAGATTCTGCTAATGCTGCTTACCTAGATAACAACAAAGAGCCAGGTCGTAAAGTTGGTCAACCAGACAATAAAGCGTCTCACTTCTTCGTAGCTCAGTACTGGGCTAAAGCACTTGCTGA
>NZ_JABIOQ010000040.1 GCF_018698455.1 Sulfurimonas sp. | reverse complement strand
ATTTGTAAGTGATCCTACTGTTGGGTAGTTATGTATTATTCTTGTCGTAACTATAATTTCGTCAATATCCACATTTGTATATTCACTTCTAAGTTGATGAATGACTTCAAACGCAGCAGGCTGACCTACTAACTCTTTTGTAATAAGACCAATTAACTCTTGAGGATAAACTATATTGTTTATACCAGCAAACTCAAGTTTTTTTCTATTTGAATCTTTCATAAGTAGTGAAAGAATAAAAATATCTTTATCAAGAGAGCGCACTGTTAAAGCAGTATAAACATTTTCAATATCATCTTCACGAAGACATAAGATAGCTTTAACCTGTTTTTTTATATCTATGTTCAATTTTTTATAAGTCTCAACACTACCTGGCGAGTAACTCATTGCTATAAGTCCATCTCTTCTTGCACTTTGGACTCTTGCTAAATCATCATCTAAAACAATAATATTATGAACACTTTGACTTAGTTTTCGTGTCACTTCCTTTGCGATACTATCATATCCACATACAAGATAATAATCTTTAAGTTTTGCAATATCTTCAATATTTTTAACTTCTTTTATTTCATCTAGTTTTTCTGTGAAAGCGGAGACAACTAAAGAAGTAGTAAAAGCTAAAACTACGACACCCGTAATTATAACTAACATAGAGACAAGCCGACCCTCTGTAGTCGTTGGAGTAATGTCACCATAACCAACCGTAGATATAGTCACAATAGACCAATAAAGAGCTTCAAAAAGTGTATCTATAGGGGAGTCTGGATTATTTGCTTCCATGACATAAATCAGGACTGAAGATACAAATATAACAACAGAAGCGAATATTCCAAGAGTTAAAAATTCAAACTTCTTAGTTGTAAGTAGTCCTGCTAAAGTTTGAAAGCTTTTTGCATATCTAAAAAGTTTAAAAACACGAAAAAGTATCAATATACGAAGAAGTCTTAACTCATGAAAAAATGGAAGTATTGCGATAAAGTCAATAATAGTTCGGACAGAGAGTATATACTTAAACTTAATGCTAAGGATTTCTCTAAATGTGCTTAAAAGATTAATATCCCGAGATAAGAAGCTGTCATGTTCCGAACGACTCACTATTATTTTACTCACACTACTACTAACCCATAAACGTAACATATACTCAACAAAAAATATAATAGATATAACATAGTTACTAAAATAAAGTAAATAATCATTCACATGAAATTTCACTTCTCTTATTAAAACACAAACACTAATAAAGATAAGTAAAATCATTAATATATCTACATATTTTTTATATCTATACTTATCGTTTTCAAGTAGATTATAGAAGAAGTGTTTATTTGCCTGATAAGACTTAGATGTTTGTAAAAAATATGCAGCATCTAATATCAGGTGTTTGAACATTAACTAGCCTAGTTTAGTTTTTAGAAGTTCGTTAACAGCTTGAGGGTCTGCACTTCCTTTTGAAGCTTTCATTACTTGGCCAACAAAGAAACCGAAGAGTTTATCTTTACCACCCTTGTACTGTTCTACTTTTTCGGGGTTTGCAGCAATTATTTCATCACATATAGCTTCAATTGCTCCTGTGTCCGTAACTTGTTTTAGTCCTAAAGTCTCAATTGCACCGTCAACATCAACATCATTTTCCATTAAGTAATCAAGTACATCTTTAGCTGCTTTTCCTGAGATAGTTTTATCATCTATTCTCAAAGCTAATAACCCTAGTTTCACAGCATTAACCGGTGAGTTACTTATGTTTAGTTCACCCTTTAGACGAGCTAGAAGTTCAACTGTTAAAAGTGATGTAGCAGTTTTACCTGTTACCCCTTTATTACCCATCATAGATTCAAAAAAGTGTGCCAATTCAACACTTGAAGTAATCACAGCAGCATTATAATCATTAAGTCCGAACTCTTTTACAAATCTATCGCGTTTAGCATCTGGAAGTTCAGGAATCTGAGAATATTTTTCAAACATTTCATCACTAATAACAGCCTTAAGTAAATCTGGCTCAGGGAAGTAACGATAATCAGCTGCTTCTTCTTTTCCACGCATAGAACGAGTCTCATTTTTTTCTTGGTCATAAAGACGAGTCTCTTGGACTATCTCTTCATTATAAACGCCATCTTCCCATGCTTCACTCTGGCGAGCAACTTCAACGGCAATAGCTTTTTCAATAAACTTAAATGAGTTAATGTTTTTAACCTCTACACGAGTATAAAGTTTTTCATCACCTTTTGGACGAATAGAAACATTTACATCAACGCGAAATGATCCCTCTTGCATATTAGCATCACCTATATCTAGGTAACGAATAATAGAGTGGAGTTTTTTAAGGTAAAGTATAGCTTCTTCTGAGCTTCTCATATCAGGTTGCGTTACTATCTCTAAAAGTGGTGTTCCCGCACGATTTAAGTCTACCTTAGAAATATCACCATCATGAATATTTTTACCAGCATCAGCTTCTATATGAGCGAAACCTATACGGATGCTTTTTTTAGAACCGTCTTGGAAATCAATTTCTAAATTACCATTTTGAATAACTGGAGTATAAAATTGTGTGATTTGATATGCCGAAGGACTATCTGGATAAAAATATGATTTACGGTCAAAGTAAGAAGTACGATTTACTGTTGCACCAACAGCAGTTCCAAGCATAACAGCTTTTTGTAAAACTTCTTGGTTAAGAACAGGTAAAGCACCAGGAAGTGCTAAACAAGTTGGACAAGTATTTGTATTTTGTTTATGATTAAAACTGGTAGCACACGAGCAAAATAGTTTAGTTTTTGTGTTGAGCTGAACATGGACTTCAAGACCTATAACGACTTCAAACATAGATTTCCTTAGAATAAAAATTATAATTTATCTATTTTAACCAAAGAAAGCTTTAAAAGTTGTTATTTAGTATACACTTACCTAACACTGAGCAATGGGAACGAGAAAAATCATTCTATACTTATTGGCGTTATTTATTTTTCAAGGGACATTATGTCCTTTTATCCCGATATATAATAATTAACACTCATTTGTGTTCCAATAATGGACATTTCAGTATTAAATGCACACTTTTTTCTTAAGATTTAGTAGTATATTTCTTCATATAATTTTATAATAATTAAAATATCCCCTATATCAGGCAGTTTTAGGCAGCTGTAAGTGGACACTTTTTATGTGTATTATTGTTTGTTTTTAAGGCTAAAGTCTCTATAATGAGATTGAATAAATAGTTAGGAGTCTAAATACAAATATGTTAAAAGTTATTTTTTTTTCATCATTCGGATTCGCAATATTTGCTAGTTTTTTTACGTTGTTATTCTATTTTGGAGATTGGCCAAGAATAGGAACTACATTTGTACTAGGATTGTTTTTAGGATTAGTAGCTGCTCCTGAGTTTGAACCAAAAGCATTCAAACATCCAATAATGTTTCAATTTTTTGGAGGATTATTTTTTGGAATGATATTGGGAATATTTTTAAAATTAGATACTTCCAGCATCATTGCAACAGCTGTCATTGGGGCTTTGCTAGGTGGAACAGCATCATATTGGGTTAAGCATGCGCCTTTACCATAAGTTGTTACTCTTATTAAACGCTCCTAACAAGTACGCGGAGCGAATAGTTTCCCCGAGGGGAAAACTATATCGCTCACGATGAACGTTATAAGACTAAAAGGCAAATCTTAAAAATGAAACTTGTATTGCTTCCTGGTCTTGATGGAACAGGAAAACTATTTGCACCATTAATTGAAGCTCTTCCAAGTTCAATAGATATACAAGTCATAACTTACCCCTTAAATAAAGAACAGTCATACAATGAGCTTATTGAATATGTAAAACAAAATCTTCCAGAGGAAGAGTTTGTTTTACTTGCAGAATCATTTTCAGGGCCAATAGCTTATCAAGTTGCACTTTCTAAGCCAAAACAACTAAAATCTTTAATTTTAGTTGCAACTTTTTTAGAAAATCCAAGACCGTTCTTATTAAAGTTTATCCCTAGTAGTAGAGTATTGGCGTTGCCAATACCTACTATCTTATCAAGAATATTTTTTCTAGGTTTTTCTGTAAAAACGAAAGTTATTGAACTATTTAATAAGGCAATAAAAACTGTATCACCAAGTGTAATTCAATACAGACTAAAAGAAATTACACAACTTAAACCTAGTAGCCAAAAGGTTAAACTGAAAACAACTTATATTCAAGCTTCAAATGATAAACTTGTTCCAAGTAAATCTTTACAAGATTGGCAAAAGGTTTGTGATGAGATAGATATTTTCACGGTAAAAGGTGAACACTTTATTTTACAGGCAAACTCTATAAGATGTGCAGAAGTAGTCACTGAAGCAGTACGTCTTATAACAAGAACGAGGAGCGAATAATTTACCCAAGGGCGGGTAAAATTATATCGCTCACGACGAACGGTACACACAGCACCAATATTATAAACCATCTCAAAAGTTAGTCTCTTTAGAGTAGATTTTTTCTAAAAGTTCTGTCTGTTTTTTAGACTCTTCTAGCCGTTTTTTATTTACAGAAAATGCATCTAAAGCCAAAATGAAAAAGAGTGAAAATACAATATACAGAAGTGTTAGAAAGATAGCGAGGTATGTACCAAAAAGAATGAAAAATTTGAAAGTCATAAGAGCACCTAAAAGGACAATAGCCCAAGATGCTCCTTGCAAAAAGCTTATGATTTTATCATAATTATCTTTTTGCATCATAGCAGAAAACCTAGTGGTCTTCTATAGTAACAGCACCACCAAGGTAAACGTAAGTAAGCATCATGAATATGAAAGCTTGTAAAAGTGCCATAAAAGTCAATAGTGCAAATGGAACCATTGGTAAAATCCATGGAGCCAGCATAAGGATAACCATCAAGAACATATCATCACCTTTTACATTTCCAAAAAGACGGAAAGATAAAGACACTAAACGTGAGAAGTGAGAAACGATTTCAATTGGAAACATTAACCAGTATAACCACCATACTGGACCTAAGAAGTGCTTAAAGTATTTTACAACACCTTGTCTACGGATACCTTCGAAGTTATAATAAACAAAAACAACAAGAGCCAGAGTTAAAGGCATTTCTAAAAATGCAGTTGGAGCTTCAAAACCTGGAACAACACCAATTAAGTTAGCGATACCGACAAAAAGACCAATAGTTGCAACTAGTGGAAGGTAACGACTAGCCGCTTCTTTTCCCATTACATCTGTTCCCATTTGTAAAACACCAGAAATGTATGCTTCCATAATGTTTTGAGTACCTTTTGGAACTAACTGTAAGTTACTCATTGCTACTCTTACTAAAAGTAGTGCAATACCTGCTGAAAGAAGCATGTGTGTGATGTAGATAAATGTCTTGTCATGTGTGATAAGACCGAAAAAAGTAAACAATTCTGGCATAGAAAAGCTCCTGTGGGAAATTAATTACGAGATTATAGTGAGTTTTGCATTAAAAGATTCTAAAATCTCTATTTTGCATACTCAACAGCTCGACTTTCACGGATGACATTGACTTTAATTTCACCCGGGTATTGAACTTTATCTTCTATCGCTTTGGCTATTTCTTTAGCCATTAGAATAGACTCGTCATCATTGATTAATGTCGCATTTACTATTACCCGTACTTCGCGTCCTGCATTGATTGCATAAGACTGTTTAACTCCGGCATGAGAAGAAGCAATCTCTTCTATTTCGGTCACACGTTTTAAGAAACTCTCAAGTACTTCACGTCTTGCACCTGGTCGTGCTGCTGAGAGTGCATCTGCAGCACAGACTGCACCACATTCTATAGTATTAATCTCTTCTTGCCCATGGTGTGCATAAATAGCATTTATAACGACTTCACCTTCGTTATAACGTCTACAAACTTCTGCCCCTAAATCAACATGACTTCCATCATGATCATGAGTAAGTGATTTTCCTATATCATGGAGTAAACCTGCTCGTTTTGCAAGAACTGGGTCTCCGCCCATTTCTGATGCCATGATACCTGCTAAGTATGCTACTTCAAGAGTATGCGCAAGAGCATTTTGTCCATAACTAGCACGATAACGTAGTCTACCAATGAGCTTTAAAAGTTCTGGATGCATTACCCCAACATTCATCTCAGCTACTAATTCTTCACCTTCATGAAGGATATTTGCTTCAAATTCACTACTTACTTTATTAAAGATCTCTTCAATACGTGCAGGTTGGATACGCCCATCTGCAATCAAAAGTTGTAAAGTTTTTGTAGCAATAGCTCGTCTATAAAGATTAAAACTACTAACAAGTATAGTATTTGGTGTGTCATCAATAATAATATCCACACCCATAAGTGTTTCTAAAGAACGTATATTTCGTCCTTCTTTACCAATAATTCGACCTTTTAATTCATCATTATCTAAATGAACATTATTTGTTAAACGTTCATTTGCAAACTCTCCAGCAAAACGGCTTGTCGCCTGAGCAAGGATATAGTTTGCTTTTTTCTCACCCTCTTCTTTTGCTTGGTTCTCATACTTTCTTACTATATGCGCTATATCTCCACGAGATTTTTCTTCCACTTTCTCAAAGAGAATAGTTTTAGCCTCAGCCTGTGTTAGCCCGGCACTATGTTCTATAGTATGAATTGCTTCATCTATCTTTTTTTCATATTTTTCTTGTAGTGAAGTCAAAGACTTCTCATTTCTTTGTAAATTAACTTTTTTTGCTTTAACTATAGAATATTCAGATTCTATCTTATTACTTTGAGTTTGTTTAAATCGACTAAAAGCCTGCTCTTTACGGATAAGTTCATCTTCTCTTTGATGCATATCTTCTTTAGCTCTTTGTTTAGCACTATCAAATTCTTTTTTTGCCTCTAGTTCAATCTCGCTTGACTTTAGGTGAGCATGTTTTAAAAGTGTTTGTGCTTCATTGTCAATAGCTTTTGCTTTCGCTTTGGCTTGTTGCGTATATATTTCAAAGTTTGCACTAGTTATTTTTTTAGAAATGAGAAACCCGATTACACCACTAACCGTAGCTATAGAGCCACCAAGTAGTATTGCGTTTAACATTTTAATATCCTATATTTTTTTAATCACTTTTGTAGGTGTTAAGAGTACATCACATTTAACATCATAACTGTCACAAATGAACTCTTTTGTATAACATAATTCTAGTTGTGTAAAAATTGTATATGGTTTCTTTTGTAACTTCTCAAAGAAACGATCATACATTCCTTTTCCAAAACCAACTCTTTGTAAATTACCATCAACCCCGACTGCAGGGACTATTACTGTATCTATTTTACTTATTTTTCTTACTGTATTTCCCGCTTCAAAAATACCAAATTTTTTCTTTTTTAGCGGTAGTCTAAATGGTACCATCTTAAAACTTTCGCCTTGCATAAATGGTATATAAACTTCTCTCTTTCTTCTCATAACTATTAAAGTTTTTCTGATATCACCTTCAATTTTTAAGGGATAATAAAAAAGTATTTTCTTCCCTTTACTTTTTTCTAAAAGTTCAAGAAGTTTTTTATTCAGTAATTTTTCTTTATAGAGCCTATTATGTTTGGGTGAACTTCTCATCTTCTGTAAACAAGTTTGTCTAAATGTACTTTTATTAAGAGTCATATTTAATCTTTAATCGCTATAATTTCACATATATTACACAAAATATGCAAAAAATAATACTAAAAGGAATTAAAACTATGTTTAGTGCAAAATTAATATCATCTCTTCTCACTCTAACACTACTATTGAGTGCATGTTCTGACTCAGAAGATGCAAACTCTTTACTATCTACAAATGAATACATTCTTACATCTCTTGATAAGCAAGAATATATAGTTACTAAAACAGCAAGTGGTTTTGATGTTAAACAAGCAAAAGATAAAGTTATTATTTTAAATATATTTGCTACATGGTGTCCACCTTGTAAAGCAGAAGCTTCTCATCTTACATCACTACAAAAAAAGTATAAAGATGACTTACTAATCTTAGGAATCAGTGTTGAAGATGATATTGCTGATGCAAAACTTGTTCAATTTGCTAAAGACTATAATGCAAAATATGCACTTGTTAACTCTCCAGAAAATTCACGTATTATTAATGCTGTCGCTACAGAATTAAAAATTGGACGAAACTTTGGTATTCCACTTATGGCTATGTATAAAAATGGAAAACTTGTAAACTACTATCAAGGTGCGACTGAAGAAGAGTTTATAGAAAGCGATATAAAAAAGGCCTTAGGTCACTAAATGTTCGGTTTTATAAAAAATTCCCTCAGTAAAACAGTTGGTGCCCTTAAAACAATAGTTCCAAAAAGAAAAATGAGTTTTACTCATGCTGAAATAGAAGACATTTTACTAGAAGCTGATGTTGCATATGAACTTGTTGAAAAAATACTCAGCGAGACATACCAAGATAAAATTACACGTGAAATACTTCGTTCTAAACTACTCGCTACACTTGCATTTACTTCGTATAAAGAACCAGAGTTTAATCCACCTTTTGTTGAACTTATTATTGGAGTTAATGGTGCTGGGAAAACGACAACTATTTCAAAACTCGCAAACAAATATAAAAGTATGGGAAAAAGTGTCATGCTTGGGGCAGGAGATACGTTTCGTGCGGCAGCCATTGAGCAACTCACTCTCTGGGCTAAAAAACTCGATGTTCCCATAATATCTTCCAAACAAGGTCATGATAGTTCAGCTGTCGCGTTCGATACAATAGACTCTGCAAAAAGTAAAAAAATTGATCATGTCATTATTGACACCGCAGGACGCCTTCATACTCAAACAAATCTTGCCAATGAACTTATAAAGATAAATAGAATCTGCGACAAGGCACATGCTGGAGCACCACACAGAACCGTTTTAGTAATTGATGGCACACAAGGAAACTCAGCAATAGCACAGGCGAAGGCATTTAATGAGATGATTGGAATAGACGGTATCATCATCACAAAACTTGATGGTACAGCTAAGGGTGGAAGTGTCTTTAGTATCGCATTTGCACTTGAACTTCCTATAATTTTTGTAGGAGTTGGTGAGCAACCTGAAGACCTAACACCTTTTAACAAACATGAATTTGTTGATGGTTTACTCGATGCCATATATGTGGAAGAAGAGTAAAACCTACTTCTAAGACCTCTCTTTTGTTTTAAATTTATGTCATATTGACATAAATTTAAATCTTTTTCTGATTTTATTCTATAATCCCTCAATTGAGTAAAAATAAATATAAAGATGTAACTATGGCAAAGAAAAAAATACTATTTGAGTGTCAACACTGTGGACTAACAACTCCTAAGTGGATGGGGAAGTGTACTAATTGTGGGGCTTGGGATAGTTTTATAGAACTTGATGAACACCAGCAAGATGTTGTAAAAAAAACAAAATCCACAACTTCAACCGCTTCAAAAGCTGTGAGTATTACTAGTGTTGAAAATGAGACAGTATTTCGTTTCTCTTCACTTGATGCTGAACTAGATAGTGTTCTTGGTGGTGGAATAGTACCAGGTTCGCTTACACTAATTGGTGGAAGCCCTGGTGTTGGAAAGTCAACACTACTTTTAAAGGTTGGCTCAAACATAGCATCAACAAAAAAAGATGTACTCTATGTAACTGGTGAAGAGTCTGCCGGACAGATAAAACTACGAGCCAATAGACTCAAATCTAACGAAGAGTCTTTATACCTTTTAAGTGAAATCAGACTTGAACAAATTTTAATAGAACTTGAACATAGACATTATGACTTTCTAATAATTGACTCTATTCAAACTATATACTCCGAAAACATTGCATCTGCTCCAGGCTCAGTAACACAAGTGCGCCAAACAACTTTTGAACTTATGAGAATTGCCAAAGAAAAAAATATAGCAATTTTCATTATTGGTCATATTACGAAAGAGGGTTCTATCGCTGGTCCAAGAGTACTAGAACATATGGTAGATACTGTTTTATATTTTGAGGGTGATTCTTCACAAGAGTTACGAATACTCAGAGGTTTTAAAAATCGTTTTGGTGCCACTAGTGAAATAGGAGTGTTTGAGATGAGAACTGAAGGTTTAGTTCCTGCAACAGATATAGCCTCACGTTTTTTCAATAGGAACTCTGAACAAAGTGGTTCTGCGCTAACTGTAGTTATGGAAGGCTCTCGCCCTATTATCTTAGAGGTTCAAGCACTTGTCTCAGAATCACACACAAATAACTCTAAACGCCAAGCAACTGGTTTTGATAACAATAGACTTAATATGCTTCTTGCTCTGCTTGAGAGAAAACTAGAGATTCCACTTTCCGGATATGATGTATTTATAAATATTACTGGGGGCATAAAAATTACTGAAACAGCTGCAGATTTAGCAATTTTAGCCGCTATAATTAGTAGTTTTCGTGACCGTGCCATATCTAAGGAAACTGTATTTATAGGCGAAGTTTCTCTTGTGGGTGACGTAAGAGAAGTTTATGCTCTTGATGCTAGACTAAAAGAGGCAAAACTTCAAAATATTACAAAGGCACTCGTCGCGAAGAAACCTCTTACCAAATCAACAATTAAGACATTTACAGTTGATGAAGTTACAAAACTATTAGAGTGGTATTAAATTTCTAAATATAAAGTTTATTTTTCTCATTATAGTTGTATAATAAGTTCAATTAAGAATTAAAGTAATTAACTTATTTATTCGATATGTAATAAAATAATAATTTCAAGGAAGAAGAATGGCTGAAACAGAAGCAAAAGAAGAAGGAGAAAAAGAGAAAAAACCGAAAAATATGTTAATGATAATTATTATTGTTGTATTAGTATTCATTATTATAGTTGGAGTACTTTTTGCCGTGTTTTTTTTAAGTGATGATGCAGAACCAATGCAAAATATGCAACAAGAACAAGAGAAAAGTCAACCTAAAAAAAGACTTTCTAGTAGTAATTACGATAGGACTAGACAACTTGACGATATAGGTATACTTTATCCTATGGATACTTTTACTGTAAACTTAAAAAGTGACTCTGGGAGAAGATTCCTAAAAGTAGGTATGTCATTAGAACTTGATGGAGAAGAACTTAGTTTAGAACTAGATGCAAAAGCACCTGTTCTTCGCGATAGAATTATAAGAATTCTTACTTCTAAAACTCTGGAAGAGATCTCTTCAAAAAAAGGTAAATCAAAAGTTTCAAACGAAATTATTGACACACTCAATGCTATGATCAAAGATGGTGATATTAGAGCTATTTACTTTACAGAATTTGTTATTCAGTAGGCTAATTTAAGCAAATTTCATCAAACCCCTCCAAGCCCCTTTACATAGGGGTTTTCCTATGATACACTATCTTCAAATTAAAGCAAAAAAAAGCGACTTAATAGTAAATATGGGTGCTTAAGATATACCTCAAACTATGGTATATTAAGAGTAAACAAAGGTTTATTTATAAATGGCTGTAAAAAAGCTCTAAAATATGCATAAATTGTCAATCTAAAAATGTTATTTCAAAAGGTTCAAGAAGAGGAATAAAAAGATATTTTTGTAAAGATTGTAAGACCTCATTTAGCTCAAAAAGAAGACCGGCACACCTACAAGAAATTATATTTAAAGAGTACTTCTTACAACGACAAACACTCAAACAACTTTCAGTAAAATATTCTAGATCAATAAGCTGGATTGTGAAACAAAGAGATGAATATATTGTTGATATTAAAGTACATAATCCTAGAGCAGTAAATCTTGTTTGTGATGCAACTTTTTATGGCAAGAGAAAAGATGAGATGCCCCTTGAGGGTACAAGCTTGGCACTTTAGTTTTCAAGGATGTCGAGACTAAAGAAATACTTATATGGAAGCATATTGAAAGTGAAATAGTTAAAGACTACAGATATCTGAAAGAAGAACTCATTGAGCGAGGTTATATCATTGAGAGTGTGACTTTAGATGGCAAAAGAGGCTTATACAAAGCCTTTAAAGATATTCCAATACAAATGTGCCACTTCCATCAAAAGAAAATTATACAGAGATATATTACCATGCGACCAAAACTAGAAGCTAGTAAAGATCTTAAGAGAATAGTTTCTAGGTTAACTCACACTACTGAAAATAATTTAACTAAAAAGATTGATGAATGGTATGATATTTATAAAGATTTTTTAGATGAAAAAAGTATCTCTTCAACTACCGGAGAACTTCATTATACTCATCCAAGAATCAGAGCTGCATACAGAAGTTTAAGAACTAATTTACCTTATCTATTTACTTACAAAAATTATAAAAATCTGCACATTCAAAATACAACAAACGCACTTGTACCGCAAGGGTATAAAAAAAGGTGGAGTCTTCTCTCATATGAAAAATATGATTAGTATACATCGTGGCTTGAGTAAAAGTTTAAAGCTGAATTTAGTTGATTATTATCTAGTAAGTTATAAGAAAAAGTAGAAAAGTAAGCACCCATATTTACTATTAAGTCTAAAAAGAGAGTATTAACAAAACATTAAATTGCAAGTAATATTTGAAGAAAATAAAAAAATGTGACATTATTATGTTAAAGTTTAGTTGATTACAGAAATTCAGCGAAGTTGATACACTGTTATCAATATTTCAAAAAAGGTTTTTTATGTCTAATTTTTTTATTAAGTTACTGCTCTTATCCAGTATGTTCGTTGTCTTAAATGCTCAGAGTGGTCTCACTCAACAACACCTAGTTTAATAGCAGACGATTTTGAAAAATGGCTACAATATACCGATGAAAATCCAAGTGCGAAATTTGGGTGGTTAGCATTTAAAAAATTATTGGGAAAAGTTCCTTATGTAGGTAAAGGAGCGAATGCATCTGTGCAGATTTCTGAAGATGTTGCTAGAAAGTATGAATCTGGTGATATAAAAAGACAAGTTGAAGCATATGAAAAAAGTATTAAACTGGGACACGGTGTACTTGTCTTGGCTCATGCAGAAGGTAATTTTTTTACAAATAAGGCATATAACTCTATTGGTGGGATAACTCCTTGGATGAGAGACTATTTTATAACAGTGGGTTTAGCTTCACCATCGGATATAAAGATACCACATAGCTCTTACCTGACATATGATAATGACCCAATTTCTGTAAAAAATGGTGCAGGAGAAATAGTCCGAAATCCTAAGCGTTACTACGAATGGCTGCCTGGTCTAAATGCGATAGTTGATTCAAGTTCAACAATACCATGTGCTCCAGTAATTATCCCAGATGGTGATACACCAATGTGTAATGCCCCTGAATGGTATTCTCAAGAAAGCAGTTCTGATGATTTTCACAAATTTGATTACTATATGCAAACATCAATAACACAAACGGATATTTATAAATATTTAACTTCTGCAATAGAGTTCCATAATGGTATATTTACCCCTTCTCAATGGATAACAGACCAAGAATTAAATAAAGCTAAAATTACAGTCAAACACAGATTTGATTCTAGCATTACCTCATGAGTGGTATAGAAGTCTATCCATTTTCTCCATCTAAAAAACTTTATCAAGTTAATAATGAATGGGTTAAAGCTAGGTGTAGTGGTTTTAAAGTTGAAACTACTTGGGTAGGACAAGATACAGTTACACAAATAGTAAAATTATCCCACACAGATGCAACACTACCTCATGAGTATATAGCTCCTATATCATGTGATGATGATTATATTTTTAATACAACTAATTATGCCTGTGAACTAATACCATTACCAATGCCTAGTGCCTGGTTTTATAGTACTGCTGTATACGGTAGTAGTAGTCTTGGTTGTTGGAAAGAAAATTTTATGCTACTTTATGGTGCAGATTCAAAACATTTTAAAAGTAGCTGGGAAGTTATAAGTGGTGGGGCAACACTTACATTTTCGCAACAACCTGTATCTAACTGTACTTCTTCAGGTGTTCCTACTTATGCAGGGATATATTGGGTTGCTGTAGCTGACGGATATACAACAGATCCAGATAGATATGCACTAATTAGACATACTGTAACAAGTGCTGATGGTAGAGTAACAACTCATGTTGGTTCGATTAGGACAAGTCCAATACCTTATTAAGATACACACATGTGATTGAATATGCACTTTTTCTCTCGTTCCCAAGTTATGCTTAGGAATGCATATACAAGTAGCATGTAAAAGTATTATTCTATAAAAATATACGAGAGATTATATTTCTAGGAATTTAATTTTTACAAAAACAAACCTTCCGCACTCCATTTGCTGACTCATCCACGACTTACTTCATTGCATTTTGTAAGCTTTCGTAGACGAGTAATAAATATGATATAATAATGCTATCTGCAAAGAAGGAGAAGCTGTGATTAGTCGTGATGAAACACTAAATATACTTAAAAACTATAAAAATAATAATATAAAAAAGTATGAAATTTTAGAACTTGGTTTATTTGGTTCGCTTGCTAGAAATCAAGCTTCTTCTGATAGTGATGTAGATATTTGTATTAAAACAAAAACTCCTGATATGTTTGCTCTAGTACATATTAAAGAAGAGCTTCAAATCCTTTTATCCAACTCTATTGATATTGTCAGAATTAGAGATAGGATGAATCCTTATTTAAAAAATAGAATAGATAACGAGTCAATATATGTATGATAAATCTCTAATTATTGAGATACTAATACAAATTTTACATGCTTCAAAAACAGTAGAGCAAAGATTTAAAATTGTTGATAGTATTGACTACTTTATGGATACACCAGAGGGTTTGGAAAAGTTGGATGGAATTTGTATGCAATTAATAGCTATTGGAGAAAGTTTAAAGAACATTGATAAAATTACAAATAAAACTTTATTAGAAAAATATCCGCAAGTAGATTGGAAAGGTGCAAAAGGAATTAGAGATATAATCTCTCATCACTACTTTGACCTTGATGCAGAAGAAATTTATTTTGTGTGTGATACAAAACTTGATACACTCATAAAAACTATTGAAAAAATACTTGAAGATTTAAAGTAAAAAAACTTTGATATTAAACAAGGAGTTTATGCAAGAAGCAATTATTAGAATAGATGAACTACAAAATGAGATAATTGAAAAGTCAAAAATGATTGATGGTTCAGATGAATATGTTAAGCAAAAAATGAAGTTATTTAAACGAAGTAAAAAAGCTGAAAAAGAATTACGAAACATTCGAAGAGAAGAAAAAATTTTAACTAAGGATTTTCTATCCACTTGCAAGTAAAAAATAGGTGGACTTTTAGCGGACTTGGTGCTTTTTTGAAGAAGATAAAAAATACTCAAAACAATGTTATACAGGGAAAAACAATGAATTTATGTTACCAAAATACTCAGAATTTGTTATTCAGTAATTTAAAAAAAGACATAGATAAATGCTTGGTTTAGACATCATTAAAATCTCTCGTATGTCTCGACTTATAGAGAGATTTGGTGATAAAGGTCTTAAGAGATTTCTGTGTAATGATGAAATTCTACTTGTCAAGAGTGATAAAACTGCAGCTGGTTTTTGGGCTGTTAAAGAAGCTTTTTCTAAGGCCTTAGGTACGGGTATTGGTAAAGAGTGTTCATTTCACGATATAAGAATCTACAAAACCTCAAAAGGTGCACCAAAAATAGCTCTGAGTAAAAAACTAATCGAAAACTTTTCTATCTTAGATGTTACCCTTTCTATCACACATGATGGAGATTATGCTATTGGTGGAGTAACTATAGAGCTTGAAAAATCAGCCGCCGCCAACAAAGTCCAAGAGTTCTAATTTATCATTATTAATAAGAATATGTGTATCCCAACTGTCTTGTTTAACTATATCCATGTTAATGGCTGCAGCCATTACTTTTCCTTCTAAAGACAACTCTTTTAAGACTTCACTTAATGTTATCCCTTCGTTAAATTCTCTTTCTTCACCATTTACTGTTATTTTCAAAATATTCTCACTTTAATTTATTGTTATTATAATTGTATCAGTTAATATTGAAATAATGCTAATATTTTGATGATTTTTTTAGATATAATTGCACTAATATTAAAAAACGGCAAAACTTATGAACTTTGAACCCTATCCATTTGAAAAACTAAATGATTTACTCCAAAATATCACACCAAATTCTAACTATGAACCATCTGTCTTAACCATTGGGGAACCTCAGTTTGACACACCTACTTTCATACAAAATGCACTCTCACAGAACTCTCAACTTTTACGAAAGTACCCAAAAACGGGTGGAGAAAAAAACCTTAGAGAAGCGATGATAAACTTTTTTTCTAAAAGATTTAATGTTTTACTAGATAATTCTCAAATAATTCCAACATTTGGAACTCGTGAAGTACTTTTTAATTTTCCTCAGTTTTTACTTTTTGACAAAATAAATCCAGTCATGGCATTTACAAATCCTTTCTACCAAATTTATGAGGGAGCCGCAATTGCTACTCGCTCAAAAACTATACATCTTAATCTCAACGAAGAGAACAATTTTAAAGCAACTATCAATGAAGAAGAACTAGCAGAGTGTGATCTTGTCATTCTTAACTACCCAAATAATCCTACTACTTCTACACTTACAATAGAAGAGTTAGGAGAATGGATTTACTTAGCTCTTAAGCATAACTTTGTTCTTTTAAATGATGAGTGCTATAGTGAGATTTATACAGATACTTCGACACCTTCACTTCTTGAAGCATCGGTACATGTCGGTAATATTGATTTTCAAAATATCTTAGTTATAAACTCTATTTCTAAACGTTCTTCTGCTCCAGGTTTACGTTCTGGTTTTATTGCTGGAGATGCCAAAATATTAGCAGAGTACATGAAATATAGAACTTATGTTGGTTGTGCTTCACCTCTTCCTCTTCAAAGTGCTGCTGCAGCTGCTTGGAGTGATGAAGTTCATGTAGAAAAATCTAGAGAGATTTATAAAAAGAACTTTGCACTTGCTAAAGAGATTCTTGGTGTGAATGTGCCAAAGGCTACATTTTACATCTGGCTCAAAGTCCAGAATGCTCTAGAGTTTACAGTAAAGCTATATCAAGAGTACAACGTTAAAGTACTCCCTGGAGAATTCTTAGCAAGAGAAGATTCACAAGGGCAAAACCCTGGTATAGGTTATGTAAGAATTGCCTTAGTTGAAGATGAAGTAAAAACACAAAATGCGCTTAAAAGAATTAAGGAATGTTTAGATGCCTAGAAATGAAGAAGATTTAAAAAAAGAAATATTAAAAGCACAAGAAAGTGCAGATATTGCATCATTATATGTTTTAGAAGAAGAAGCACATTCAGTATTTACTGAAGACGACATGCATGGTTATTATGCAAACATCTTAGACTTAGCACTTGAAAACCTTACAAATGCTCTTGAGTCTCATAGAAAAATGGACATGCAAGAAGTACAGGATTTCGCGACAACTAGAGCACTTTATGAGTATGCTATGGAACATTACAGTGAAGAAGCAATCAAAGATGCATCTGCCCTTTTTGAAGTACTAAGTGGTCTTACAAATGATGCTAAATTTTCATCAGCACTTAAACTCCACTGGATAGCTACTTTAGAAAATATTTCTTTAGACGATTTCATATCTAAGATAGCAGATATAGAGCTTACTCAAAGTAATTGTACTTTTTATATCTCAAGCTTTACTAAAGAGGCACAACTTTTGCTAGATAATGCCAAGATAGAGACGGAGTAGTATATGAAAATTCATTTTATTGGTATTGGTGGTATAGGTATCTCAGGTTTAGCTCAGTACATGCACTTTAAAGGTCATACTGTAAGTGGTTCAGACATAAAAGATACACCTATCACACAAAAACTAGTAAAAATGGGAATCAATATTACTGTTCCTCACTCGGCCAATGCTATTACAGACCAAGACTTAGTAGTTCACTCTGCTATTATTCGCCCTGATAATGCAGAGGTAGTAGCCGCAAAAGAAAAAGGAATAGAAGTTTTAGCTCGTCGTGAAGCACTTCTGAAAATCCTTGACGATAGAAAAGTTTACTCTGTTGCTGGTGCACATGGTAAAAGCACAACTACTGCT
>NZ_JABIOQ010000039.1 GCF_018698455.1 Sulfurimonas sp. | reverse complement strand
GTGGTCGTGGTCAATTTGGTCATGTATTCCTTACTGTTAAGCCAGGTGAAGCTGATACAGGATTTGTATTTACAAATGCTATTAAAGGTGGATCTGTTCCTAAAGAATTTATTCCAGCAGTTAGAAAAGGTTGTGAAGAAGCAATGTCAACTGGTGTTCTTGCTGGTTACCCAATGGAAGACGTTGATGTTACACTTTATGATGGTTCTTACCATGATGTGGATTCAAATGAAATGGCATTTAAACTTGCCGCTTCTATGGGATTCAAGGAAGCTTGTCGTAATGCTCAGCCTTCAATACTTGAGCCAATGATGAAAGTTGAAGTTGAGACTCCTGAAGAGAATATGGGTGATGTTATCGGTGACCTTAACCGTCGTCGTGGACAAATCAACTCAATGGGTGACAGAGCCGGTAGTAAAATCGTTGATGCTCACGTTCCATTATCTGAAATGTTCGGTTACTCAACTGATCTTCGTTCAGCTACTCAAGGACGTGCTACATATTCAATGGAATTTGACCACTATTCTGAAGTTCCAAAAGCTGTTTCTGTAGAAATTCAGAAAAAACGTAACGGTTAATACTTAACTTTTGCATGGTACTTTCTTTATGAAAGTGCCAACCCTTTTTTGCTCTTTACAATCATCCTCAGTTAAACTGCTATAATAACAAAAAAATCTAGGGTAAATATGTACAAATTACTAATAATAACACTTCTTACAACATTTTTAATTGCAGAAAATGTAAATCCTAAACCTTATTCTAATTTAGGAAATATCCTTTATAATAATTATGAAAAAATAGCTCACATGACTCAAGTGAATGCTTTTAAAATTTATTCTAAAGATATAAATGACTATATGGCTGATATAATTGTAACTAAGAAAATGGGTTTTTCCTTAGAAATGGAAGTAAGTGGTGTGAGTAGGAGAGATTACTTAGATAAACTTCGTGAATTATCTAAACGAAATGATACACTGTTACGTACAATCCAAAGTGGCTATAGAAATTCTATAGATAATGAAGATAGTCAATTTTTTTTACAGATAGTTAATAATAAACTGATTGATATAGAAATGAATAAGAACGAAATAATTTCTTATTACATAGATCATAGCGAGGAAATAAATTCTACAGGAATTCTAGAAGAACTTATAAAAAAGAATGATAGAATTAGAGCAGGCCGTGAGGCTAAGAAAAAACGCTATAAAACAAAAAAGATGTTAGAAGAAGAGAAAATTAAACGTATACGTCGTGATGACAAAGAAGCGAAAGAGAAACTAGAAAAAAGACTTGAAAAAGATCTACAAAGAAAGAAACTTGAAATAAGAAATAAGCAAAAACAAATGTTAGGGGTTTAGGTCCAGATAAATTTTTCATTCTCGCTAGGTCTACCATCTAGTGTTATAAATGGTGTATATTCTGCCTTATAAGATAAGGAAGGGCACTCTTTTACATAGTATCCCAAATATATCCATTTTTTTTGTGCTTCTTGTACATACTTAATCTGATTGTAAAGTGAAAACTTTCCAAGTGAGAGATGTGCGAACTCAGGGTCATAGTAAAAATATATAGATGAGATTCCATCTTCAAGTATATCGATTAAGTCGACAGCTATTAGCCTTTCCTCAATAAAATATAAAACTTCATAACCAAAATCTTCATGTCCTTGAACAAAAGATCCATAATAGTGCTCTGCAGTTGTTTTGTTGTAGTCCCATGATTTTTTATTACTCATATGTAGATGATACTTCTCAAATATATTGATATGTTCTTGAGTAAGAGTAGGTTTTTGTATAAAAGACCTAAGATGAGCATTTTTTTTCATAATGCGTTTAGCTGACTTAGAGAAGATATAGTTGTTCGCATCTATTTTTATACTTTTACATTCATTACAACTTGGACATATCGGTCTAAAAAACATCTTCCCAAAACGTCTATAGCCTCTCTCAACTAAATCCTGAGAATGTTCTTTCGAGCAATTATGTATAATTTTATAGTGTGTTGTTTGTGTTTTATTATCTAGGTATGAGCATTTATCTTCAAGCGAGAACTCTTTGAGTAGTTGCATAATTTACTGCTTGTTTTGTGCAATTAATACACCCTCTATCATTTTGTCTATATCACCATCAAGGATTGCAGATATATTTGAAAGGGCTTCATTTGAACGAGTATCTTTTACTTGCTGATAGGGTTGCATAACATAAGAACGTATCTGATGTCCCCAACCTATTTCACTCTTAGTTACACCATCTTGTTTAGCTTGCTGTTCTTCTAGTTCGAGCTCATACAGCCTAGATTTTAACATTTTCATAGCAGTAGCTTTATTTTTATGCTGACTTCTACCATTTTGACACTGTACAACGACACCTGTCTCGATATGAGTAAGTCGTATAGCAGATTCTGTTTTATTAACATGTTGTCCACCTGCCCCACTTGCCCTGTATGTATCAACACGTATATCTTTATCTTCTATCACTATATTTATATCATCATCAACTTCAGGAGAGACCATAACTGAACTAAATGATGTATGGCGTTTAGAGTTAGAATCAAAAGGAGAAATTCGTACAAGCCTGTGAATACCATTTTCAACTTTAAGGTAACCGTAGGTATTCTCTCCTTTTACTATAAAAGAAACATCTTTAATACCGGCCTCTTCACCATTTTGATAATCAAGTATCTCTATCTCAAAGCCATGTCTTTCAGCCCAGCGTTTGTACATACGAAGAAGCATCTCCGCCCAGTCTTGACTCTCTGTCCCTCCAGCACCTGGATGAATTGAGACTATAGCATTGTTAGAATCACTCTCGCCACTAAGCAGTACTTCTATCTCCATACTTCTTATCTGGTTCTCTAAAGTAGCTGCATCACCAAATAGAGCATTAAGAGATTCTTGATCATTCTCCTCTTTAGACATATCATAAAGTTCTGTTGCATCTTCTACTGCGGAATTAGCAATGTTGAATTTATCTAGTTTTCTCTGAAGCTGTGTTTTTTCTTTTTGTATTTTTGCAGCATAATCTGCATCATTCCAAAAATCCTGGTCACTTTCCAACTCTTCTATTTCATTTAGACGTGCTTGAATTTTTGTTGGTTCGACTACACCTGTTATATTGTGCATCTTTAAAGTTATATTTTTTAAAAGTTCAGTGTATTCATAATTATCCATAAAGATCCATTTGATAGTCTCGTAAAACGAACAAAGTCCATTTTACTGTGTTTTCACCACAGAGGTGACTGAAGATTGAGATTCAATATCTCAAATAAATAGTATAATTATGATTATATAAAATAGAGGCTTAAAATGAGGATTATTTCTAAGGTAAGAGAGTTAAAAGAGTACTTAAAAGAGCAAAACAAGATAGTTGGCTTGGTTCCTACAATGGGAGCACTTCATGATGGGCATCTTAGCCTTATTAAAAATGCAAAAAAAGAGTGTGAATTAGTCGTCGTTTCCATCTTTGTTAATCCTACACAGTTTTTAAAAGGAGAGGATTTAGATAAGTACCCCTCTCGTGATAAAGCAGACAAAAAAATATGCGAACTCTCTGGAGTAGATGTCATCTTCTTACCTCAAGCAGATGAGATATATGGGGATGATGAAGTAAAAGTACTTGCTCCTAATATTAGAGGTTTTACGCTTGAGGGTGCATCTAGACCGGGACACTTTAATGGTGTATTAACTGTTGTTAATAAACTCTTTAACATCGTAAATCCTGATTTTGCATACTTTGGAAAAAAAGACGCTCAGCAACTAAACCTTATAAGCCTCATGGTAGAACAATTTTTTATGAATGTTGTAATAGTTCCAGTTGATACAGTGAGAGAAAGTGATGGACTCGCCCTGAGCAGTAGAAATATATACCTTTGTGCAGATCAGAGGATAGACGCATTGAAAATATCTTCTTCTTTATATGAAGCATCTAAAATGGTCTCACGAGGCGATGTACAAGTAGATGATATAAAAAGAAAAATGAGTAAGGTTTTAGAACCTCTAGAAATAAGCTATGTAGAGATATTAAGTAGAGACTTTAAAGCTACAAAAAGAGTTGAAATAGGTAATAGCATAGTTCTAGTGGAAGTTTTAGTAGGTACTACTCGTCTGCTTGATAACATTTGGCTTTAGATAAGAGTCTTCAATCATGACATCAACTATCTTTTTAAAGACAGGAACTGCAGTCTGTGAAGCAAAGTGACTTTTCTTTGGCTGTACAACAATAACACCTATAGTATAGTTATTGTTTGTATCATTTGCAAAACCCATAAATGCAGTGTTATATTTACTAACATAAACACCTTTTTCAACTATATGGGCAGTTCCAGTTTTTCCACCAACAATCAAACCTTCAGTTATAGCTTTTTTCCCTGTTCCTTTATTGACTGTTTTAATAAGTATCTTTTTCATTCTTTGCGCAGTCGCACTTTTAATCACTTGAACTTGCTCTTTATAAGCACTTTTATCTTCTTTGCCTACTTCATCTATGTAGCTACTGATGAGTTTAGGGTAAACCATTCTCCCATTGTTATTAAAAGCACTATAGGCACGCATAAGTTGCATAAGGTTTGTGTGCATTCCATATCCATAGGAGGATGTAGCCTTATATATTTCATTTTGAAGTCTTTTTGGACTTGGTAGCGAGCCTACTTTTTCATAAATAAGATCAGGGGTGGAAGGTTTTGAAAATCCAAAACTAAGGAGTCCTTGATAAAAGTCATATCCAGATAATTTTTGTGCAAGTTGAGCTATCCCTACATTTGAAGAGTAGACGATAACATTTTCAGCAGAAAGCCAATCGAACTTATGTTCGTCTGTAATTATTTTTCGACCTATTTTAAACCTGCCATTATGACCATTAACTAAATCATAAGGGTTAACTAATCCACGTTCAAGTAAAAGAGAAAAAGTAATGGGTTTTATCACACTTCCTGGCTCAAAACTATACTCTATCATGCCACTGTTTAAAGATGAATAGTCACTGCGTTTAATATCTTTAGGAAAGTACCTATTAGAACTTGCCATTGCATACACATCGCCAGTTTTGGAGTCCATCACTGCACACATTATCTCTTTTGCATCGAGATCTTCTTTCGCTCTATCTAAAATTTTTTCTATTTTAATTTCAAAGGCTACTGGAATTGTAAGTTTGACATTAAGTCCATCTATTTCACTTTTTGTAAAACTATCTTTGTTGAGTATTATGTAGCTGTTTACATCGCGTTTACCACGACTTTTACCATTTTGTCTCGCACGTAGAGCACCATCAAATCTTTTCTCTAAACCTTTAACCCCTTCTATAAAGGTATATCCATCTTCTTCTATTTTATGTGGATAACCGATAATGGGAGTCAGAAGGTTTCCATAAGGGTAAATGCGACTTTCACCACTCTCTAAAATACTAAGACCATGAATAGAGTAAAGTCCAGTTTTTTTATTTTTCAGTTCCATAAAAACTTTAAAGTTTCGCAGCTCTCTAGAGAGAGTTTTAAGGTAATGGGCTTGTATCTGAGGAATACTATAGCTTAACACTACAACTCCTCTGCGTTTAGAGAGTTTTTTTCTAATGGTTTTAGTGTCTATACCGGAGTAAATGCTAAAGAGTTCAACAAAGAGTTCTTTTTTATCAGGGTCGAGATAGCGAGTGTTAACAACTGCTTTGTAGAGTTTTTTTGTTGTAGCAAGATGAAAACCATCTGCACTGATGATATTTCCTCGTCCTGCACGTGAACTCTCTTGAACAAATTGTGATGGGAGATGGCGTGGTTTGAGAACATTAATTAACATAACAGTTAAAAATATAAGAAAGCCTACGATAATGAGGACATATAAAGAGAATATTTTTTTACTTTTATTTTTGTTAATCATGGAGGATTATAACTGTGTTCTTCCTATCTCTTTATAGGCGTTTAAGGCTTTATTTCTGATTTCAAGCATTAGTTTCATACTTGTTTCAGCTTTTCCAATAGCAAGAGCCGCTTGATGAAGGTCTTTTACTTGACCAGTTGCGATGTCTGCTACAGCTTGAGTTTTACTTTCTTGGAGTTCATTGATTTCATTGAGTGCTGACTTTAGGTGACCAGCAAAGGCTTCCCCTCCAGTTTGTTCCGCTTTAGACTTCTGTTTAAGAAGGTCTGCTGTTCCTACACTTGAAACATTGTTAATATTATTCATAATTACTTTCCTTCTCCAGAAAAGTAATCGCTATATAATGTAAACATTATTACTCTCCTTTTATCTTATTGCAACAGTGAAAGAGAAGCATTTGCCATATCTTTCGCACTTTGAAATGCCGAAACATTCGCTTGGTAAGAACGTGTTGCTTCTACTAAATCGGCCATTTCTATCACAGGATTAATGTTTGGGTAAGCAACATATCCTTTTGCATCGGCATCTGGATGGTTTGGTTCAAACTTCATCTTCGGTTTACCATCATCACGTGATATCTTATCTACTATTACACTCATTATAGCAGGATTTACAGTTTTTCCAAACTCGCCAAGCTTTAAAGGGTCTTCATATTTTGCACTTTTAGTTGTGGCATTAAGTGCTTTGTTGAACTCTTGGTTAAAGTCTATAGCACGAAAAACAACTTCTTTTCGACGGTAAGGACCACCTTCTGTAGTTCTTGTAGTTTGAGCATTTGCGATATTGCTCGAGATCGTATTTACACGTACACGCTGTGCAGAAAGCCCATAACCTGAGATATCAAAACTGTTTAAAAAATTACTCATCTATTTTCCTAGTTCACTTTTTGTGATGCTTCTATAACACTTTTGAAAATTGCACCATCTTTTTTCTTAGCTTGTATGATGGCATTAAACATAATAGAGTTTTTACTCATCTCTGTAGTTTCTACATCTATGTCTACACTATTGCCATCATTTCGAGCCATGTGACCATCTCTAAAGTAGAGAGTAGGTACAACACTACTTGACTCATTTTTAAAGGCAAGATGTTTATCACTTGTTTGAGCCATTTTGAGTTGCTGAGTGTTATCATGAAATATCTCTTCGCGTTTAGCACGAAGTGCCTGCTCAAAACTAATATCTCTTGACTTATAGTTAGGAGTGTCTGCATTTGCAATGTTTGAGGCTATCATATCTTGACGGGCTGCACGGTAGTCAAGAGCAGCACTAGCAAGTCCCGCTGCACGTGAAGGTGATATACTCATAAACACTCCTTGTCTGTATTTAAAGTTAATAAGCATTTTTTATTCCATTAATTCAAAATAAGTAAAAATAAGACATTTGTTTATAAATAGAGGTGATTTAAGCAAACTTTAATCAGAGTAGTTAGATAATGAAAACTAAGGTTACTGGTGTAATCCAAATTTTTATACATTCAAGGAGTTCTTATGAAAAGAACTGGTTTTACAATGATTGAATTGATCTTCGTTATCGTTATTTTAGGTATTTTGGCAGCTGTTGCCATTCCAAAGCTTGCGGCTACACGTACTGATGCGAGTGTTTCTAAAATGGCGACAAATCTTGCAACTGCTGTTTCAGACATAGGTGCACACTATACTTCACAGGGTACTCTTAATGGATTGTGGACTGATTTTACAAATGTACATTTTGAGACAACGGCTGGCGGTACTACTGCTGCAACAACATTTACTGCAGGTACTGCTGTATTTTTAAATGATGGTACAGATGCTACAAAAGGATGTTTTTCAATCTCTGCTACAGCTGATGGTAATGTGAGTGTAACTGGATTAGCTGCAGCAACTGATGCAGTTTGTGCTGGAGCACATATAGCTGCCATTAAAAATAATATGATTATTACAGTTGGAACTGCTCATGCACATGAATTTGGTGGAACAGGCGTAGTATACTAGACTACTTTATTTACTCCCATGCTAAGAGATGGGAGCTATCCTTATTCTTAAGCACTCGCTTGAGAATCTACCTATAAAACAGACTTCTAAGCTAACTTTAAAATTCAAATAATCAAACTTATGATACAATAGTGGACTTTAATAAGTGACTTCAAATATAAGGATTTTTTATGAAAACAACAAAAAAAGCCTTTACTATGATAGAACTAGTGTTTGTTATAGTGATTTTAGGAGTTTTAGCTGCGGTTGCTATACCAAAGCTGTCTGCCACAAGAACTGATGCACAAGCCTCTTCAACAGCAAGCTCTATCATGACAGGGGCAACAGAGATAGTCTCATATGCTATAGCAAAAGGAGAAACTGTTTCTGACTTATCTATTATGTCAAACTCCATCGCAGCTTTAGTAAGTACGAGTTTTGCTACTTTAAGTCTTCCAAACAAGAGTGCTATTATCAAGGCAGGAGTGATTGTAGACTGTGTGACATTGAAGATAGACTCAAATGCGACGGACGATACTGTAATAATTGAATTCGGAAGTGCAGACTCAGATGTAGAGTGTAGTATCATACAGTCACTTATAGATGCAGATGAGTACCCGATGAAACTCAGAGGATCATCAGTTGTTTACTAAAATAGATTTACAAAGGAACATAGCATGAGTATAGACTGGTCATCATATAGAATTACACTTCTCTTATACTTAGGAATTTTACTTTTTCCACTTAGTTTTTACTTCTCCTATAACTCTTTTGGCGAACTTCTTGAAGATACAAAAGTTATTAGCAGTTTTGCACGAAATAGTACTAAAATATTAACACTCCAAAACGAGAATAGTCTTAAAAAAAAGAGAGATATAAAAGAGGAGATAGCAGTAGAGTTTGAAGTTTTAAGGCCTTGGATACTTGCACATAGTACAAAGAAGTTTTATGTTGCAGCCGAGCCATTAGAACAGAAATATACTTTACTACAGAAGTGTTGGAGTGAAAATACTCTCTTTGACAAAGAAATATCATTTACTTGTTATAAACAGTCTAAGCAGATACTCTTTAGTTTGAACAACATGCTGATTTTACAGCAGAGTAGAATTTACAATATTTTTTATATAAACCTTGCACTAGATATGGCGTTTCTTTTAGTACTGATATTTTTCATAAGAGTCTATGCATTTAGCAATTTAAGAAAAAAAGCCATATATGATTTCAAGTCTAAACTATATTCAAAAGACTATATGCTCTCTACTTTAAAAAACACTAGTGCTCAGATGAAAAGAACAGGAGCGGCTCTCAGCGTTTTACAAATTGATGTTAAAGATTTAGATAGTGAGCATAAACTTACACAAAAAGAGCAAGATAAAATTTTACAGAAGTTTGGGGACTCGTTACTTAAAACACTTAGAGATAGTGATATAGCTAGTAGATACAGTGAGAGTAAATTTGTTCTCATACTACCAAATACTCCAGAGCAACAGCTTCAAATGCTAATACTGCGCCTTGAAAAAAACTTAGCTGACTTAGAGCATACTTTTAATGTTATAGAATATAGAGAGAACGACACATACGAAAGTTTTATTGAAAAACTCAAATAAGGGAATAAGATGATACACAAGAAAAATGCATTTACAATGATAGAGTTAGTCTTCGTTATAGTTGTTTTAGGAATATTAGCCGCAGTTGCTATACCAAGACTATCAGCTACGAGAACAGATGCTCAGATATCTAAAGGCCGTGCAGATATCTCTTCTATTCGTTCAGGGATTATGACAGAGAGACAATCGAGATTGATTACCGGTAACAATGCTTTTATATCTGGAATAGTATTAAATGCAGGTACAGGGTTGTTTGGTGGGGTGCTTACTTATGCGCTAAGTGATAGTGCGACAGCAGGCCATTGGACTAGTACGGGAAATGATGCAGTTGGAACAGCTACTTATAATTACAATGTTGCTGGAACAACTGTAGGTTTTACATATTATCAAAATGAAACGACTGTTGATGGTGTTGTGAATAGGGCGGGAACATTTGTGTGTACATCACCCACTGCTGCATTTTGTGATGAATTGACAAATTAAACATTAATTATTTAAAAGTATTGCTAGTTTTATCTTTGGAGGAGTTATAAATATGGAATTTTTAATTATAGTTACAGTTCTTTTTGTAGCAACTTTAGTGTATATCGTAAAAGATATTGTTTATTCTCACTAAATTGAAGGACTTGCAAAATGATATTAGCAATAATTTTTGCAGGAACAATTATTTATAGAACAGAACAGATACTAGAAATTGATAGTTAAGTTCTATATGTTCTCAAATTGAATTATTATACACTCTCAATTATAGGCTCGGCTCTTGGCGAGTTTACTTATCATTCTTCACAAAAAATAATTGCCGGAACAAAAGTTACCGTAGTATTTAGAAACAGAGAGAAAACTGGAGTTGTGCTTTGCTCTTGTGAAAAACCAGACTTTAAAACAAGCGAAATTTTAGAAGTAAGTGGTTTCTTTTACTCTGATAAACAGTTAACACTCGCTAAATTTATTTCTTCTTATTACATTTGTTCTATAGGTGATGCCTTAGCTTTGATGACTGCGTTTAAGCACTTAGGATGTGAGGCTTTAGACTCACCAGAAACTTTACTAGTACTCTCTAGTGAGGCTAAAGCCACACATCCTAGTTCTATTGATCTTTCGGAGAAACAAGAACAAGCATTAGAATTTTTACAAGAACATAAAGTATCTTTGCTTTTTGGAGACACCGGAAGTGGTAAAACAGAGATATATATGAAGTACTTTGAGCAAATGATGAAAAGTTCTAAACGCAGTATATTTCTAATGCCCGAGATTTCACTCACTCCTCAGATGAGTAAACGTCTCGAAGAGCACTTTGGAGGCAGTGTAGTTACTTGGCACTCTAAACTCACTCCTAAGCAGAAAAAAATAGCACAAGAGAAGATTTACAGTGGAGAAGCAAAGATAGTAGCAGGACCGCGTTCATGTCTTTTTTTACCCATAAAAGACTTGGGCTTGATAGTAGTAGATGAAGAACATGACGATAGTTATAAGTCCTCTTCGAGACCACGTTACAATGCTAGAGATATGGCAATTTACATGGGAAAGCTTTATGGTGCTAACGTAGTACTAGGAAGTGCAACACCATCTCTTACTTCTTATGCGAAATTTCCTCATATTCGTTTAAAGGGTGGACACTTTAGTTCCAACAGAGAGTTTATTTATGAAAAAAGTGTTGAATCACTAAGCCCACTTATATATGATGCATTAGAAGAGACGAAAAAAGCACAAGACCAAGCCATAGTTTTTCTTCCAACTCGTGCAAATTTTAAGTATCTTTCTTGTCAATCTTGTGGGCATAACTACGAGTGTACGTTTTGTAGTGTTGGTTTAAGTCTTCATAAAAAGTCTAATTCACTTAAATGTCATTACTGTAATTTTTCTCAAGCTATTCCCCAAGTCTGTTCTGAGTGTCAAAGCCCTAACTTGAGTAGCTCGCGTTTAGGAACAGCAGAAGCTGTAGAAAACATAAGAGAAAAACTACCAAGTACAGTAGTAGAACAGTTTGATAGAGATGTTATAACTACGGCGACTAAACTTAAACGTGCACTTCAACGATTTAATGACAAAGAGACAGACATACTTGTTGGAACTCAAATGCTCTCAAAGGGACATGATTATCATGGTGTGACTTTAGCCGTAGTTATGGGCATGGATAACCTGCTCAACATGAGTGATTATAGAGCCAAAGAAAAAGCACTCTCAGCACTTTTACAGGTTTCAGGAAGAAGTGGTCGAGCCAAAGATGCAAAGGTCATCGTGCAGAGTTTTAATGAAGAGTTTTTTAGTAAGTATATGGGTAGGTATGAAGACTTTTTAGAAATCGAGATGATATACAGAGAGGGTCTTTACCCTCCCTACAAAAAACTCTGTCGATTGCTTTTTTCACATAAAAACGGAATGAAAGCACAAGAAGAAATGAGAAAAATGCAGGACAATTTACAAAGATTCTCAAATGTAGAGATAGTAGGTTTTGGAAAATGTGCAATTGAGCGAGTGGCAGATAAATATCGCTTTGAGATATTACTTAGAAGTGAAAAAAGTACAGACCTTATAAAAGCCATACTCGCTTGTAAAGTTCCTTTAGTAGAAGTAGATATGGACCCAATAGAGTTTGGTTAAAACTAAAAGTATTCATATACCTTCGTCGTTTCTGCATTCGTCACATACTAGAGTATGCTTCCTCATTTGTGCCTAGAATTTATATAAATACTTCTAGTTTTACTGTGCTTTTATATTGTCAAAAAACCAGTAAAACGCCATCATCATTCCCGGTGTTTTTTGCAAAGAGGTATCAAACATAAATTTTTTTGCATCTTCGCACTTTATATAGATAACTTCTATATCTTCTTCGAGTAAACCGCCACCATCAGTTACTTTCATATATTCACAAAGCTCTGCATAGTAGAGTTCTTGGTGTGAACCTGATATACCAACATTTGTGTAAAAGGAAGTGATGTGTTGGAGTTTCTCCAATGGAACATCATATCCACACTCCTCAAAAACTTCCTCTTTAGCTATTTGTATATTTGATGTATTTTTATCTATTATGCCTGCGCAGAGTTCATGCATATAGCCATCACTTGGATGTACATTTAAGACAGCTGGTCGAAGTTGTTTTACTATAACAAACGAGTCTTTTTCTTTATGCCATAGAAGTATGGAAACACTATCATGGCTTATAACTGCTTCCCATTTTTTTTGCTTTCCCTTATGTGTGTAATCTAGTAGCATAGGTTTTACAAAGTTTGGATTTTGGAGTTTAGATATTTTTATAATCTTATCCATTACTGACACACTCTAGTGAATGGATATAACATTTATTACGAAATTTCAACGGTTTTTTGTACGAGGTATTATTACTAAGATGAAGGCCTATACTCTCATCATAATTTTTCTTGAGTCTTAAAAAGGCTTTCTTCTCTTTGCCCTTGAGTTTTTTTGTTGTTACCTGCACAACTCTCAGAGGGTTTACAGCACGACCATGTTTACGAAGTTCAAAGTGTAGATGTGAACCAGTTGAACGGCCAGTTGAGCCAACATAACCTATAGTCTGTCCTTTTTTAACATGTTTACCACGTCGTATACCGCGTCTAAAAGATTTTAAATGAGCATATCTTGTTTCGTATCCATCTGCATGACGGATTTTTATAAGATTTCCATAACTTCCCATACGAGCTGAATAGATAATACGACCACGACCAGCAGCTACTATAGGAGTCCCACGACGTGCCGAATAGTCAACACCTAAGTGTGCCTTCCATTTGTGTAAAACTGGATGGTATCTGCGTTTTGTAAAGTATGAAGAAATTCGAGCACCTCTTACTGGTCTAGCGAGTAAGAAACCTTCGACTTCATGGGCTTTTTCATCATAATATCTTTCATCATCATTGAGATATATATAGTGGAACTTTTTTCTCATTTCTATCATAGCCACTTTAAGAGTTGGCATAGAAAAAACCTCTCCCAATCTATACTTTTGCTCATAAATCATTACCAGTTTGTCATCTTTACGAATATCATTTTTAAAGTTTAGCGAATTTCTAAAGTTTGCAGTAAAAATTTGTGCAAGTTTTTTACTTCCTGTCTCTTTCATAATGGTGTAGTTTGGTGAACTAATTATTTTAGTAGAAAATGCTTCTGTTTTACTAGTACTAATGATGGGAATAGCTTCAAACTTATACTCACCATTTTTTTTATAAAGGTGAAGTTGAAGTTCATCGTTTAGAGGAAGTAAAACTTGTTCTATGTTTAGAGACTCATCTCTTAAAATTTGGTAATGAACTCCTGAACGCATCTCTTCTGTGAGTCTCTGCTCATCTTTATCAAGGCTATAGTAAAGATCATTTACTGGAAGGGAGTTTTTTTCTAGAAAAACTAGAAATGTTTCACCATTTTCCCATCGAAGTCTTTGAACATTGGAAGCAAAAATAGTTGTGCTGAGAAGAAAAAATAAAAATAATCGTATCAAAAATATAGGCCTAATTTTATAGTTTTAGTTTAAAAATTCTAAAACATTAACAAGTTTTTGCTTAGTCTGAGGTTTGTTTGATATAATCGCTTACATAAAGTATGAATAGTGTAGCATACTGTACAATTTTACCATAAAGAAGAGCGATGAAATATATAATTTTATTCACCCTATTAGGATTAGAACTTTTTGCAGTTATGACTAAATCTTCCGTACTGTCAGTCGATTTGAGAGCAAACAAAATAACAACAGAGATGGATAAAGTTGATGTTGGAGTCAGTGGATTTGTAGTGAAAACTATTGATGATGAACACACAGTTATCTTGAAAAAAGCAGAAGTTACTGCATATAACAAAGAGACTAGAACTGCAACTTTAATCATGAGTGATTTTACTGTTTTACAAAACAGTGCACTTCCTACGGGGACATGGGAAGTAGGTGTAGGGGATAGTATTGATCTTGCATATGCTTACACAAGAGCACTCCTGATAGCTCCGAGTGAAGAGATATACCATAGAATTACTAAAAGTGTAAAAGTACAATGGGTGCATCCTGATATATTTGCTACACAACTTTCAGGAAATGGACATCCAACACCTTTAAAAGAAGATTTTAATGAATTTGGAGATACTCTTGGTGTTGGCTTGGTTTTTATCTATTTAGATAAGAAACTTTTTACAGTGGATATCAACAGTTTTAAAATTTTAAATGTAAGTGAGGCGGAACTTTCTCAAAAGAGTGTCAAGCTTCCTTTTTACTCTCGTCTTGAGAAAATAAGTGCAAACTGGTTTGGTGCGGGAAGTAACGAGCTAGAGACTTATGAACCATACTATTATGAATTACTTAAAAAATCAAACCCAAAAAATGGAGACCTCAAATGATAGACGCAAAACATTCAAAACATTTTACATCGATTGTTGGTAGTGAAAATATCTACAGTGATAAGGCACACTTAATCGCTTACTCATACGATGCAACTCGTGAGCATTTTGAGCCGGATGCTGTTATATTTCCTCGTAATGAAGAAGATGTAAGTGAAATACTTAAATACTGTAATGAGCATAAAATAGTTATTGTACCGCGTGGAGCTGGTTCTGGATTTACTGGTGGTGCTCTTCCAAGTGCTGGTGGCATAGTTCTAGGCTTTGAGAAGCATATGGCAAAAATCCTAGAGATAGATATGAAAAATATGGTAGCAATAGTACAACCAGGCGTTATTAACATGGACTTACAACGCGCAGTAGAAGAAGTAGGTCTTTTTTATCCGCCAGATCCAGCTAGTCAGGAGTACTCGACTTTAGGTGGAAACGTAAGTGAAAATGCAGGTGGTATGCGCGCGGCAAAGTATGGCATTACAAAAGACTATGTGATGGCTACTCGTGCTGTTTTACCAAATGGTGACATCATTAAAGCTGGTAAGAGAACTATTAAAGATGTTGCAGGATATAATATTTCTGGTATTTTAATAGCAAGTGAGGGAACATTAGCAGTTCTAACAGAAATTACACTTAAGCTTATTCCAAAACCTAAAATGACTAAAACGGCGATGGGAATTTTCCCTACTGTTAAAGTGGCTATGGAAGCGGTTTATAAAACGATGGCAAGTGGAATTACTCCCGTTGCAATGGAGTTTTTAGACAACCTGACTATTCGTGCAGTTGAGCAGATACATAACAAAGGTCTTCCTGTTGATGCTGGTGCTTTACTTGTAACAGATGTTGATGGAAACTTAGAAGATGACTTAAACTACCAGCTCTCAGAAATCCAGAGAGTTTTTAAAGAGAATGGTTGTACTGAATTTAAAATTGCAAAAGATGAAAAGCAAGCCGCTGATATTTGGTTTGCAAGACGTAACGCTTCACAAGCTATCACTGTGTACGGAAGTAAGAAGCTTAATGAAGATGTAACTGTACCTCGAGCAGCTCTTCCTGAACTTCTTGAAAAGTTTAACGCAATTGCAGAGAAGTATGACATTAATATTCCATGTTTTGGTCACACTGGTGATGGAAATGTACATACAAACGTAATGGTAGATGGAAAAGACCCCGAACAAGTTAAAATTGCTTATTTAGCAATAGAAGAAGTTTTTCAAGCGACTATTGATTTAGGTGGAACACTCTCAGGTGAACATGGAATTGGCCTTGCTAAAGCTCCTTATATGAGTATGGCGTTTAGCGAAGAAGAGATGAACCTTTTTAAGTCTATTAAGATGGCATTTGATCCAAATAATATTTTGAATCCTGCAAAAATGGGACTTAAATAAATTATATTATATAATCAATCGCATATATAAAAATAGAGATACTATAAAGAATCAAGATATATAAAGACTCCTTTTTATAAATAGCCAGTATAGAGAGAATCATTTCAAGTATAAGCCATGTCTCAGAGAGAGAGATTTTTAGAGAATCTGTCTCAAGGTTTAACAGAAAATCGAGTAAAAAATCAAGCATACTTCCTGCATTTGTGAGATGTAAAAACATGGATATCGGATAAAAAAGAGTAAATAGTGATGTCCATATAATTGAGAGTGGATGATAGAGGCTGAAGTTTCCAAAGATACTAAGGGAGAAGGGTAGCATAGCTAAATAGACCCATACTGGCAGTAAGACAAACTGCATGAGTTTACTAAGATGTTTAAAATGAATCATAAATAAAAATATATAAAATACACCACTAACACTCAACCAAAAACCTATACTAAATGAGAGTCTAGGAAGTAGGGCTAAGAGAAAAAGTATACTGACGAAGAGAGTTTGCATGGAAACTATTTTAATACCCCTTGAGTAAAGAAAAAATCCAATAACTAACATACAAAATGCACGAATTAGGGATGGTGGGTAGTCTAAAAAATGAAGATAAGAAAAGAGAGTTAGACTTATAAATATAAATGAGTCGCGTTTATAACTGCTATATGGAAAATATCTATTTTGTAAGAACTTGTATGGGAAGCGAATAAGAAGATAAAGAAGAGAACTCAAAACTCCTAAATGAAAACCACTTATAGCAATAAGATGTGATATTCCAAGATTAGAAAACAGAGTCTGCATTGTGTAATCCATAGAGGAAGCAGTAAAAAGTGCTTGATAAATAGAGGCATTTTGTGGATTTGTATGTTGCTTGCTTATAAAATTGTTGAGTTTATCTTTTAGACTTGGCAACTTCTGTACATGAAGTATTTTACTAAAACCATAAAAGCCACTGAGGTACTCATAAAAGTTTATATCACCCGCATAAAGTTCTAGTTGTAGTTTTTTCCCTTGTATATTTTGAGTTTTTTTTGATGCAGTCGTATAGAATGAAAAGCCATCTTCGCTTTTAAGTTTTAAAACCTGATAACTTCTTGTTTTCCCAGTTTTTGTAAGTTTTGTTTTTGTGTATTGTTTAATTACTGTCGCGTTTACAAGAGCAGAGTCAAACTTTATGAACTTATTATAGTTATAGTATTCAAAGGAAAGAGTTATAAAAGAAAGCAACGCAAGAAGAGAGCTAAAGAGAAGTAAGTCTTTTTTTGTGTTAAAAAGAGAGACTTTTTCTAGCATATTTATATCTCTTTAGAGGGCTGGCATATCTATGTTTGGTATGTCTATAGTTGCTGAACTTGTGTCTATGTTTTCATAAACAGTCTCAACCGCATGTGAAAATGTAGGTGCATCGACAAAGCGTGTGAGTTTCTTTTGGAACACAAGTTTAACGTGACCAGTTGGACCATTACGTTGTTTTCCTATGATGATTTCTGCATCTTCTTCTTCTTTTTCTACATACTCACTTACAAACTCTTTACCTTCAGATTTAGCAGCTTTTTCACGTTCTTTTTCCTCTTTGTAGAGGTAAACATCATCACGATACACAAAAAGGATAATGTCGGCATCTTGCTCAATAGAACCTGATTCACGAATATCACTTAGCATTGGACGTTTATCATTACGAGCCTCTAGACCACGGTTTAACTGAGAAAGAGCAACAATTGGCATTTCTAGTTCACGAGCAAGCATCTTAAGTCCACGAGAGATTTCTGAAACTTGAAGATGTCTATCCTGTGTCCCAACGCCCTGCATAATTTGGAGGTAATCAATTACGGCTATCTCAATTTCAGGATGCTGATTTTTGAGTTTTCTTAGTTTGGAACGGAGTTGGTTTATATTTATACTACCTTGGTCGTCCACAAAAAGTTTAGCACTATTCATTCTGTCAATAGCCCCATTAAGGGAAGCCCATTGTCCATCATTCATATCTCCAAGGCGAAGTTGTGTAAGAGGTATAGAAGTTTGTATGGAGAGTAAACGCAGCATCAGCTGTTCAGCTGGCATTTCTAGAGAAAAGAAAGCAACACCTTTACCATCGAGTATAAGTGAATTTACAGTGTTGAGTACAAATGATGTTTTACCCATAGCAGGTCGAGCGGCGATGATAACTAAATCTCCCTTACCAAAACCTGTTGTCATACGGTTCAGTTCACCAAATCCGGTATCTACACCAACAAGGACAGAGTTTCCTCTTGCCTTCATCTCTTCTATGTACTTCATAGTATCATGGGTCATTTTAGGAGAGTCTTTAAAGTCACTTGTTTGATTGTCTTGCGTTATTTCATATAATTTTTTTTCTACTATATCTATAACCTCAGCAGAAGGAAGTTCTTCTTCAACTGTCACACGTTTTATTTCTGTTGTTAGTGTAAGTAGGTGGCGTTTAAGAGATTTGTCTTTTATCTCATCCACATAAGATTTTGTATTAGATATAGGGTTAGCAGATAAAATTTCTAAGAGTACTTGCTCATCGAACTTTTTTATTTTGAGAAGTTCTTTTTTGATGAACTCTTCGTCTATAGGCTGTTGCTTTTGTAAAAGTAGTGTCATTACCGAATAAATATCTTGATGAGAAGGAAGGTAAAAGTCATCTCGCTTAAGAGCGACACTTAGTTCATCAAACTGCTCTGGCTCAAAAATTATAGAGCTTAAAACGGAGCGTTCAAACGCTAGGTTGTATAGGTTGTCTTGCATTATTTAATCTTTCACTATGTAATTTACTTGATACTTCTTTTTGAACTCTTCTTTATACTTTTTTGTCACAAGAAGCCCCTCTTTTATTTATAGTGTTTATTTTAGCATAATTATTTTAAGGTGGACTAGAAAAGAGGTAGTTGAGCCAGCTAAAGAAAATTATGAGAGTTTGTGCGAGTTAGTTAAAATAGGTGAAAAAGAGTAGCTTTTATGTTAAAATAAAAAAATAAATATTTTTAAAAGTGAATTTTAATGTTTATCAGCTTGCAAGAGATTAAAGATAGTTTAGGTAGTGCATATTATAAACGTGGAGTTGAGTATAATTCTCAAAAACGAGTTCTTTCCATGACTAAAGAGCTCTTCCTTGATGAAGAAAATGTGGAAATTCTTAACATACACTCTAGTGTTCGTGGAAGTGGAAGAATCTATTCTCAAAATATAGAAATATATTTCGACTATGAGTATCAACTTCAGAATATTGTTGAGGGAACCTGCAGTTGTCCTGTGTCTTACAACTGTAAGCATGTGGCTGCAGTTTGTATTGCACATAAAGCTGATACAGATAAGGGTTTACTTGGCAAAGCAGCTTCAGTCTCATCAGTAGATAAATGGTTGCAAGATATGCATAACACTCAACTGCAAAAGAGCGAGAGTACTAAATTAAAGAGTGACAATTTTTTAACCTATAGACTCGATGGGGTAAAATCTTCACTGGCAGGAAAACTTCAGTTTTACAAATCAAAATTTTTAAAAAATGGAAAAATAAGCCGTGGTGCGGCATTGAATATAGAAAGAATATCTAATACTTATTCCTATAGTGAACTTAAAAATAAAGATGATGAAAATATTATAAAAATGGCAAATGTATTTGTTCCAAATAATTACTATAACTCAACTATGGAGGCACTTAGTGGATCGTTGGGGTATCTTCTAGTAAAAGAAGTTTTAGCAACCCAGAGGTGCTACTTCGACCACAATCCTGAACCACTTACTCTTGTTGATGAAACTTTTAATGTTAAGTTTGAGTTTAAACTCTACAAGGGCGAGTACACTTTAAAATCTAATCTTAGAAATAAAGAGTACAAAATCATAGAGACATCACCCCTCTTTTTGCTCAATACCGATAAAAATACAATGCAAGAGTTAGATATAGAGATACAAACATATAAGCAGATGAGTGAGGCACCTAAGTTCTTCAAAGATGATATTGCGAAAGTCTACACAAGAGTAATAGACACTCTTCCAGATATAAACGTTATTACACCAAAAGTCATTAAAGTTCAAAAGATAAAGGTGACCCCACGAGCTAGAATTTACCTAAGTAGTAACTCATTTTTAATCGATTTTTTATATGAAGATTTTTTAGTAAAATTTTATCCTCGTAAAGATATTGATAATAAAATAGTAAATTATGAGAAGGTAGAGATACAGAGAGATTTAGAGTTTGAACTCTTAGCAAAAGAGAAAATCGACTCTCTTGGGTTCTTTCTTGAAGAGATAAATAGTAATTTAGTTGCAAAGTTCAAAGGTACAAATCGCCAAAAAGAGCTACAAGTCTGGAAAGAATTTCTAAACAGTGAAGTTGATAAACTAAAATCTGAAGGCTGGCTTATAGAAGAGGATGAAACTTTTAACATGAAGTTTGAGCCATCAAGTGAAATTGTAGTAGAGAGCGAAGATAAAAATGACTGGTTTAGTCTCTCTTTTAATCTTGAGTTTAATGGGGTTTCTCAACCAATAGCCCCCTTAGTGAGTGGCATAATAACGGAATTTGATAATTTTGAAAATATGCCTGAACTATTACATGTAGAGGTAGAGCCTAATCATTTTGTAGAAGTTCAATCTAGGCAGATTAAACCTATATTAAATACGATTATAGAACTCGTGGATAAAAAAGATAAGGATGAAAATCTTAAAATCTCTTCCTTTGATGCACATCTTTTAGACTTTATGGATGATGATATTCTTTGGAAGGGAAGCCAAGAAATTTTAGCATTATCGCAAAAACTTAAAGATTTTAAGGGGATTAAGAAAGTAGAACCTCCAAAATGTTTAAATGCAACTCTTAGAGAGTACCAGCAAGATGGGCTTAACTGGCTTAACTTTTTATATGAGTTTAAATTTGGGGGTATTTTAGCTGATGATATGGGACTTGGTAAAACCATACAAACATTAGCACATTTATCACGTTTAAAAGAGAAGAATCTACTAGTAAAACCATCACTTATAGTCATGCCAACATCACTTATAGCCAACTGGAAAAATGAGGCAAAAAAATTCACACCAAACTTAAAAGTCCTTTCTTTGCACGGAAGTGATAGATTCCAAGAATTCGATAAGATAGAAGAGCATGATATTTTACTCACAACATACCCTCTAATAGTAAGAGATAAAAAAAGGTTCGATGAGTTTGATTTTATGTATATTATCTTAGATGAAGCACAAAAAATAAAAAACCATCAGACAAAAATGTCGGTTGCTCTTAAAACTTATAAGAGTGAGTATAGATTAGCACTCAGCGGAACACCCATAGAAAATCATCTTGGTGAACTCTGGAGTATTTTTAGTTTTTTAATGCCTGGTTTTTTAGATACGATAAGTTTTTTCAAAAACTATTATCAAACACCAATAGAAAAAGAGCATAACATGCAGAGACAAAATCTGCTAAATAAACGAATAAAACCATTTATGATACGACGCACAAAAGAGATAGTAGCCGATGAACTACCAGCAAAATCAGAGATAATAAAATATACACAGTTTAATGACAAGCAGTCAAAATTGTATGAATCCATACGAATAACAATGGAGAAAAAAGTACAAGATGCAGTTAGCACTAAAGGTTTGGGCTCTTCTCATATTACAATACTTGATGCACTTTTAAAACTACGACAAGTCTGTTGTGACCCAAGTCTTTTGAAGATACAAGAGGCTCAAAAGGTTCAAGAGTCTGCAAAACTAGAACTATTTTTAGATTTGATAGATGAGCTGCTACAGGAGAATAGAAAGATTTTAGTCTTTTCTCAATTCACTTCAATGCTAGCCATAATAGAAGAAAAATTAGTCTCGAAAAAAATTAGCTATACATTACTTACTGGTTCAACGAGAAAAAGAGAAGAGGAGATAGAGAAGTTTACAAGAGGTGAAGCAGATATATTTTTGATTTCGTTAAAAGCAGGTGGTGTTGGACTTAATCTTGTAGAAGCAGATACTGTAATTCATTATGATCCATGGTGGAATCCAGCTGTAGAGAATCAAGCAACTGACAGAGCACATAGAATCGGGCAGAAAAAAGCAGTTTTTGTCTACAAGCTTATAGTAGAAAACACTATAGAACAGAAAATTTTAGAGATGCAAAAAAAGAAACAGGCTCTTCAGGATGCCATTTATGATAGTGATAAGCAACAAGATGACATCAAATTTAGTGGCATTGAGTTGTTGGATTTGTTGAAGTAAGAGGAAGTGTAATAATTTTTACTTACTTTCCCCAGCCATCTTCTCAACCTCATCAACAAACCTATCAACAAGCTCACTCTCATCAAGATTGGCGACAACTTCACCATTTACCATCACAAGACCTTTACCCTTACCATAAGCAATTGCAACATCAGCATGCGCTGCTTCACCGATGGCATTTACAACACATCCCATAACAGAAACATTGAGTGGAGTTTTTATGTGAGCTGTGCGTCTTTCTATTTCTGCAACTGCTGTTACTAAGTCAGCTTCTATGCGTCCACATGTTGGGCAAGATATAATGTTAAGACCATCAGGCATAGCTCCACTATCTTTTAAAATGGCACGAGCAACATTTATCTCTTCTTCTAACTCACCTGTAATACTTACACGCATAGTATCGCCAATACCCTCAAGAAGAAGTGTTCCAAGACCAATGGAACTTTTCACAGTAGCATGAAAAAGCGTTCCAGCTTCTGTTACACCCAAGTGGAAAGGGTAGTGATTTTTAGGGCGAAGCATTCTATAAGCCTCAACAGTTCTTTGTACATCAGAGGCTTTAAGACTTATTTTAATGTCATCAAAGCCTAAATCTTCTAAGTATTTTATATTGTACTCGGCAGAGGCAACCATACCTTCTGCTGTTTGTCCGTACTTATTTTCAAACTCTTTTTCAAGTGAGCCTGCATTTACACCAATACGAATAGGAATAGAGCGTTCATTACATGCTTTTACTATCTCTTTTATTCTACTCTTGTCACCAATGTTTCCAGGATTAAATCGTATACAGTCTACAGACTCAGCAGCGATAAGTGCGAGTTTATAGTTGTAGTGAATATCGGCAACAAGAGGAAGGGAAATTTGTTCTTTAATAGATTTGAGTGCAAGAGCATCTTGCATATCTGGAACGGCAACGCGAACAATGTCGCAACCTGCAAAGTGTAAACGGTTTATCTGTTCTACAGTTGCTGCAACATCGTGAGTGTTTGAGTAAGTCATAGACTGTGTGCTTATTGGTGCATCACCACCAATAGCAACATCACCTACATATATTTTTTTAGTTGGGACTCTTTTTATCATAAATAGATTTTAGCCTCTTTGGGATAAAAAAGCCCTTTAAAAATTAAAATTATTTTAGAGCTAATTTTCAGCTTTTTATTGATGAGTCCCTTTGCTGTTCTTTAATACCTAGAGAGCAACAACCATATACCCAACTTCCAAAGCATCTTGATATGAATTAGCTCCTTTTAATATAAGAGAATTATATAAAGAGAAGTTTTAGAATTTGAAATCTAGATTTGCATAAACATAACGACCAGGATCATTCATAAGCATGATATCATCACCAGCTCCACTACTTGTTATAAGAATAAGGTCTGCATAAGTATTGCTATGAGCATATGTAGTGTCCAAAAGATTATTTACCCCAAGAGTAAAGTCAAATTTTTTGTTAATAGCATGTTTCGCTTTTAGATTTAAAATAGTCCATGCAGCCAACTCTTGTTCACCATTTTCCTCGTCAAACTCAGACCATTTGTCGCTAGCTTGCACTTCAACAGTTGCAATAGAATTAGTCATGTACTCATAATTAGCTGCAATATTAGCACGAAGTGGTGCTATGTCAGCCATATTTGTACCTGTCTGAGTAGTAAGTGGCTCATCTTTTTGACCTACTTTATACGAAGCCCCCATGTCAATTGAAATATCGTCAGTTACATATATAGAGCTACTTAATTCAGCACCATAAACAGTAACATTAATATTTTCAAAATTATTTTTAGCTAAACTTTTATTGTAGTAGATATAGTCCTGAACCATTGAGTAAAAAGCTTTAATCTTAAAGTCTAAAGTGTCATTGTTTACCTCGTATCCTAAATCAATTTCTTGATTTGTAGATTGTTTTAAATCATCTGTACCAGTTACTTTTACAAACTTTGTTCCACTAGGAGTTTTTGCATTTTGTTTGAAGTATAACTCTCTAGCATCTGGAACACGTGAAGCTTGACCAAGACCAAAAAAGATTTTATTTTCTTTGTTAAGGTTATATGTTGTAAATATATTTGCATTTAAGGCAGAGTAGTCATTGCCTTGCTGAGTAATATCATCACTTTGAATGTGTGTAGAGTCATATCTACCACCTGCTTTTATATTGAAATTACCATAGGCTTTTTCAATTGTTGCAAAGATTGCAGTATTGTCTGTAACAGCATTATCCATACTATTTGTAGATGTATTTATATCATTACCAACAATCATTACATCATTCATATAGTACTGACCATCCCAAGTTCTTTTACTTGTATCAAGTCCAAGACCAAGTTTATAGCTAGCTACTTCAAAACTATTTTTAAGTTTGAGACCGTCCATATCTGTTGTTAGCCAACTCTTCATCGTTGGCATTGTAGCTGAAGCCATTCTATAGTCAGTCGCCATTGGATGATCAACATCTGAGTGAAAATACTGAAGATTGATATTTTTGTATGAATCGCTAATATTATTTATATTATACTCAACACTATAAATATTTGAATCATCATAGAGTGCATCCATTTTAGAATTACCATAGAGAATATCGTCACTTCTGTTAGCAGTTATGCTTAAACGCAGCTCTTGGTCCTCAGCAGTTGTGATATAAGCTTTAGCCATAACACTTTTTTTAGTGTAAGCTGGCATATCCTTATATTCCGGTTGAAGTTGTGCAGAAGTAACACCATAGTTGTCAATTTGATCTGAAATTGTATCGCCATTACCATCTATATACTGATCACTTGATTCTGTTGAAACTGCTATGGAAACTCTGATAAAATCATTTCCACCACTTCCACTTACTCCAAACTTTCTATAGTTGAAAGAACCGGCACCGATATTTATTTCACCTTTTACTTCTTTAGTGGGTTTTTTAGTCTTTATCTTAACTCCACCACTCATAACACCAAAGCTAGTTACGTCATAAGGACCTTCTGTAACTTCTATAGAGTCTATTTGATTTGCTAAAATATGGGAAACTGGAGGGTCCATTCTGTTTGGACAAGCTCCATATGCTTTTGTTCCATCTACTTCTACATTGATATTGTCACGTTTTTGACCACGAATGAGAATATCATTAGCGATGCCACTACGTCTAGACATGTCAATACTGGGAACATTAACACTAAGTGCTGCTGCCACATCTGCTGAGGTTTGAGCATTTTGTGCCACATCTGTGATTAGGGTAGACTCAACACCTATGGGTGCAAGTTCTACTTCTGTAGCATAGAGTGATGCTAATACTACAAGAGATAAGGGAATAATTTTATTCATAAGTTGACCTTTTAAATTTATATTTTCATAGAATAGTAAAAAAGTGTTACATTAGTGTTAAGTCATTAGCTTTTTTAGATAAAATTTCAGTATGAATATATTTGATAAGATAAAAAGAATACTATTAATAGCACTAGGCTTTGGACTTGCAACTTACTTGATAATGAGCGGAAGTGCAATGCTCTCACAAGATTATAATGCAACTACTCTAGATCAAAATAGCACTATACAAGGGAAATAATGCCTCGTATAGAACTCTCAAAGAAAAACTTCTTTTATAACCTAGATGAGATAAAGAAACAGACAAAAAGCATAAATAAAATTGCTCTTGTTTTAAAAGACAATGCTTATGGGCATGGACTAATAGAAATAGCTAAACTGGCAAATGAATATGGTGTAAAAAAAGCAGTAGTTCGTTCAGACAAAGAAGCTTCTGAGGTTGAGGAGTATTTTGATTACATATTAGTCTTGTCTGATATACCTACAATTGTAAGTAAAAAAATACACTACACAATCAATGATATAAATAATATACATAAATTTCCAATAGGTTCTCTCGTAGAGCTTAAAGTAGATACGGGAATGGGTAGAAATGGCATCTCTTTGAGTGAGCTAGATATTGCCTATGAAAGTATAGAAAAACAAGGTCTAAAACTTAAAGCTATTTTTACACATCATGCCTGTGCTGATGAACTAGATGGCATTTATGAAGAACAAAAAAAGAGTTTTTTACAGCTTAAACAAAAAGCTCCAAAAGGCTTAAAATTTCACTCTTGTAACTCAGCAGCTCTTTTTCGTGAAGATGACTTTGATGAGGATATGGCAAGAGTTGGTATAGCGGCTTATGGCTGTTTAGAACTTTCTCACGAGTTAAGTGATGTAATCTTTAAACCTGTTTTATCACTCTACAGTACTAAAATTTCAACACGAACCCTTAAAAAAGGTGAAAGTGTTGGGTATAGTGCTTCTTATAGATCAAAGAATGAAGAGAGTGTGAGTAATTATGACATCGGTTATAGTGATGGTTTTTTAAGAGTTTTATCAAACAGTTATGAAACTCCAGACAAGATTAAAATTGCTGGAAGAATTTCAATGGATAACAGCTCATTCCTCTGCAATAAAGAAGAGCTACTTATTTTCAAGGATGCAAGAGAAGTTGCAAAGTGTGCGAAGACCATAAGCTATGAAATCTTAACATCTTTGAAGTCTTACATCAAACGCGAGGTAGTCTAAGAATTTATCTTTATGATGGCGTTTGAGAAAAGAACACCATCTACACCAAGTAAAACAAGTTCTTCAATCTCTTTTTCATCTTCAATCTTTACTAAAATTTTTGCATCAAACATATAATCTTCAGCTATGCTTTGAGCTGTTTTTGCTAATTCTGTTGCAATACAAATATATTTTGCATCAAGAGTTGAAGCATAGACTAGTTCTGTGATGTTTGTCACACTTAAAACGAATGAAATACCATTTTCATTAAGGTGTTTTATGATGTCTAAGTTGCTCTCATTAAAATCTACAAAAAGAGTAGACGAGGGTGGTGTTTTTAGAATAGTGTCAATATCGCAAATATGATAAAAACTTTCATTTTCAAGAAATCTGTGTCCAAAAAATAACATTTTATGAAGCCTCCGCTATACACTCTTTTGAGCAGTAGTAGTTTGCATTACTAAGTATGGCCTCATCTATATCGCAGTAAACAGAGCAATTGGCACATTCCACCATATCATTTGTTTTATCTGTTTTTTTATTTTTCTTAGAGCTTGTAGAAATATTTTTTTTCTTAAAAAACATAAAATATACAATAGTAATAACACCAATGACGAGCAGGACTTTTAATATCATATATTTTCTCCTAGAAGTAAATAGTGTCTATTTTTTGTTTCTATAATTTTATGATTTTTTATATCTTCTACTTCTTGAAAAACTTTCTCACCCTTGTAAAAAAGAAGTTTAGATGACTCATCACGAAAATTTTCACTTAGTTTTAGAAGCATTTTTGTGTCTGTTACAGCACGAGAAGTTATCATGTCAAATATTTTTGGAGTCATGTCCTCAACTCTTTTTTTAACAACAGTAACATTTTGTAAGCCTAAATCAGCTTTTATAAACTGTAAAAAACTAGCACGTTTCACTAGAGGTTCTACGAGTGTTACCTCTGTGTCTGGAAGGGCAAAAGCAAGTATCATCCCTGGAAATCCAGCACCAGTTCCTATGTCCATAAGTGTTTTTACTTTAGGAATAAAACTTACAGGATAGACAGCATCATAAATAAATTCATCTATTGTTGTGACATCTTTTGCACCAGTAAGGTTGTGTACCTTGTTCCATTTTTGTAGATGCTCTTTATACTTTTGAATGTTCTTGAAAAAATCATCAGGAAGTGGTATCTTTTCCTCGGTTAACATAGCTTTTAAATCCAATGAAATATCCTTTTTAAAAGATATTTTATCTAAAATTTAGTTAGTTTATAGAAGATATTTTTATAACTTGGCTTTAACCATAAAGTGATTATAATTTTAAAAAAATTTGGAACCTTATGAAATACCTTTTAATTACATTTGTATTGTTCTTTAGTGCTTGTAGTATACAAAAGTACGAGCAGAATAAACCAAAGATTATTATCATTAAAACACCAAAAATAAAATTTGCAGATGTAGGTTATTTACAATATAGTGAGGATGCTCTTTCTTTAGAACTTTTTATGGCAGGAAAATCTATAAAAACAATTACTATTAATTATTTAGTTTGTGTAGATGAGGGTTGTATGAGTCGTAGTACTTTTAACGCGGAGTATCTAAGCGCGAGTTATCCAGATAAGCTGTTGCAAAACATCCTTTTGGGAAAAACTATATATAATGAAGAAAATATTTACAAGAATAGTGATGGTTTTGAGCAAAATATAGAAAATGATTATGTAAGTATAAAATATAAAGTTAGTGCAAAAGAAATATTTTTTAAAGATAGAAAAAACAGTATAATATTTAAAATCAAGGATATAAATAAATGAGTAAGAAATTTGTAGGAGCACACTGTTCGGCGAGTGGTGGTGTTTATAACGCGATAACAAACGCAGAGGCTATAGGTGCAAAAGCTTTCGCACTCTTTACTAAGAACCAACGCCAATGGGTAGCAAAAGATTTAGATGCTGAGACTATAGATAAGTTCAAAAGTATGTTAGATGCAAGTGGAATACTTCCAAAGCATATACTTCCTCATGATTCGTATCTTATAAACCTAGGTCATCCAGAAGTTGAAAAGTTAGAAAAATCTAGAGTGGCATTTATAGATGAGTTGCAACGTTGTGAGCAACTAGGACTCGATCGTTTGAATTTTCATCCTGGAAGCCACCTTGCAAAGATTAAAAAATCAGATAAAGAAAACTTAGAAATAATGAAACCTATTGAAGATGTTTGTTTAGATGTAATAGCAGAGTCTATAAACATGGCACTGGATAAGACAACTGGTGTAAGTGCAGTACTGGAGAATACAGCTGGACAGGGTAGTAACCTTGGATGGCGTTTTGAGCATTTAGCTCACATTATAGACAAGGTAGAAGATAAAAGCCGTATTGGTGTTTGTATAGACACTTGTCATATGTTTACTGCAGGGTATGACATCAGAACACGTGAAACTTATGATGCAACCTGGAATGAGTTTGAAAAAGTGGTAGGTTTCAAATACCTTATGGGAATGCATATAAATGATTCTAAGCCACCATTAGGAAGTCATGTAGATAGACACCATTCCTTGGGTGAGGGTGAAATAGGACTTGATTCTTTTAGATTTCTCATGAACGATGAGAGAATGAATGATATACCACTTGTGCTTGAAACTATAGATGACACTATATGGAAAGAAGAGATAGAACTTTTATACTCTTTTGAAAAATAATTTAATTATAAAAGAGGAAAATATTTGAATACTTTAGTAAACTTTTTAAATGCAGACAAGATAGCAAAATCTGACATATTTATCCATCTCAAATGTAGTGTCATTGAGGGAAATATTCTCCAATATTTAGCGAGACAATATATGCAAGGCGAAGAGGATGTTCTTGTGTTAGCGCTTTTAGGTGAACTTTATAAAAGTGATACTTATGCACATCTTGAGTATTTAAAAGATATAAAAAACCTTTTAGAATTAGGATGGATTCATCAACAAAGTTTTACACCTCTTAAAATATCAGATGTAACTCCCTTGGAACTTTTAAATACAGCAGTTGGACTTACCCCTGCATTTTTAAAGTTACTTCAAGATGGCTCACTGGACCTAGATTTACCAGATATAAAGCCTTATGGCGATCATCTTGAATATTTGCAAGATCAATTTTTTCGTATTGAGCTTTATCAAAAAATGAGTCTTATTCGTCAAAATGTACATGAACACTCCCTTGGTATAGATAGAATTCAAACTAAACTTATACTTCTTGAGGCAAGAATCGATGAACGAATAGCTCAAACATCAGAAAATCTTGTACTAGACAAATTTTTTAAACAGAAAAAAATGTCAAGCTTAGAGCAGGTCATCTTCATAGCACTTCTCCGTGAAGAATATAGTGCTACGGAAACTCCACTTCGAGAGATGAATACTCTTATAGATTTGATTTCATTGGATGATTATGAGCGTATTAAAAATCGTTCACTTTTAGAGGAGGGTTCTAACTTGTTAAACAATGACATTATTGATTATGAGGAGATGTTAAACCCTTTTGGAGGAATATCTCGGTCTTTTTATATCATAGATGAAGTTTTACAGGGTATTATCCATCCTCAAAAAACTAAAAAAGTAACTCGTTTAAAACTCAATGCTCTCATAGAAGAACAAGATATCTTTGAACTTGTAGATAGTGAGACTTCCCTAGAAGATGTGGTCCTTCATACAAACACAGAAGAGACTCTAGATAACCTTATGCAACAGGTAGATAAAAAGGTAGTATCTCGTTTGGTTGAATGGGGAATAAAAGATAAAAAAAGTGGTATTGATGCGAGAATAATTTTTTATGGAGCTGCTGGAACTGGAAAAACTATGACAGCATACTCTCTTGCTAAATCTCTTAAACGCCAGGTTCTTGTGTTTGACTGTTCTAAAATTCTTTCTATGTATGTAGGGGAAAGTGAAAAAAATGTTCGTAAAATATTTGATACATTCTACGAGTTGAGTGAAAAAACAAAAACAGAGCCAATACTTCTGCTTAACGAAGCTGACCAGTTTTTAGGTTCAAGAAGCAGTGGAAACCTTACAGGTTCTGATCAAATGCATAACCAGATGCAAAATATATTTTTAGAGCAGATAGAGAGCTTTAGAGGTATGCTTATAGCAACAACTAACTTACTTGAAAATATAGACAAAGCCTTTTCTCGCCGCTTTAATTATAAAATAGAGTTTAAAAAACCAGATAAAGAACAGAGAGAGAGACTATGGAAACTAATGCTGCCAGAAGGTGCACCTTATGAGAAAGGATTTGATTCTAAGAAACTTGCTGAGCATTCACTCACTGGTGGGCAGATAAATCTTATAGTGAAAAATACTGCTTATAAAGTTGCGGTTATGGAAGAACCAGTTTTCTCATTAAAGGTTTTTATAGACGAGATTAACAGAGAAAAAGATGCAAATTTTGATGGAGTAAAGTCTATGGGTTTTTTAAACAAATAGCCTTTTATGCCACACTGGAATTATGTTTCTTTTTCGCTCTATTTTGTATTCAATAGAGTTTTCTGAATTATTCATTATTTATAACTAAATAATAAGATAAGTGCAATAATATTTCCAGTGTTGCAATAAGTGACATCTTTAATTACTTCAATTACTTCATTAAAAATACAATTAAATTTAATATACTTTTTGCTATAGTGCAATTAACTGTTTTTTCCTGAGAGTTTTGATAGGAAAACAAAAAAATAAAAATCTTGATTTTAAAGGTAGGGTATATGGAACATATAGTGACTGCAAATCCATATTTTGGAGTATTTGTACTTTTTGTTATGACATTTGGTGCATTTACTATGACAACAATAGTCGCACGCTTGGCAAGTCGTGCTCTAGCGGCGAAAGACAACGAAAAAATTAAACTTTCTGCATACGAATGTGGACCAGAAGTAACAAAACAACCAAATAGACTTTCTCCACAATTCTATTTATTTGCACTATTGTTTTTGCTATTTGATGTTGAAATAGTATTTATGTTCCCATGGGCAGTTGATTTTAAACTTCTTGGTTGGTTCGGTTTTGCTGAGATGTTAATGTTCATACTTTTATTAGCGATTGGTTTTGTATACGCATGGAAAAAAGGAGCCCTAGAATGGCACAACATAAAGTAAATTATACACAAGATGGTGGTTTACCAGTAGCACTTACAACTATAGATAAGGTAGCTAACTGGGGACGTTCAAACTCACTATGGGCAATGACTTATGGTCTTGCTTGTTGTGGTATAGAAATGATGGCTGCAGGTGCATCAAGATATGACTTTGACCGTTTTGGTACGATATTTCGTGCTTCTCCACGTCAATCTGATGTTATGATAGTTGCGGGTACTTTGACTAAAAAGCATGCTGAATTTATCAAGCGTTTATATGATCAAATGACAGAGCCTAGATGGGTTATATCTATGGGTTCATGTGCAAATACTGGTGGAATGTTTAATACATATGCAACAGTTCAAGGTGTAGATCGCGTTATACCCGTGGACTTATACCTACCAGGATGTGCTCCGCGTCCTGAGACACTTCAGTATGGTGTTATGCTTTTACAAAAGAAGATTCGTGCGAACAAAGCAAGTAATGCACAAAAACCAAAAAGGTTAATGTAATATGAGAGCCTATACTCCTAAAGACGATGTACAAGCAAAAGCTTACTATACAGATAGATATTATGTAGCGCCACAAGTGCCTAAGCAAGAAGTTGAGACTGATGAAGTTTTTACTGCAGACTTAGCAGCTATAAAAGGAAAATTCGATGTAAAAGAAGCATATATTCAAGTGAAGCAAATGGTAGTTTATATCAATGCAAATGATATATATGGTGTTTTAGAATTAATGAGAGATGAATTAGAATATACACAACTTTCTGAAATGTCTGCTATTGACTGGTTGGCAAAAGATAATACTTTTGAGATTTTTTATCAAATGCTTTCAATGAATAAACGTAAGCGTATCCGTATCAAATTCTTCATTAAAAAAGGTGAAGCTGTAGATAGTGTTGAAAAATTATTTCGTTCAGCTGACTGGAGTGAGCGTGAAATGTTTGACATGTTTGGTATAGAAGCAAACAATCATCCATTTATGAAACGTATCCTTATGCCTTATGATTGGCAAGGAAATCCACTTCTTAAGACTTACCCATTACAAGGTGATGAGTTTGCTGCTTGGTATGAAGTAGACAAGATATATGGAAAAGAAGCTCGTGATGTAATCGGTCCAGAAAATCGCGATCCTGCTAAAGTAGATAGATATGATTCTGAGCGTTTTGCACGTCTTGGTCATGAAGTTCCAAAAGGAACAAAGATTACAGGTAATGAACCTAGAGTAGAGCAAACGTACCAAGAAGAAGGTGGCGTTTTCCTTGTAAAGAAATTTGATAAAAAGTCATCAGTTATTGTTGATGATCCGCAAAGATAAGGTGGTATAAATATGGCACAGGTAAAAAATAGATTAACACCGTTTTTCGATAATATCACTTTTGATAGAGATGACAACGAACTAGTACTAAACTTTGGTCCTCAACACCCTTCTGCTCACGGGCAGTTACGTTTAATGCTTCACCTACAGCAAGAACAAATTGTAAAAGCTCATCCAGATATTGGATACCTTCACCGCGGTATGGAGAAGATGGCTGAAAACATGATTTATAACGAATTTATGCCGACAACGGACCGTATGGACTATATTGCTTCATCTTCAAATAACTATGGTTTTGCACTTGCAGTTGAAAAACTCATAGATGTAGATGTACCTCGTCGTGCAAAAGTTATTCGTATGATGCTTTTAGAGATTAACCGTTTAATGTCTCACCTTTTTTGGTTAGCAACGACAGCTCTAGACATTGGTGCCATGACAGTATTTCTTTTTGCATTCCGTGAACGTGAATATCTTATGGATATTATTGAGGGTTATTGTGGTGCTCGTCTTACTCATGCTGCTATTCGTATTGGTGGAGTGCCTCTAGATATCCAAGATACTTTTCTTTCTCAGTTAAAAACATTTTTAGATAAGTTACCAGCTAACATTAAAGATTATGAAGATTTACTTGATACTAACCGTATCTGGTTAATGAGAATGGAAGAAGTTGGAACAATTTCTAAAGAGATGGCTCTTTCATGGGGTTGTAGTGGACCAATGCTCAGAGCATCTGGTGTTGCTTGGGATATTCGTAAGGAAGAACCTTATGAGCTTTATGATGAAATAGAGTTTAATGTTCCTTACTCTGATAAAGGTGACAACTTTGCTCGTTATCGTATTTATATGGAAGAGATGAGAGAGACTGCTAAGATTCTTTATCAAACAATGGATATGTATGAGAAGTGTGTTGAGAACGGGGAAACTGCTTTAATGGCTCATTCACCTAAGTATATTTCAGCTCCAAAGATTGATATCATGACACAAAATTATTCTTTAATGCAGCACTTCGTACTTGTAACACAAGGTATGAGACCACCAGTAGGTGAAGTTTATATTCCAACAGAATCACCAAAGGGTGAATTAGGTTTTTATATAAACTCTCAGGGTGGACCATATCCATATAGACTCAAACTTCGTGCACCATCTTTTTGGCACACAGGTATTTTAACGGACCTATTACCAGGTCACTATATTCCAGATGTTGTTTCTATTATTGGTACGACAAACATTGTATTCGGTGAGGTTGACAGATGATTAGTTTAAGAAAAGTAAATGACTTTGCTTTTTTAAGCGAAGTAACTTTCGGCTTAGAATTTGGACTGCGAAACCAAGTTGATAGTAAGGATGTAAACTAATATGAAAAGATATGATTTAAGACACCTAAAAGATGGTTTTAAACCACGATTAAAAGAGCTTTTAGCTACTCATAAAGCTGGCGAAGTAGGTATTTTTCTTTTTGAAATTGGTGATTTCACATCAGTTCAAAAGTCAGCAGACATTGTAAAAGAGTCAGGTTTTGAACTTATGAACTCTTTAAAGTTTAACGAAGTCGACTGGACTATCGTAGTTAAAAAAGATTAAGAGAGAATAATATAATGAGTAAAATAATTATAAATATTGATGGTAAAGAGATTGAAACTGAAGAAGGCGAATTTGTATTAAATGCAGCCAGAGCAAATGATATCTATATACCTGCCATTTGTTACTTGACACGCTGTAGTCCTACTTTAGCTTGTCGTATTTGTTTAGTTGAGGCTGATGGTAAACAAGTGTATGCTTGTAATGCTAAGTCTAAAGACGGAATGAATATCACAACTACAACTGAAACTATCGAGGCTGAACGCCGTGCAATTATGGAAGTTTATGATGTAAATCATCCTCTTCAATGTGGTGTTTGTGATCAGTCTGGTGAATGTGAACTACAAAACTATACTTTAGAAATGGGTGTAGATTCACAAAGCTATACAGTAAAAGATGTTGATAGAAGTTCTCATGACTGGGGACACTTACATTATGATCCGGGTCTTTGTATCGTTTGTGAACGCTGTGTAACTGTATGTAAAGATATGATTGGTGATAACTCTTTAAAAACTATTGCTCGTGGTGCTGATGCACTCGATGGTGGATTTAAAGAAACAATGCCTAAAGATGCTTATGCAATGTGGAATAAACTCAATAAGTCTGTTATTGGTCTTACTAATGGAACAGATGTTCTTGATTGTACTTCTTGTGGAGAATGTGCGGCTGTTTGTCCAGTTGGAGCACTTGTAGATACTGACTTTATGTATGAGAGTAATGCTTGGGAATTAAATAAAGTTCCAGCTACATGTTCTCACTGTTCTGCGGGATGTCAAATAACTTATGATGTTAAACATACAAGTGTAGATAATTCTGAAGATAAAATTTACCGTGTAATGAATGAATGGAACTATGTTTCACTCTGTGGTGCAGGTCGTTATGGCTTTGATTATGAAAATGAAAATGTTACTAAAGATGAGACAGCATTTAATAAGGCAATTGAAGCATTTAAAAAAGCAGATACGATTAAGTTTACTTCTACAATTACAAATGAAGAAGCATTTATACTAGAAACACTTAAAGACAAACACGGATATAAGCTTGTTAATGATGAAGCAAAATCATTTCAAACTTTCTTAAATGATTACTCAGAAATCAGTGGAACAACTCTTTATGGAAGTGACTTGAAAACTGTAGCAAACACTAACTTTATAGTAAGTGTTGGTACAGCTATTAAAAGTGATAACCCAAATGCAAGATACTCGCTTAACAACTCGTTAACTGTAAACAAAGGTGCGGCACTTTATTTCCACCCAGTAGCTGACACTGTTGTTTCTGATATGAGTAAAAATATTGTAAGTATTAACCATAAGCCTTTACAAGAAGAAACGGCACTTTATTTAATCCTTGACCTTTTTGCAGACAAAGAAAAACTACCAACTGACATAGTTGAGTATCTAGCATCTTTTCATTCTGCAAAAACTATAACCGTTACTGAAACTGTTAAAGAAAAAGTAATTGAAATCGTTAAAGAAATGAAAGTAAATGAAGAAACTGGCGAAGAAGAAGAAGTTGAAGTAGAAAAATCTAAGATGGTTCCTAAGAAAGTAAGTAAAGAAGTTGAAATTGATGATAATAGACTCGTATCTATCTTAGGTATGGGTGATGATTTTGATGAAACTTTAGAAAAACTTCTTAAGAAAAAAGATTCTTTTTCTCTTATCGTTGGAGCAGATTTATATAATCATCCAAATTCTAGAAATTGTGCTCGTTTAGTTGCATTAATTGAAAAATATTCTGAATTTGAACTTGTTATGATTCCAACATTAACAAACTCTTTGGGTGTTGCACTTATTAATGAACTTTGTGATGAAGCTGGAAGCTACTCAATAGGTTATAACACACAAGCAGACTTTACTATCTCTGGACTTGGTGGGGCGAGCGCATGCGACCTAGACATGCCTGCAATTAACCAGCAAGAGGGAACTTTAACGTCTATTAATAAACGTGTGAATCCTACAAATGCTGCTTTACCTTATGGCGGATACACTTTAAGTGACATAGCAAACGCATTAGGCTTAAACGCAACAAACACTATTGACTATACAGTTCAATTACCAGTAGCAAAAGGTTTTTCAAATCTAGAGTTTGACTCTTTACCTAACTACTATACAAATGCTGGTGAAGAGATTCGTGGTTATGAACTAGTTTCAAACTCTGTTGGGGTTTCTAATGATGAAAGTGTTACGAAGATAGATGAGACACTTAACTTAGAAGAGGGTCTGGTTTATTTAGCCAACCCAGTAAGACAATTTAGTGAGTTTACAAATAAGGCAACTGGTGTAGATGAAGTTGCTGGTCTTTATATGAGTGCAGAGAGTCTTGAGGGTTCTGACTTTAATGCTGGTGATAGTGTTAAGGTTAAAACGGCTCAGGGTGAAGTGACTACTATGATTGTAAGTGATAACAAAATTGCAGGTAATATAGCATTATTACCTACTTTTGATTCTAAATTAAATTCAGAAGCTCTCTTCGGTGGTTACCGATTTAACACAGCTTCGATAGAGAAGGTGTAATCTATGGATACAGCATATTTAATAGAAACAGTTATAAAGGTAGTTATTCTTTTACTAGTGTTTTCCGCACTAGCAGGGATAGGTACATACTTTGAACGCAAGATACTTGCATTTATGCAACGTCGCCTTGGGCCAATGAATGTTGGACCGTATGGACTTCTTCAAGTAGCAGCAGATGGTATTAAACTCTTTACAAAAGAAGATATTATTCCTGCAAATGTTGTTGCACCAATCTTTAAAATTGCACCTGTTATAACAGCTGCAACTGCGTTTATGGCAGCAGCGGCTATTCCATTTTTACCACAATTTACACTTTTTGGATACACAGTGCATCCAATTATTGCAGATATTGATATTGGAATTTTATATGTTCTTGGTGTAATGGCTGTAGGTCTTTATGGTCCTTTACTTGGTGGTATGGCATCAGCAAATAAGTTTTCACTTCTTTCAGCTGCACGTGCTGGAGCTGTTTTTATCTCTTATGAGGTTGTGTCAGGTTTATCTGCACTTGCTCCTATTATGATGGTTGGTTCTCTTTCGCTCGTTGATTTTAATAATTATCAAGCTGATGGAATTGGTTCATGGATAGTATGGTCACAGCCTGTTGCGTTTATCCTATTTTGGATAGCTGCTTTTGCTGAGACCGGACGTACACCGTTTCACCTTATAGCTAATGATCATGAAATTATTGATGGTTTTGGTACTGAGTACTCTGGTATGAGATGGGGTCTTTTCTTCATTGGTGAATATGCAAACATGTTCTTTATCTCTTTTGTTATTCCTATTCTTTTCCTTGGTGGTTTTGGAGATGGTTCAGTTTTAGGTGCTTTTGCACTTCTAGGTAAAATGTCATTTTTCTTCTTCTTCTTTTTATGGACAAGAGCTGCATGGCCAGATGTTAGACCTGACCAACTTATGTGGTTGTGTTGGAAAGTACTTATGCCTATAGCTGTGATTAATGTTGTAATCACAGGTCTAGTGATGATGTTTTAAGGGATTATGAGAATGAATAATGAACAATTTAATAATAGAAATGTAAGTGAAAACGGTTATTTCCTTCTAGATATAGAGGATTATCCAACTGATGGTTGGGGTAAATTTCAACGTGTAGTTAAAAGAACATTCAGAGGCGAGCTTTTTGTTGGTCTATGGGTAGTTTTAAGAGAGATGATAAAATTTGACATTCATACAATTTCGTATCCAGCTGAAAAGATGCCAATAGGTCCTCGTTACCGTGGAGTACACGAAATGAAAAGACTATGGGAATCTGACGCTGAGAGATGTATTGGTTGTGGATTATGTGAAAAAATCTGTATTTCAGATTGTATTCGTATGGACACAAAAATAGATGAAAACTCTCGTAAAGAGGTTTCGTCTTACACTATTAATCTTGGCCGTTGTATTTTCTGTGGTTACTGTGCTGAAGTTTGTCCTGAACTTGCAATTACACACGGTGGTGAGTATGAGATAGCAGCAGATCAAAGAGCGAGTTTTATAGATTATGATCATATGTTGACTCCTATTGATACGATGAAAGCAAATGCTCAAAAAGAGTTTGAAGGTTTTGGTGCGATTACACCAAATGAAGATGCAGGTGTTAAGAAATCACCTCTATCATATTAAGGAGTTTGGATTATGTTTGAAGCGATAGCATTTTACTTATTTGCATTTTTAACAATTGCAATGTTTTATATAACTGTGACAACATCACAAGCACTATATGCACTAAGTGCATTAGCGGCAGGGATGATTTTTATCTCAGCATTTTTCTTTATATTAGGTGCTGATTTCTTAGGTGCAGCTCAGATAATAGTTTACACTGGTGCAGTAATGGCTCTTTATGCTTTTGGTATGATGTTCTTTGATACAACAAGAGATGTAAAAGAAAAACAGGGAAATGAATTTATAGTTGTTGGATTTGCTACATTTGCAGCAGTTTTAATTGTTGCTATTTTTGCAGCTCCTTTAGTATCAACAAATATGACAGCTTTTTATCCAATGGTAGAAGATGCTGGTAATACTCAACAGGTAGGTATGGTTCTTTTTACGAAGTATCTTATTCCTTTTGAAGTAGCAGCGGTTATGCTTCTAGTAGCAATGGTTGCAGGAATTGTACTTGCAGGAAAGAAAATGGATAAATCTCTTACTCTTATGAATGCAGAAGAAATTGAACTTTTAGATGCATCAGCTAACACAAAGGTACTTTCATGATGGAAATAGGTTTAAATCACTATCTTGTTCTATCGACAATACTCTTTACTATTGGTTTAGTAGGTGTAATGCGTAGGAAGAATCTTCTATTATTATTTTTCGCAACTGAAATATTACTCAATGCGGTTAATGTTGCATTTGCTGCGATTTCACACTACTATGGCGACTTAACAGGTCAGATGTTTGCATTCTTTGTAATTGCAATCGCTGCCTCTGAACTAGCTGTAGGACTTGGTCTTTTAATTTTATGGCACAAACGCCACGGTTCAATAGACTTAGATACTATGACAAGCATGAGAGGATAATTAGAAAATGGAAAAATATTTATATATAGCACTTTTTGCACCTCTGGTAAGTTCTCTTTTTGCAGCACTTTTTACAGCTACTCCAAAGAAGCAATTCGTTGGAATTGTTGCAAGTTTATTAATATTCTCAGCATTCGTTGCAAGTACTATTCTTTTAACGCATGTTTTAGGTGGCGGAGAAATTGTTCATGTTGAGTTAATGACTTGGATGGAAACTGGAAACCTTTACATTCCTTTTGGTTTTGTTGTTGATGAAATCTCTATTACTATGATGATGGTTGTTACTCTTGTTTCTACAATTGTACATATCTATTCAATAGGATATATGGATCACGACACTGGTTTTAATAGATTTTTCTCTTATCTTTCAGCTTTCGTATTTTCAATGATGATTCTTGTTATGAGTGATAACTTTGCTGGTCTTTTCATAGGTTGGGAAGGTGTTGGTCTTTGTTCTTGGCTACTAATTGGTTTTTGGTATCACAAGGAGAGCGCAACTTGGGCTGCTAACGAAGCATTTATTATGAACCGTGTTGCTGACCTTGGTATGCTTATTGGTATCTTCTTAGTATTTTGGAATACTGGAACACTTCAGTACGATGGTGCTTTTGCTGCAATGGCAAACCTAGATACTGAGACACTTACATGGATAGGAATTTTCCTTTTCATAGGTGCAATGGGTAAATCAGCTCAGTTTCCACTTCATACTTGGCTTGCAGATGCGATGGAAGGTCCTACTCCAGTTTCAGCACTTATTCATGCTGCAACGATGGTAACGGCTGGTGTTTATTTAGTTGTTCGTTCAAATGAGTTATATGCACTGATTCCAAATGTTGGACTGTTTATCGCAAGTCTTGGTGCTTTTGTAGCAATATTTGCGGCAACTATGGCACTTGTAAACCGTGATATTAAAAGAGTTATCGCTTACTCTACACTTTCACAGCTTGGTTATATGTTTGCTGCTGCTGGTCTTGGAGCATATTGGGTTGCACTATTTCACCTAATGGCTCACGCATTTTTTAAAGCACTACTTTTCCTTGGTGGTGGTAATGTTATGCATGCTTTGAGTAATGAATTGGATCCATTTAAAATGGGTGGTTTAGGAAAGACTATGAAGGGAACGATGATAATGATGACATTAGCTTCAGTTGCACTTGCTGGTATATTCCCACTTGCTGGTTTCTTCTCAAAAGATTTAATTTTAGAAGTTGCATTTGTTGATCATCATTTTATTATCTATACAGTACTTCTTTTAACTGCCGGTTTAACTGCATTTTATTCATTTAGAATCATTGCACTTATTTTCCATGGTGAAGATAGACATACTGCATTAGGTTTTCATCCTCATGAAGCATATAAGTTTATGCTTGTTGCTATGAGTCCTCTTTTAATCTTAGCAATCATTGCAGGATTTACATTTAAAATGCCATACTTTGAAATGGTTACTCAGCTTTTACCAGCTACAGAGTACCATGTACATTCACAAGTTGCTTACTGGATTATGACTATTGGAACTCAACTTTTTGTTATTGCTTCTATTTTCTTTGCTTACAAAAAGTACATGAGTCCAAGTATTAAAGTTCCAGATGGAACTAGTAAAATGGAAAATAGTTTTGCATATAAATTATTAATTAACCAATACTACATTCCTTACTTTTACGAAGAGTATTTAGTTAAACCTTATAGAGAACTTTCAACTATTCTTTGGGAAAAAGTTGATCAAAAAATTGTTGATGCTACAGTTGATGGAATAGCTGGTCTAATTCATGCAACGGGTGAAAATACAAGAGATATGCAGAGTGGAAACTTATCTACAATGTTAAAATGGATGGTAGCAGGTACAATCGTACTTCTGTCATTAGCTGTAGTTTTTGGACTATCAGTTAGATATTCTGGTGAGATTACTACAATCTTATCAGGTTTAGGAGTTTAGTATATGTTAGATCATATTTTAAGTATTTTAATTTTCTTCCCAATGGTTGCGGGTATCTTTGGATTTATGGTTCATAAAGATAGTATGCGAGCATATGGTGTAGCTGTAGGTGTTATAGAATTTTCATTATCACTATGGTTATGGTTCGCGTTTGATAACAATGTATCTGGTATGCAGTTTATGGAACACCTTCCTTTAGTTCCTGCTTTTGGAATTAATTATATCTTAGGTGTTGATGGAATTTCTCTTTTCATTATAATCTTAGCAGCATTTTTTACAATGATTGGTATCGCTTCATTACCTGATACTAAAGATGTAAAGAACATGATAATTACACTTCTATTTTTACAAATGACTATGATAGGTGTATTTGCAGCATTAGATGCGATTGTATTTTATGTATTTTGGGAGTTATCACTTGTACCGATGTTATATATAATTGGTGCTTGGGGTGGACCAAGAAGAATCTATGCTTCTATTAAATTCTTTTTGTACACTTTTACAGGTTCTCTTGTTATGCTTGTTGGTATGCTTTTTATGGCTTACTTCTTTTATCAAGCAACAGGTACTTGGAGTTTTGCGATTCTTGATTGGTATAGACTTATACTTCCTGAGAGTTTTCAACTTTGGTTATTTGCAGCTTTCTTTGTTGGTTTTGCCATCAAAGTTCCTATGTTTCCATTTCATACATGGTTACCATATGCTCACGGTCAAGCGCCAACTATTGGTTCGGTAATACTAGCGGCCATCTTACTTAAGATGGGAACATATGCGTTTATCCGTTTTTCTTTACCACTGTTTCCTGATGCTTCTGTTTATTTTATGTATCCAATAGCAATAATAGCTATTATCATGATTATTTACACTGCGATGGTTGCATATGCACAAAAAGACGTTAAACAAGTTGTTGCTTACTCATCAGTTTCACATATGGGTGTTATCGTTCTTGGAACTTTCGCTTTAAACGTTGAGGGTATCTCTGGTTCAGTATTTTTAATGCTGGCTCACGGTGTTGTTTCAGGTGCTCTATTCTTACTTGTTGGTGTTATCTATGAAAGACGTCATACTAAGATGATGGATCAGTTTGGTGGTTTAGCCAAGGTTATGCCTAGATACGCAACTATTTTTGGTCTTATGATGATGGCTTCTGTTGGTATGCCTCTTACAATTAACTTTGTTGGGGAATTTTTAAGCCTTCTTGGTTTTTATCAGCAATCTCATATATTAACTCTACTTGCAGGTATTGCAATTATTGTTGGTGCTATTTATATGCTAGCCGCATATAAAAAGATGTTTTTTGGTGAAGTTACAATAGAAGAAAATAGAAATCTTCCAGATGTAAATAAACGTGAGCTTTTAGCTCTTATCCCATTAGCCATGATTACTATATGGTTAGGTATTTATCCTAAGCCTGTTTTAGGACCTATTAATAACTCAGCTGAAGCAGTTGTACAACTTATGCACAACAAAGCTACAAGTGAAGAGGCAAAACTAAGAATACCTAATGTATCTGGTGTTGTTATTAGTAAAACTTCAATGAAGGAGGGGCACTAATGTTAAGTCCTGTAAATGTTTCTCTAGAGTCTTTGAACTTAATGACTCTAGCACCAATGATTATTCCAATAGTAGGTGCACTTTTAATTTTAATTATAGACATCTTCAAAGGTGGTCTGGATAAGACTCTTTATGTAATGATAAGTATACTTTTCTTACTTTTAGATTTTATTGCTTTGTTAAACGCAGGTGGTGTTTTCGCTAAAGACGGTATTATGCTTGGTGTATTTGATGTCATGCTTATTGATGGTCTTGCTATACTTTCTCAGTATATTATTGTTGGTGCTTCTATTTTCTTCATTGCACTTGCTCTTAGTAAGAAGATATTTCATGAATATTCATATCCTGAATTCTTTGCACTTTTCTTATTTATGATTAGTGGCTTTCAGTTTATGGTTGCTAGTGATAATCTAATTCTTATCTTTGTTGGATTAGAAACAGCATCTTTAGCTCTTTATACACTTATAGCACTTCATAACCGTGATAAATCATTTGAAGCAGCTGTCAAGTACTTTACAATGGGTGCATTAGCTGCTGGTCTCTATAGTTTTGGTTCAATGGTATTTTATGCACTTACTGGTTCCATAGAGATTAATCAAATAGCAACAGTGCTAGCAGCAAACGAATATGCAGATATAGGCTATGTTTTAGTAGCTGTAGTTTTCATGCTTGCTTCATTTGGATTTAAACTCTCTTTAGTACCATTTCATACTTGGACTCCTGACGTTTACGAGGGCTCTTCAGCTGCAATGGCTGGTTACATGTCAATCGTTCCTAAAATCGCTGCATTTGTAGTGGCAATGAGACTTTTTGAGTTCTTGATTCATAGTAATGTTGTTTGGCTAGAAGTTGTTCTTTATGCGATGGTTGTGATTACTATGACAGCTGCAAATATTTGGGCTTTAGTTCAATCAGATGTAAAGCGTATGCTTGCATATAGTTCAATATCTCATGCTGGTTTTGTAATGGCTGCTATCCTAATAGGAACTACACAATCAAACTCAGCACTTTTCCTTTACTGGATTCTTTTTAGTTTCACTAACTTAGGTTCATTTACAATGTTATGGATGTCTCGTCAAAAAGAGTTACCAGGGTATCAAAAAAGTGACCATAGTTTTGAGAAGTTCTCAGGCATGATAAAAACATCTCCAATTGCAGCAGTTGTGATGGCTATTTTTATGTTAAGTCTCGCTGGTTTACCACCATTTGCACTTTTTTGGGGTAAGATTTATATGATTAGTTCTGCTGTTACTGGAGGATACACTGTGCTTGCTCTTATAATGGCATTAAACTCTGCAATCGCTGGATATTACTATATTAAACTAATAGTATTTATGTTTATGAAAGAACCAGTTGTTGATAGCAATGGTGAAGTATATGTTGGGAATGCAACAACTGCTACTAAAGCTATTGTTGGTTTTTCTCTTATAGGAACTATATTTGCTTTTGTAGCACTAAACCCTATACTAGAGTTTGTTACAACATATGTTTATAACAGCGGATACTAGTAATATATAAAAAGGAGAAGAGAATTTGTTCAAACTAATACTCTTCTTTTTACTCTGCTTCGAAGCTTTAGCACTTGAAATTTCTATGGATAGTGCAAAAGACAATTATTCAAAATACTCCACACTCCACATATCCGATAAAACAGATTTTTTATGTCAAGAAATGAAAGATGACTTTCGTGTAACTACTGAAATAATATGTGCATTTTCAAAAAAGCCTTTACGATCTGTTCAAATACTACAAAATAATTTTTTTAGAATCGATACATTTATAGAAAAAGATACATTCTTTATAAGTATTAAACCATACCAAAAGATTACAATAATTCCAGAGATTTTTACACTGCATGAAGAAAATAGTATATATAGTGTTCCTGTGAGTTTAGCAAAAAGTTGGTTGATAATTGGCTTTAAAGATAAGCTTCCTCTGATTAATAATAGAGAAAGAAATGATAAGAGTATAAACTTTCCATTTTTTATGTCAAAGGATAAATTTCCATATGTTGGTAGTTTAGATCTTAAAGGCAATGTGGTACATATAGAAAAAGTAGAAGATGTTACAGACTATTTAAAAGTAAAAAAGCTTTATAAAAAAAGATATTATCAGAGATGTAAGGAACTTGTGGATGAAATTCTTATTGATTACCCCAATACACTGTTCAAAGCTGAACTCCTATACTATCGTATAAAGGCTAATTCAAAGCTTTTAGATAATGATGCAGTAATTAAAGACTCGAAACATTTTTTTAAAGATTACTCTAGTGATGAGAATATACCAGAAATTATCACTTATACAGCAAAGGCATATTCAGAAACAGGACTAAAAACTGATGCTGATTATTTTTTTGATAGACTTTTTAGGGAAAACCAAGATAGTAAATTTCTAAAGTTGGGATATATATATAAAGGTCAGATGCTAGAAGAAGAAGGCGGGAGTAAGGGAGCGATAAGGTTTTATAAAAAAGCTCTTTACTCAACTACTAATATTGATATTGCAGCCAAGGCAGCATTTAACTTAGCATATATAAAACTAGGTTTAGGTCAAAAAGACTCTGCAGAGTTTATAGATAAAATTGTAAATGCTAAACCTAGTTATTTTAAAGAAGAATACGAAAAATCTAAGATGATGGTGCTAACGTATGAAGCAAGGGAGAATTATCTTGTAGCAGCTAAGATAGCAACAGCCTTATTAGATACCATGAATGCAACAAATGACGACTATGAGATACTTCTAAAAGATAATGCTCTTTGGCTTACTAAAACGAAGGAAGAAGAAAAAGCACTCCTAGCACTTAACAAATATATAAAGCAGTTTCCTGATGGTGATTATATACGTGAAGTAGAAATGAGTAAGGATGCGATATTTTTTGAAACTAATGAAGATAATGCAACTGTAAAACTTCTTGAATATGATAAATTGATTAAAGAATATGAAGAGGATTCTATTGGAAATAAGGCTACTTATAAAAAAGCAAAACTTTTATTAAAAGAACAACTATTTACTAGTGCTTTATCTATGGAAGAAAGTTTAAAAGATTTAGATAGTACACTCTACGAAGATGTGGATAAAATTATCACAAGTGCAGCAGTAGGTGTTATGAAAGAGTCTCTTACATCTAAAGAGTGTAAGGATGCACTTGTTATCGCAAATGAGTATAATATTACTATTTCAAACGAATGGGATGATGCTATATACGAATGTGCCATGAAGGGTGGTGACTATCAACTTTCAAAAGCAATGGCTTTGAAAAATATCACTTCTAGTGATTTAGAATTAAGAAAAAAATGGCTTTATAGATATGTGAAAATTGATTTTTCTATAGGTAACTATAGCGATGTGTTAGAAGCATCACAAGATTTAATTGCATTAATAGAAGATGATATTAAGTCTCCATATCGTGATGTATATAGATACATGTTTGATACATATGAGAGATTAGAAAAAAATGAAAGTATGATTAAGGCTATAGCCAAGATAGAGACTTTTTATGGACTTGATTATCTTGATATTGAGAGGTATGTTTCTGTAATGTCAATAGGAAGTAAAAGAAAAGATAACAATATAATAATAAACTATGCTACAAAAGTAATGGATATACAAAAATCATCAAACTCAAGTGCACAGAGTCCTTATGTTGAGTTTACACTTTACCAGGCATATATAGATATAAAAGACTACTTAAAAGCTTTAGATGTAATCCAATCTTTAGACTCTGTAGTTCTTACTAAAACAGCTCGTGCTAGACAGAAGTATCTTTTAGGAAACATATACACAAAAATGTGGCGAGATGATGAGGCTAAACTTGCATATGAAGAATCAATACAAGCTGATAGCAGTTCTGCTTGGGCAGAGTTAGCACAAAGTGCAATGGGAATCTAAAAAAGTAATTTATTAGAAAGTATTATGAACAATAATAGATAGTAAATATAGCAATATATGTGAAGATATATTTTTTAAAAAATACTATAATTCCGTATAATATTTTTTAAAGTCTTAATAATCATAATTGGTGTGTTACGACTTTGAAAATTATCTGGGTGTATAGAGAAGAGATAAATTCTTCTCGAAAACTTCTATGAAATACATAATTAAACTCTTACTAACAAGGAAAAAAAATGATTCACGAAAATGGAAAAATAGTAGATATCGCAGTTATTGGTGCAGGACCTGGTGGAATGGCATGTGCTATTGAAGCAAAACTTGCAGGAATTGATAATATCTTAGTTATAGACAAAGCACCACATCATAATGACATGATTCATAAGTTTTACAAAAAAGGTAAGCGTGTAGATAAAGACTGGATGGGAATCAAGTTTGAATTTACAGGTAATGTTTCATTTGAAGAGTGTTCTAAAGAAGAATACATCGATCAGATGGAAGATAAACTAAGTAAAGCAGGTGTTCTTGACACATTTGAGTATAACCATGACATCATTAGAGTACTCAAAGGTGAAGACGGTCTTTTCGAGATGATTTTTGGTCATGATAATGTAGCTGAAGGTATTGAAAGTGTAAAAGCTAGAAATGTTATTCTTTCAGTTGGTCGTATGGGTAAACCAAATAGACCTAAGTATAAATTTCCAAAAGAAATTAAACCAATGCTAAACTTTAACCTTTCTAAGGTACAAAATGGCGAAAGAGTTATGATAGTTGGTGGTGGCGATACTGCTGGTGAGTATGCTTATGGCCTTGTAGAACTAGAAGGCATGGAAGATTGTGTAGTTACACTTAACTATAGAAAAGCTGATATTACTCGTATGAACCCTATTAACACTGAGATGTGTAATAAGTACCTTGATAATGGTAAGCTTATTAATAAAATGGGTGTTGATGTTGAGAGTCTTGAGCAATCTGAAGATGGTGCAATCAAAGTAAACTTTACAGATGGAACAACTGCTGAGTATGATAGAGCAGTATATGCCCTGGGTGGAACTACACCTAAAGATTTACTTGTAAATTCTGGTGTTAAAACTGGTGAGTGGGATGTTCCTGTATATGATGCAAATACATTTGAAACTAATGTAGCAGGTCTTTATACAATTGGTGATGTTGTAACTGATCAAGGTAGTATTGCACTAGCATTTAACCATGCAAGTGATGCAGTAAAAAGTATCGCTTCTAAATTAAAATAATTATTTTATAGGAGTAAGTCAGATTTGGCTTACTCCTTCTCTCATTAACTTTTTTTCTTAAATCTTACTAATTTAGTTCTAAACAATCACTTATAGAGTAAAGACCTGCTTGTTTATTTACTAACCAAGAACCAGCACGAATAGCACCCTTGCTAAAAGTATTTCTTGATGTTGCTGTATGGTTTAGTTCAAGAAATTCTCCATCATTATAAAACCCTACAGTATGTCGGCCAACAATATCCCCACCACGAAGAGCCATAACTGCTATTTCATCTTTTGTGCGTTCCCCAATATTTCCATCTCTACCACTTATTCTCACTTTATCTATATCTAAGTCACGACCACGTGCAGCAGACTGACTAAGAGTAAGTGCTGTACCACTAGGAGCATCTTTTTTATGTTTATGGTGCATTTCAACTATTTCTATATCAAAACCTTCTAGAGCAGCTGAAGCTTGTTCAACTAGTTTATTTAAAAGTGCAACACCAAGTGACATATTTGTAGCATAGAGGATAGGCATTATTTCACTAGCATCTTTGAGAAGATTAAGTTGATGAGTATTTAAACCGGTTGTACCGATAACTAAAGGTTTTGGTGTTTTAATAGATGCTTCAAGAAGTGATTCACAAGCATCAGGTAGAGAGAAATCTATAACGAGATCACAAGCATTTAGAAATGACTTTAAATCTGTTGTTATTAAGATAGAGGGATCGACTGAAAAGTCTAGGTTATGACGAATAAAAACAGTACTTACACTAATATCTTCTGTATCTTTTAAGTCTTCAATAAGCAGTTTACCAACACGTCCACTAGCACCAAATACACCAACTTTAATCATAATATTACCTTTAGAAATTATTTTTAAAATCATACCAAAGATTTAATATCTTTTTGATTAACTGCCGTTTTGTATAAGTTTCTTTATAATCTCTTTCATTATCTTTGCACTAACTACTGGTTGATCAGATATAAATTCCTTAACCTTTTCTTTGGATATAGTTAAAGTACTCATTGGTTCGATAGCTTTTACTGAAGCAGTTCTTTTGCTATCACCTAGAATAGCAATCTCTCCAAAGTAATCGTTATCACCCATAGTTGTAACTTGATTCGAAGCAACTTCCACTATTGCTTTTCCTTTGATGATTATATAGAGTGTGTCACCAAGTTCTCCCTCTCGAATGATGTATTCATTTGGAGAAAACTCTTTTAGTTTTGCGGACTCAGAAAATTTTTCTAAATCACGAAAGTATATATTGTCAAAAATTGGAACACTGTTGATATACATCATGCTTTCATAGGTTGTTATTTCATTCAAGTTATTTACAATTTTGTTAGCTAATGAATAGACTTCGTTACTAAGATTAGATTCAAATTGATTATCGCTAATGGCGACAAGAATTGATTTATCAATAAATTTGAGTGCGGTTAATGCTGCTTTGGCGATTTCGTCATGTTCACTGGAGAGTAAACCAATGATTATCTCTTTATTATTGTTTTCGCTTGTAGCTTGCCCACTCATATCAAAATCTTCTTTTAGTAAAAGTATTTTACGAGCAATCTCATTATCCATGAAAGCTAAAGCTTCATGGTTAAGCTCAAAACCTGCATCTATGTCATCTTCTTTTGCTATTGCTTTTAAAGTGTTTAGAGTCTTTTTGTGGTCGGAATATATTCTTTCAAGATTGTAGAAAAGGTGGTCTAATGTGTCGTGAAACTCATTTTTAATGGTGTATTTTAAAAATGATATTTGCCTTGAACCATCACTGTAGAGCGATTTTTTTATTTTTAAAAGTGTATATAAATCTTGTAACGAAACTAAAATTTGTGAATGCACTTTACCATGAGGGTTTACAATGCTTTCCATAATTATATCGTGAACTTTGTCACTTATTCCAAGTTGAAATTTCATTGATTTAATTAATTCATTGTCTAATTCAAAGTTATGAGAGAGACCATCCTCAAGTAGCTTTTTATAGGTCTCTTTTTGCCGATTCATTTCCGTAGATTGTGAAATTGAATGATCAAAAAGATCTTCATCCTCATGTTTTAACTTTTTCATTATTTTCAAATGGTCGTTTTCAGTAACCCCAATTTGCTCTCTTAATTTAGTGAGTAACATTGAGCTATTTTCATGTAAAATACCCTCTTGGAGTAAATCTCTGATTGTAGTTTCATATGTATTTAACCTATCTTTTTGATTTTTAGTTTCATTGATGTAGGTATAGTATATTTCTTTGAGGTTTGTTGGAATCGGCTTGCTTTTATCCCACTTTTTAAGAATTTTAAGAGCGAATCTCTCTTGAACGAAAAAACTCTGCTCTCTATAAAATTCCCTGTACATATATACTGAAGAAATAGCAACAACAACAAAGTAAAAAAGGCCATAAGAATCTGGATATTTTAAGTAAGTTGGAGCTCCGGCAAATGCATAAAAAGTGTTAAAAGCGATATACGATGCTATAACCTTTACTTTATGTAACATGGTTTCGTATGTTGCATTTTTAAACTTTCTTTTATTCCCTAAATATTTCTCTAAGGTATTAAAAGCAAAAAGACTAGAGAAAGAAAAAAGGGCTAGAGTGATAGGTGCCGCAATTATTGTTGGAATGAATGGAGCGAAGAAAAATCCATTACTAAAGATGGAAATATCAGTTTTCGTCCAATTTCCGTTAAAATAGTATTGGTAGCTTCCTGATTGTAGATAAAAGTATAAATAAAAACCTAAAACTAGACCTGGGAAAGAGTAAAATACAAAACTTTTTTGTTTGTCTACACTCTCTTTCCAGTAGTTGTTTTCCATATCTATATCCGGACAGTTTTTCTTACATGCAGTACATGGAGAACAAGCTGAATTAGTACTGTAGTTTTGCGAATTTGATATACAGTATATCTTCTCGACTACTCCAACAGGACAAAAGAAGTTACACCAGCTCTTTCCTGTATACACAATATTTATAGCAAATGCTGAAATAATTGCAAGAATAAAAAATACTCCAAGGTAAGAGTTGTTGTAATTTAGAGTAACTAGTCTCAATGAAAATGCTACAAATAATATAGAGTATTGAAAAAGATAGAAATTATTTTCAAACCAGACAGGAACTTTTCTTTTTTTAATCCAATAGAGTCTTTGCGATATTTTGGAAAAAAAAGCGAGAGGACAGATGTTTCTCCAATTTGAAAAGCCGATTATTATTATAAAAAGGGGTAAAATTGGAATTACCATTGTCCATACTATAGAAGTGGCATTCTCAAATAAGAATAGCAAAGGAATTAATGATACAAATACGATGAACGTAACTACTTTTAACGAGCTATAGAATAAGTTTTTCATTTTAAATCTTTAGTTTATTTTTCCATTGGAGTATTTTCTAGGTTACCCCATTGTCTCATAGATGCATCATATATTTTTACATCTTTAAAGTGTAGATACTGTGTTAAAATGTACCAGTTCATTGAAGCTTCTAATCCTCCTGTACAGTAAGTTATAACTTCTTTGTCTGTATTTAGTCCATTCTGTGTTAAGTATAGAGAATTGAGTGCTTTATCTGATTTTAGTTTATATTCATCGTTAAATTTTTCTCTCCAATAACTACTCTTTGCCCCTTTAATATGACCTAAACGCGAAACACCAGGTGATTTTTGTGAACCATTAAAGAACTTAAATGGACGAGCTTCTACCATTGAAATAATACCTATCCTTGATTTAACATACTCAAGGTCGACTAGTATGTTCTCTCTGCGTTTAGCTGTAAAGTTTCCTACTTTTGAACTGCTGGTTGTTTTTGAAACTAAGTCATCAAACTCATACTCGCTTACCCACTCAGGAAATCCACCATTTAAGATACTTACATCTTTGAGACCGTTTGTAAGCAGAACTAAGGCAGTGTAACTTGCTTTAAGTAACTCTTTGCCTATGTTATGTCCATAAATGACAACTTTTGAATTATTGTTTATGCCAAGTGAATGTAACTCTTTTTCTATTTCTTCTGGAGAGTTCATGAGTTGGTACTTTCCAACTTGATGTCTAAACTTTGCAACATTTACCATCTTTGCATTTGGTATATGGCCTTTGTCAAAAGTTTCTTTATTGGTTGTATCTAAGATAATAATATTAGCATCATTTAATTGTGCTTTTAACTCATTAGAGTTTATAAAGGCAGTTGATGAGAAGAGAGTAAGTGTTAAAAATAAAAGTACAAAGAGTGTTTTCATTAGGTTTCCTTAGTTTTGTTAAAATATATTATTAATTTAAAAGTTCATCCATATAAGATATAGCTTGTAGTGCAGCAACTGCACCATCTCCTGCGGCACTGATAACTTGTTTTGGTGCAGATATACGCATATCTCCTGTTGCGAAGAGACCAGGAACTGAAGTCTTCATCGTGATGTCTACTATAACCTGACCTTGATCATTCATTTCACAAAGAAAGCTTCCATCGTCTTGCTTAAGTGTTTCGTTATTAACATCGTTTCCAACAAATGTAAAAACACCGGGAACTATAATATCTCTCATTTCACCATTTTTATTTTTAACACGAATGCCTGTTACACCCATCTTGTCACCATAAACTTCATCGGGAGTCGAGTCTAAAACAAGTTCGATATTGTCTGTATTTTCTATACGTTTTATAGTATTTGGAGCTGAACGGAAAGTGTCACGACGGTGTATTATATAGACTTTAGAACAGATTTTAGCAAGGTATAGAGCTTCTTCTAATGCTGTGTCACCACCACCAATCACTGCGACTTCTTTTCCTTTGTAGAAAAAGCCATCACAAGTTGCACAAGTACTCACACCTTTTCCAAAAAGTTCATCTTCACCTTTAAACCCAACTCGACGAGGTGATGAACCAGTCCCTATGATAACACTATATGCTTGGTCTGTTGATCCATCTTCGTTGTAAATAGTGAAAACATCACCACTCTTACTAACCCGAGTTACATTTGACATTTTATGTATAAGGCCAAATCTTTGACATTGTTCAGGCCATGGATTCATTAACTCCATACCTGTTATTTCACCCGTAGCACCAGGATAGTTTTCTATCTCTGAAGAGTTGGTGATCTGTCCACCGGGCATTCCTTTTTCAAACATTGTTACATTTTCTAAACCACCACGAGTAGTGTAAAGTCCGGCTGTAAGACCAGCTGGTCCTCCCCCAATTATTGCACAATCTAAAATAGACATAGTTATTTCCTTTTGTATTTTATAGTTTATTTATTTCTTGAGATAATTCATCTAAATTATCGAGCTTGCGTATCATGCTATCTTGTTTATAAAGAGAGTCTTTGTGTTTCTTTATAAAAAAGATAGAAGGAGATTCATAAATATTAAAACGCTGAATAAAGGCTAGTGAATTCTTTGTGCCACTTCTTAAATAGGTAGTATACTCTGAATTTTCTCGTACTTTATTGTAATAGTCAATAGCTAAAATTGGAATATTTAACTCTAGACTAGCAAGTTTATTCATAGTGCCTTTTTCTCTGGAAGAATAAAATATAACAACATATTTTTCTTTTTTGGGTGTAAAAATATCACTTTTTTCGTAAAAAATCCATTCATTAAAGTTTATAAATTTATACTCAGAAAATTTGTAATTGAAGTATGCAAAAGAGAGTGCTATCATCGCTGCACCGAAAAAAGAAGCTAGAAATGTGGAAAGAGAGAGAAGACTTTTCCCACTCTTTCGTTTTGACAAAGTGTAACCTTAGCCTAAAAGACCGTTGATTTTATCTGCTAGAGCTTGTTTTGATTGTGCTCCAACAACTTGATCTACCATCTCGCCATCTTTAAAGAACATGATAGTAGGGATAGAACGAATACCAAATTTAACAGCAATATCTTGTTCTTCATCTGTATTTACTTTACAAATTTTTGCTTTACCATCGAAATCTTCCGCTAATTCTTCAATAACTGGAGCGATCATACGACAAGGTCCACACCATGGAGCCCAAAAGTCTACAAGAGATACACCCTCTGAAAGTGTTACTTCAAAATCTGAACTAGTTAATTCTATATATTTACCCATTAGTAAATCCTTTATTATTATTATTTTTATGCGTGCATTGTACTAGTTGTTTCATTAATTACATCTTTATTAAAGAAAATTCCAGTTTTATTATAAATACTAAAAGTTTATAAACTTTCTTATTTTTTTAATAAAATAAGCACACTCCAAATAACCAACTTCTTTAGCCATTTTGACTATACTCTCATCATACATGGAAATCTGTTGGGGATTATGTGCGTCAGAGGAAAATGTAATAGGAATTCCTAAGGCATATGCCTGTTTTAAAAGTGATTTAGAAGGGTAAGGTTCTTGTACTTTTTTTCTATATCCGGAGATGTTTAATTCTAAAACCATATCTGCTTTTTTGATGGCGTTTAGTGCATTTTCTGCCATCTCGTTTATGCTCTTATTTGGCATAAATTTGAAAACTTTTATAAGGTCTAAATGCCCTACAATATCAAAAAGTTTTGATTCTGCCATTTCTTCTATAGTATCAAAGTATTTTTGCCAGATTTCATCTATGTCTTGTTCTTCCCAACGACCTATAAATTCAGGGTTATCAAATCCCCAGCCCTCTAAAAAGTGAACAGAACCTATAAGGTAGTCAACATCCGCATTTAAGACTCTCTCGTCCATATGACCCTTAAGATAATCAACCTCATAACCTAAGAGAATATTTATTTTATTTTTATATTGTTCTTTGGCATCTAAAACATCTTTTTCATACTGCTTCATATCATTGAATTTCATTCGGTATTTTGGATCGAAATCCATAGGAGCATGGTCAGAAAATCCAAAGTATTGAGTACCTGATTTTATTGCAAAGTCTATATACTCAGGAATACTTCCCTCCGCATGGTTACAAAGTGGTGTATGGTTATGTAAGTCAACAATCATTTATTTCTCGTATTTAATTTTTATATGTTTTATGTTATTATAGTGTTAATAAATTAATTTTACTAATTAGATATGGAGAAACTTAAATGAATCAAGATGAACTAGATGCTTTAATGGGTAGTGCTATGGATGATATTGAAGATATTGAAGACCTTGAAGATGATGTTCCTGTAGAAGTAAGTACAGAAGTTGCTGATAAAAAACCTAAAGAGCCTTATGGTTATTCTGAAGAAAATGCTCATCACTGGCCACTTCCTGCAACAAACGAAAATCAAATGGTAAATCAACTTGATGAAGTAACAAAAGAAAGTGAAGAAAAAGCAAGTCAAATTTTTGACATTCTTGAAATTATAAGTAATGACTTAATGGAAGAAGAGACAAATATTGAAGTAAATATAAAAGTTTTAGGCGCAAATATAGAACTATTTACGACTCTTTCACAAAAATTTCCAGATGTAGAAGCTTTTAAAAATAGTTTACAAACAAATACTGATGCATTAAAAGGCATTAAAACAACTTTAGAAATACTTCAGAACAGCGGAGATTCTATTATGAATGCGATGGATATTATGCAATACCAAGATATTCACCGTCAAAAAATAGAACGTGTAATAAATGTAATGAGAGCACTTGCAAACTATATGAACAAACTTTTTGAAGGTCGTATAGGTGATGATAAGCGTGTTGCATCAGCACAACATATAGCAGGTGATACCCATAATGATGTCGTCTCTACAGAAGATATTGAATCACTTTTAGCTCAGTTTGGAAAGTAATGAAAAAAGTAGAACTCCTCTCCCCCGCGGGAACATTAGAAAAATTAAAAATCGCTCTTGATTTTGGAGCAGACGCTGTTTATGGTGGCGTTTCACATTTCTCTCTTCGTATACGTTCTGGAAAAGAATTTAGTATGGAAGACTTTAAAGAGGGTATAGACTATGCTCACCAAAGAGGCAAAAAAGTTTATGCAACTATAAACGGTTTCCCATTTAACTCACAACTTTCACTTCTTAGAAAACATATTATTGCTATGGGTGAGTTAAAACCCGATGCATTTATTGTAGCAACTCCTGGTGTTTTAAAACTATGTCATGACCTAGTTCCAGATATGCCTCTTCACCTCTCAACCCAAGCAAATGTGATGAATGTTTTAGATGCTCAGATTTATCATGAAATGGGTGCTACTCGTATTATTACAGCACGTGAAATTAGTCTCAAAGATTTAATTGCAATAAAAAAAGACTTACCTAATCTTGAACTAGAAGTTTTTGTACACGGAAGTATGTGTTTCGCATATAGCGGACGATGTTTGATCTCTACTTTACAGAGTGGTCGTGTACCTAACCGTGGAAGCTGTGCAAATGATTGTCGTTTTGAATACGAAATGTATGCTGCAAATCCTGATACTGGAACACTTTTTAGACTTGAAGAAGAAGAGGGTGTTGGAACTTACATCATGAATGCAAAAGATTTGAACCTTGCTTCACACATGAAAGAAATACTAGATAGTGGTGTTGTAGATAGTGTAAAAGTTGAGGGTAGAACCAAGACGGCTTATTATGCAGCGACAACTGCAAAAGCATATAGAATGGCACTGAACGATTACTACGATGGCCAGTTTAACCATGAAAAATATCAGTATGAACTTCAATCTCTACAAAATCGTGGGTATACAGATGCTTATCTGATTTCTCGTCCTTTTGAACGTAACGATACACAGAGTCTTGATTTTTCTATGCAGTTAGGAACACATCAAGTAAGTGGCGTTGTAAACCCAGAAGGTACTCACTTTTTATGTAAGTTTAAAACTATGCCAGGCGATGAGATGGAAGTAGTGTTTCCACTTGGTAGTGATGTTGCATTAGTCGATAATGAGATCGGTACTACATATGAAAAAGACGGTAGATTTTACTTGAAGCTTAAACGATTAAAAGCACAAAACAACAAAATATACGAAGAGATTCATAGTGGAAATACAAACGCAATAGAGTTACCAACTTCTTTTCCAGCATTTACATTTTTTAGGATTCCTTCAACTTTAGCAATGGGTACAAATCCTAAATCATAAAGATAAAACGATATAAACCAAGGAAAAAGTATGAAATTTGTGTCAATAGTATTGGGCTCTAAAAGTGATTATGAAGTAATGAAGTCATGTTCGGATACCTTTGAAGCTTTTGGTGTCAACTATGAGTTAATCGTCTCTTCTGCTCACCGTGCACCAGAGAGAACTACTGAGTATATGCACGAATCTGAAAAAAAAGGTGCACAAGTATATATTGCTGCTGCCGGAATGGCGGCTCACTTAGCTGGTGTTTTATCTTCAAAAACTGTCAAACCAATCATTGGTGTTCCTATGTCAGCATCAGCACTAGCAGGAATAGATGCACTTCTCTCAACTGTACAAATGCCAGCTGGAATGCCAGTTGCTACAGTAGCTATAGGAAAAGCAGGGGCAATAAACTCTGCTTATTTGGCTATGCAAATTTTAGCACTTGACAACAGCGAGTTGTCTATCAAACTTCAAGAAGATAGAATTGCAAAGGCTAAAAAAGTTGAAATGGATTCTTTAGAAATAGAGACTATCATCAAGTAAGACTTTGATAATTATAAGGGGCACAAATGACGTGGATGAGTGATGATGAATACTGTGAACTGACGGGCTTGGAACTTTCTTCTGTTGAAGATATGATAGGTGCTGGAAAACTAAATGTAAAGCAAGAAGATGGTATTCGTTATATAGATCCATCTAGAGGAGCTAAGGAATCTGTAGTTCCTATAAAGCTAGCAGAATTATCTAAACGCAACACTCATGAAATGATGGTGCAACCTGAATTTATTGAAAAAACTATAGGAACTATTATTAACCTTCATGAGAAAGTTCTCGATGCAAAAGATGAGACTATTGAGGCGGTTAAAGTTGAAAATACTTTTTTACGTGAAGCGCTAGAGTCTCTTCAAGAACTTTATGATGAAGATAGAAAAACAATAGCGACTTTGACAGAGCAACTAAAACTTTCTCAACAAGAAGTGGAGTTTATGCGACGCAAATATAAACTTATGTGGAACAAAGCAATAGAAGATAATACTAACCAATGAAAATTGATGAGGCTTGTGTCTCTTGCATAATTAACCAAAGTGTAAGAGTAGCAGATGCAATAACTACTAGTCATGAACTAAAAACAGAGTTAGTCTCTAGTATAGAAACTATGAGTAAAGACTTTTCTTTTAACAACAATCCCCCTGAAATAGCTTCCGATGTTTATGAGAAAATGGCAAGTATCGCTAATAAATATGACCTTTATGATGAGAAGAAAGAAGAATCAAACAAAAAAGCTAAAGCATTAGTCCCGCGTTTAAAAAAAGAACTTAATGTCTCAAAAGACAAACTTTTAACAGCTACAAAAATTGCAGTAGCTGGAAATGTCATCGACCTTGCCGCAAAAATAATGTATGATTTAGATGAAGAGTTGAATAGAGTCTTTTATACAGATTTTGCATATAATGATTTTAAAAAATTAGAAAAAGAACTTCAAAAAGCAAAAACTGTTTTAGTTATTGGAGATAATGTAGGCGAGCATATTTTTGATTATGTTTATATCCAAACACTCCAAGAACTTTATCCTGATGTGAAGTATTCGTATATGGTGCGTGGAAATCCCATTATAAATGATGTAACTATGAAAGAGGCAAGAGAAGCCAAGTTCCATGAGCTCTGCGAACTTGTTGATAGCGGAGTAAATACACCTGGGTTTGCATACAAGAGAGCTAATAAATACTCACAAGAACTCTTTGACAGTGCAGACTTAGTTATAAGTAAAGGCATGGGAAACTATGAGTGTCTTAATGATGCCCCAAGAGATAACATCTGCTTTTTACTCAAGGTGAAATGTAATGTAGTTGCTAATTCTTTAGGTAAAGAAGTTGGTGATATTATTTGTAAGATGAAGGTTGGAAAATGAAGAAAAATTTAATAATTTTAGCGATGGTTTTTATGAGCAGTATTTTATCTGCAAAAGAGAGTGGACTTTCTCTTTCAGTTGCTTTTATTGGTATGAGTATGGACTACCGTGAGTATGATAATAATATAATTCTAGATAGTGAAATCTCCACACCGAAGACGGGAGTAATGCGAGGTGCGGATTTAGGTCTTACATATACAGAAGTTCTTGGGAATGGAATTTATACGCAAATTAATGGATATTTCAACTTGCTGAGTGGTGAAACAGAATATGTTGGTTCTCTTTTAGATTCAAGTCAAGGATATGGAAGTTATGTTGGAGTTACAAAAAACATTCTTTTTGATACTGGGGTTGATTATCAGTTTATAAGTGTGTTAAGTCATGGTTATTCTTTAAATTTTGGTATAGGAACTGGGTATCGTGCATGGCGACGAGAATTGAGTCCATCACAAGTAGAAGTTTACAAATGGTTGTCAATCCGTCCTCAAGTTGGAACAACTTATAGTTCCCCAATATTTAGCCTTGGAGTAAATCTTGAGTATCAATATGGTATTCATCCAGAAATGGCAATTCTTGCGAATTCGGAAAATTCAGATATTACGGTGAATTTAGGTTCAGCTGACATCATACAACTTTCTATTCCTTTTAAGATTAGACTCGATAAAAGCTTAGATTTATTTTTTGAGTATATATATGAATATCAAACTATAGAAAAATCAGACACTGCACCGTATATTTTAGGTGGAGTAGAGAAGACTATTTACGAGCCTGCTAGTACAGCTCACAACTCGTATGTGAAGTTGGGTGTAGTATTTAAGTTCTAGATAACTATTCTTTCTTATGAGTTTTATGTTTATTTTGTCTGTTTGACCATAATTTGTGAACATCATTAATATTCAATTTATTTATATGAGCTATTGCTCTGGCTCTATTGGAGTTATTTTTTTGATATTTACTTCCAGAAGCTCTCATAGAACCATCTTCTATAACCGCATATTCAAAATTTCTACTATTAGGATTGTATCTTAGTATCTCTGCATCTTGCGTTTGAATCCAATGTAGGTGATGGTTACCTTTTGCTTGTGCCATAAAAGTTGAACCATCTGCATTCTTGAATTCTCTCAGTTTGTTAAATGCTGGAGCGGAAAATAAAAAAGAGAAAGATAAAAGTAAGAGTGTAAAGTGTTTCATAAAAAATCCTTAGTTTATATTGAGTGACATTAGAGTTCCCCGTGAGGATACGTTTGAAATTACATTCTCAAATGAGTTAACATTTGAATCATAATAAAGAGCACTCTCATCTCCATAGCTTCCAGCTGAATCAATGCTACCCATAATTGCCTCAACCAAGTCAACACCTTTGTTCTGTGTGTCCGCGTTTACATTGTTGTTGTCTATGTATGTTTGGGTGAGTCTTGATTCATCTATCTTCCACAGAGCAACTCCCCCATTAAAGATACCACTAAGTGCATTGAGGCCTTTATCGTAGCCACTGTTATTTCTATTTTCTACAAGGTAGTAGCTGGTTGAATCTATAGGTATTTTTACGACGTTATACTCAAGAGAAGAACTTTCATCTAAATTACTATAGCCAGTTTGTAGAGATGGGGTAAGCCAATTGTTGTACTGTTTGCTCCATGCGCAAAAATGTGAAGGTGTGTTTCCAGGATAGTCTAAGTTGTTTTCATATCCCCATGTTCCAAGCCCCATCAACCCTAATGCTCCAATTCCTCCACGGTTTGAGTTTGAGGTATTGTATAAGTCTGGAAGGTGAAAGGCAGAGTGTCCTAACTCATGAGCGATTATACCTATTGTTGCATCATGAGAATTATTTAGATTATGTCTCTCACCAAAAAGAGAAAATTTACCTTGGGCCGAGCAACTCATCAAGGTTACTGAATCTAGTGTAACTGTATCAACAGTAGATGATACACAGGATTGGTGCGCCCATATACCATTAGCGACATGGAAGCCTTCATAAGCGTCTTCATAACCAGCAATAATGAAAGTGATTACTAATTCATTGGATGATATATACCCATCGGCATTATTGTCAAAGTTTGAAAAATCAACATCGCTATCTAGCTCTCTCAATGCGTCTCCTAAATCAGGATAAAAAGAACTTGAAAAATTGGAACTATCAATATCAATATTTGGATGGTTTTTATTGAGGCTTACTGAGGCAATACCATCGTTGAGTATTCCTCTGTTCTCAGAAACTTTTGCAAATTCAAATTGAAAATTACTATTTTCCTGATAATAGTGGTTGAGCTGGTGATTGTTTTTTCCAAAAATTTTATCACTCCAGACAGAATCAGAAGATATAATTTTTTGGTCATCATAGTTTACTAAAATGCAAAGCATAGGGATAGAGGATTCTGATACCGGAAAAGGGACAGGCTCTTGCGGAGGTAGGATTTCAGGCTCTTGCGGAGGTAGGATTTCAGGCTCTTGCGGAGGTAGGATTTCAGGCTCTTGCTGAGGCAGGGTAATTGTGGTGGCAGAACCATCGCTACTTCCGCAACCTAAAAAAATAAGTGATATAATTGTTAAGACAATAATTTTTATCATTAAAAATCCTACGTTTATTTTTACATAAGTATACTACGAGATTTATTAATACACAAGCCGTATAAAGATAGAATAACGAATATTAAATATGTTTAGGAATATACATGATAACTTTTAGTTCAATGCTACTAAAACTACAAGAATTTTGGATGAATGAGGGATGTAATATTCTTCAACCTTATGATATTCCATCAGGTGCAGGAACATTTCACCCTGCTACATTTTTACGTTCTCTTGACTCAATGCCATGGGCTACTGCTTATGTAGCACCATCTCGTCGTCCAACAGATGGTCGTTATGGAGAAAATCCAAATCGTTTAGGTTCATACTACCAGTTTCAAGCACTTATAAAACCATCACCAGACAATATTCAAGAGCTTTATCTGAAGTCGCTTGAGTATTTAGGCTTGGATGTGTCACAGCATGACATTCGTTTTATAGAGGACAACTGGGAATCACCAACACTTGGCGCATGGGGTCTAGGATGGGAAGTATGGCTCAATGGAATGGAAGTAACACAATTTACTTACTTTCAACAAGTTGGAGGGATAGAGTGTAATCCTGTTGCCGTTGAGATTACATACGGTACTGAGCGTTTAGCAATGTACCTTCAAGGTGTAGACAATATTTTTGACATAGTTTGGAATGAAGATAAGCACGGAAATAAAACATACTACAAAGATATACATAAAGAAAGCGAAATAGAATTTTCAAAGTACAACTTTGAAGTAGCCGATACAGAGATACTTTTTGCAGAGTTTGAAGCTAAAAGTATAGAGTGCCAAAAAGTACTCGATGCTGAGCTTCCTTTACCTGCATATGACTTATGCATGATGATCTCAAACGTGTTTAATGTTTTAGATGCGAGAAAAGCTATATCTCAAACAGAACGCCAGAACTATATGCTCAAAATTCGTGAACTCACTAAAGGGTGTGCCGCGTTATATAAATCCCAAGAAGAAGAGAGAAATAAACGAGTAAATTCTTAATAAATATGACAATTCGTCATATTATAAGAAATCACAACTCTTTTTATGTATAGTTTATTAACTATAAAATAAAGAGCATATAATGAAATTAACCAAAGATGTAAAAACTAAGTTTGATAAACTCGAAATTAGTTCATATACCGAACTTGCTCTTTTAATCCCCCACTCTTATGAAGATTTACGGCTTCATGAGAAACTCTGTGAAGATACTTTCCAACTAATAGATGCAACGGTAGAATCCGTCTTTTGGGCTAAAAACACCATACAGATAACTTTTTACGTACATAATTTTGGACATACTATAAATGCTGTAATATTTCGTCCTAAACAATTTATGATGCATCAGTTAAGTGTAGGTAGTCGTGACTACTACTATGGAATGATTACATGTAAGACAGGGCAGTGCAGTATGAGTATGCCAAAAAAAATCACTACCATGGGTTCTATCATACCTAAGTACAAATGTGGGCTTAGAAGCGACGTTATGTGGCGTTTTATTCAAAAAGAGTTAAAAGAAGAAAACTTACTGAAAGAGGGAATACCACAAGAGATTATAAACGCAGTGCTAAGTCTACATTTTGTAAATCCTGAGATACTTCAAGCCCAAGAGCTAGAAGAACATACGCTCAATGCTTTAAAGTTTATGGAACTGCATGCTTACATGAAGTTACTTGCCTCTAAACGCAGAGAGTTTGAACCTTTGGTATCTCAAGTAGGTGAGTATAAAGAATGGGCACAACAGCTTCCATTTAAACTCACAAATGAACAAATAAGTACCATAAAAGATATTCAAAAAGATTTCTCACTAAACAAGGCGTCAAAGAGAATGATAGTTGGAGATGTAGGAAGTGGAAAAACTATGGTTATTTTGGCGGCAGCACTTATGATGCTTCCTCATCGTTCTATATTGATGGCTCCTACAACCATACTCGCAAACCAACTTTTTGAAGAAGCTACAAAATTTTTACCAAATGTCAAAATAGTTTTAGTAACGAGTAAGAGTAAAAAAGTAGACCTCTCTGAGTATGACTTTATCATAGGGACTCATGCCCTTCTTTATAGAGAACTACCAAGTGCAGCTTTAGTTATGGTGGATGAACAGCACCGTTTTGGTACTGCTCAGAGAAGTATGCTTGATAAACTTGTAAGTGATGGGGCTAAAAAACCGCACTTCCTTCAGTTTTCAGCAACCCCAATACCTAGAACCCTAGCGATGATAGAATCAGCACACATAGATGTCAGTCTTATAACTTCTACACCATTTAAAAAAGACATAGATTCAAAAGTGATTCATAAGAGTGATTTTAAAGAACTCATAGAACACATAAAAGAAGAACTCTCTCATAACAATCAAGTTTTAATAGTCTATCCACTCGTAGAACAGAGTGAAGTTTTAGACTATCAGAGTATAGAAGAAGCTCGTGGATTTTGGGAAAAGAACTTTTCAGATGTATATGTGACTCATGGAAAAGATAAAGAAAAAGAGCAGGTGCTCATAGACTTTAGAGAAAAGGGAAATATACTTATAAGTACAACAGTTGTTGAAGTGGGCATCTCACTTCCAAAACTTACAACAGTGGTTATAGTTGGTGCTGAAAGATTAGGCCTCTCAACCTTACATCAACTGCGTGGTCGTGTAAGCAGAACGGGATTAAAAGGTTATTGCTTTCTTTATACTAACCAAGACGCATCATCGCGTTTAGACTCTTTTGTTAAAACTACGAGTGGATTCGATATAGCGAACCTTGATTTAAAGTATAGAAAAAGTGGAGATTTACTAAAGGGGAGTTCTCAGAGTGGAAATCAGTTTCGTTGGTTTGATTTTGGGGAAGATTTAGAAATTGTAAAGAGTGTTAAAGAGAGTTTATCTCTTTAACTTTAGGGGCTAGTATAGTCCGAACTTCTCATCATGGCGTTTGTATAAAACACGCGTTTTACCATCATGGTCTATAAAAATCTCGAACATTTTACCACCTTCTTTGAGGTCGTTTAAAACATCTTCAACTTCACGAGGTTTGTAAAGTTCTAGCTCAACAGGAACTATCTCATCTTCCATAGATTCAGTAGCAACTTTTACATCTATATTTTCTGCTTTAGCCGCGTTTAGCCCAACTTTATGATGGCCAACATCTTTGTCATGCATACGACGAAGAGCTTTTTGTGCACGAGATGTTGCTAGGTCTATAGCTGCATAAAGATCATCATCGTTTTGTTTGATAACAACAGAGTTTTTATGTGCAAGGTTTATAACTAACTCAACAACTGAGTGTTCTTTACCTTTTTTTGTTTGTGCTGATGCTACTACATTTACAGAGATTATATCAAGATGAAATTTATTAAGTGTTTCTACTGATGTATTCATATGTGCTTTGATTGCATCTGTTAGTTCTAGGTGTCTACCGGTAAGTGAAATATTCATTTAAAATCCTTTTGTATGTATATATATTAATTATATCACACAAAAGTTTATATAAAATAATTTTGTTATAGTTTTTGAATAGTTCTTTTGAAGTATGTGATTGGTTCTGTAGCAACATTCGCTGCTTGGGGTACACTTACTGTAACATCCATTAGTACTGAACCATTTTGTTCGGGGGTTACAACAGTAGCATATTGCAAAGCACCAGCACATGTTCCTACTGTATTATATATGTATCTGACAGATATGTTAATGTCATAAATTCCATTTTGAGTAAAGTTATCACCTGTAAAATTACAAGGATTGGTAGCATTATTGTCTCGAGCTATTCTTAAAAGAGCATATTCGGTAGCACTTTTTGAAAGTAACATTGCCTGCTCGTAGAGATATAAGTCAGCAGTTCTTTTAGTAGTCTGTGCAGTCATAGCTAAAGAAAGAGCCATAATAGTACCGATAATGACTATAACGGCTATAGCCATTATCATAGCCATACCACTTCTACTTCTATTTAAAATATTGTTTTTTCTTTGCATAAAGAGTACTCCTCCACAACATCGCTTTTAGCACATACTTGAATTTTTATAATAGAACCTATGGAGATAGCCCGAAATGTACTAATATCTTCCATTATTATGGCAGAATCTCCATCTGTCATAATTTCTCCATCCCATGGTTGATAATCATAATAAAGAGTCAAGTTCCCAATATTAGTTCCAGTTGTTGTAAATACAATAGCATATGCAGTCCATGCCAATTTATAATATTCATATACATCTATTCCTGCAAAATTTCCTATTGCTGGAACGAAGTTTGTAATGATAGCATTCCTGTTAATTGGGTGCATAACTGAGTTTTGATCAGTAATTGATGTTCCTGATGCAGTATTGTATCCATACATGTTAATATCTGTGTTTGAGCCTACAAAGTATAAGGCTGCATCATTTATGCCACTAGCTGCACCAGCAGAACCACCGGCAGATAGAGTCGCTATTAATGTATTCGTTGTATTTGTATCTGTGGCAGGTGACATAAGTAAATTAGCTCCTGCTCCAACATCTAAGTCTATGATTCCACTCCAGTTTGGAGTTATATCTCCTCGAAATCCATCTATATCGGAGCCAATCCATTCTAAAACAGTGTAGTTAACATTTGGATTTACGCTTCCTAAAGCTATGTGACCTGTTGTAGGTGCTACTCGTGCGACAACAGAATCTTTTATACGACTCTCAAGACGTTTAGCAATGAACTCCACGGCGCTTGCACTATTTGATTGTAAAGTATTGTTAATACTGGAGAATATAAAACTTTTATATGCTTGTGCTAAAAATTCTACTCCAAATTTTCCAATAATCCCCATGACTACGATTACAAAAATGAGCTCAATCATAGTAAATGCAGTACGATTTCTCATTAGTATTGCCTCTTGTAGAAATCTGGCGCGCCGATATTTGCACTATAGGTTGTTAATGAAACAACAGTTGCACCGCTTGTTGTATCTGTTATATTAACATCAACTCTTTTCATATCATTAAGAGCAGCTCCGTCAAAATTTGGAGTTTGTGTAACTGTAACAACTGAGTTGTAATTTTCTTTGTAGCTTGATTGATTGGCAACAGTTCCAGCACCTGTTACGATAAAAAGAGGCGTTGTACCAGCCATGTCATCAAGTGAGGTTATATTTACATTACCGCGTTGGTTTAATGCACCAGCTGCAGCGGTACGACATCTTCTGTGAAAAGGCTGATTTATATGACCGGGCATCTGTCCAAATGTAATTGCATTAGGATTGTTGTTGCAGTTAGCATTTATATCTATTACTCTTGAAAGGGAATTAATTTGATTTGCCTCTAGGGATTGTTCATCCCACTGTGCAGTTACTGCTTCATTAAGCTTTGTAGCAGCGGCAAAAATAGCCTCTTGCTTAATGTTTTCATCAATACCTTCTGAAATTGCTTGATTCATCATTGGTAAGGAAACTACACTAATTGCTATAATAACAATGGCAAAAATCAGTTCTATTAAAGTAAAAGCAGATCTTTTTACCACATTGCTCTCCTATTTGTTCTTTGTGCTGCAGTTGTGGCGGTCGTTGAATTTGTCTCATGTTGTCCAGCCCAAGTTGTATTAGCATTGGTAAATTCTACTTCAAACTCATTTACACCCGCACCCGCATTGTATTGATTATATATTAGCCAAGTAGAAGCATTGTTTTGCATAGTGGTTTTATATGGAAAACTTGCACCGTTGTAAATTAAAGGGACTGTCGTCAATCCAAGTGCATCTGTTACTCCTGCTGGATTTGTGACTAATCCAGCACCACTTCTTTGATTGACTACTCCAGTGTTTCCAGATATCATTGGATCATGTCCGTTATTTACAAACCATCTTGGATCATTAGTAGTTGTAGAGTTTACCCCACCTGGAAGCATTGTCTTATCGCAACCTGCCCCAAAACAATAACTTTCATAGGAGATTGGTACAGTACCTATGTTTGCCTGAAACATCTGTCTTGGAGCATTTGTTCTTCCGTAAACAAAAGTTGTATTTTGGTCTGCAAGACTAGAACCAGTCACTGTTATTGGTGGTGTACCTGTAGAAGATGTGTAAACTGATGAAGCTGTTACATTTACATCTGTACCACGTACCATAAGAGGATTCCTAACGGCATCATTAGCTCTTTGGAAATTGAACATCATTTGTTTAAAACCTTGTGCTTCATTCCAAGGAATCATTAATACTCCATTTTGAAAATTTAGGTTACGTGTCTGATTTACATCATCTTGATGCGAAGTCATTCCTGCAACGGCAGCGAGATTCATTGTGATATCAACAGGATTTTCCCAATCGTTTTGTGTAAAGTTTCTTGTGGGATTGCCATTATCATTTACTGCTGTTGCTGTGAGTTGAATATGTGCTGACATACTTAAATCGTTTGAGATATAGGTAAAGTTACCGTTATTATTGTTATGCAAAGTAACAGCGTTTAACAAAAAGTTAGCTGGAATAAAAGTAGCGTTTATGTCACCACAAACATAAGCTCCCGTAGGACTACAATCTGCAGTTGTGTCATTATTAGCTATATCTATTTGAGCCCATGTCTTATCTACAAGTTGAATGATGACATTTCCAACATCATCAAAATTCAAACCAACTGCATTTAGAGCACTACCATTAATGATGTTAAATTGGGTTGCTAAAAATGAGACTGTTCCATTCATACTATTATCAATAGATCCATCTGGTTTGCGCAGAGATTGATTTATATCAAATACTGTGTTGTTGACATTGGGAACATTATAAGTAGTTACTGGTGTAGTAGTGTTGAATTGTACAGCATCGAGTGATAGATTATAATTTCTCGCAGATGTCAATAACTCTATATCTTGTCCTGCTGGGGCAGTGAGGATAAATCTATCAGGACGTATTGCAAAAACATCACGTGAACAGGCTGAAGATGATTCACTATACTTTATCTTTATACTTGCATTTTTTGTCGCAACTTGAGAGTTGAATGTTGCATTTATCTGTTGAAGACCATTTAAAAGAACAACTTGTTCTGTGTCTAATGGCACTGCATTATGGCATAATTGTGCATCTGTATTGGTATCTCCTGTCCATGAAGGAGTAGCTATAATCGATACATTTACATCTTTAGTGGAATATACTAATGTTTCTTCATCGCTACGATCAAGAGATAATATGGCGAGAGTAAAAGGTTTGTTTACAACTTGAGTTTTTAAGTAGTTCTTAGGATCAACAACTGTACCATCATTTATAGGGTCTTTACTGTATGTAAAGTTTGTTTGAACTGCATTGTATAAGCCATTTTGTCCTAGAGTAGCACTAGTGTTTAAGTCTTGACATTGTTCGATACGCAGAGCATTATTGGGATCAATTGTGATTGTGTCAGTTTTAAATGAAGCACTTACTTCTAAATAGTCAAGCAAGTCAAGTGTTTGGGCATCAATGCTAGTTGTTATTTGACCATTTATTTTCACTTTTACTATATTTGGAGTATCATTAAACCCAGATGCAACATTTAGTATTCCACCTTGTTGTGTGTTTGCCCCGTAACCAACCCTCCAGGTAGAGTTATTAGATATATATTCACCTAAGTCATTGGCTGCTTTTGAATAGTTGTTGTCAAAGTTGTAACTATCTGACATATCTTGATAACCACTTGTACCAAGATTGTAAATGCTTGAAGAGTTTGAAGTGTAGTCAAAGTCTTGCATATTTAAGTATATCTGTACAAATTTTGCTGCTTCTAATTCAGTGTCAGTTTCTTCTTTCTTCATATTTGAAATCCAGAAGTTAAAAGTGTACTCTGTGTTAGATTCTATGTCTTCTATAAATTCCCCATCATCAAATATTTTATTTCCTCTAGCACCAACAATAGTGTCTATATAGTAACAAACACGAGGAATATAAAGCTCTGTTGTAAAGCCTACCATACTTGGAAAATATGTATCTTGCGAAGAAGTAAGTTTAATAACTGCTGAAGTTTGATCATTTTGAATGATTTGTGGATGCGTTTGATCGCCATCAGTACCAATATTATAGTTTTGTATATCTATACCTTGGTTGTTTATGTAGTCAGGATTAGCATCGAAACCACTCGTTGCTGAGTTAAATGCATTATTTCCATTAAGTGAAATGTTATCAACATAAAATTTATCTCCTCCAATATTTTTATCTCCCTCTCCAGCAAAAACTGAAATCGTAGATTTTACATCTCCATTACTAGGTGTTAAGAAGTCAGTGATAGGAATTTCTACACTACTGAAACCTCTATTTTTAGCAACACGGCGGTAACCATCAAAAATAGAAATATTTTTAAGTGTTTCACTTTCATTTTCATAAATAACAACAAATGTCCATGCTCCAAAGTTACCTAAACCACTGCGGTCAGTTCCAATATATGACTTTATGTTTGCCCCTGTTATCCAGCCATTTAAGTCTGTCTCCGTTAGTCCAACAAGAGCTGGAACATCAGTAAAGGTACTATAAGTATATCCATTGTTGTCATTAGGGTACAGGTCAAGATTGTCCGGTGTTAGTGAAAGTGTTCCAAATACTGGATGACTTAGTCGTGTAGGTTCATTTGCCTTACTAATACTTTGACTTTTGTTTAAGCCTTTTAAATAACCTTGAGAGTAAAAACCAGCCCATACAATTGTTGACTCTGCTGGAAGTTCTAACTTTGCTTGTGAGGAGTTATATGTATATTGATCTCCATCTGTATCAATATACTGTAAGTTAAGATTAGCATTACTGGAATTCCCTTTATAGTTATAGCAACTACCATTCTTTTTGACACACAAGACGGTATTTCCTATTACTTGTATATTCCCTTTAATGTTACGTGTCTCTAAAGGATTTCTAATTGTAAAATCTCGTAAATTAGTAGTCACTTCAACTTCTTTGCTAGGCGGTGGTGCACATGCTTTTATTTCACCTTTATAGAGGTAGCCATTTTTTTCGTAAGTGGCTTGAATCGCACCAGTTATACTAAAAAAACTGTTAATGAAGTCAAAAAAACCAAAACCAAAACGATCGTCATATGTACTAATGGAACGGTCTTGATTTTCTGAAACATCTCCTAAACTAAATGTCCAGCCCTCATTGTTAAACATACTAACGGGACCGATACTGTTTCCACTGCTATCTTCTTCACAATTAACACTTTTCGCACCATTATCGACTGAACAGTCATCTATGGGACCTCCTCCAAAAATTGAAATTAGACTGGAAGTGTCAAAATAGACAATTACGTTTTCTAGTGTATTATCTATAGAATTTATAGGAGTAGTAGTTTTTCTATCTGAAGTAGTGGGCGAGTCATAACATACACCGTCGGCTGTTCCTCCATAGGGTAAATTTATGGTAATTGACATTTTATCAGTGTCATAATCACCTTCTGGATCGGTAGCAATAAATGTTAGTGTATAAGTTCCTGTATTGTTAGTGGGATAAACAAAGGATTTTGAAGTGGCTAATACTTGACCACTTGAATTCTCCCATTTGTATGTAAGACTATCTCCGTCTCCATCTGTTGCACTACCAGAAATAACTATGTAAGTATTGGTAGTTGTTGTAATATCAGGACCTGCATTTGCAACAGGTGGATTATTGGAAAACCCGAAGGACTGTGTACTTAGTAAAATAAGTAAAAGTAAGTGTTTTATAAATAATTTCATAACTGACCCCTTGGTTTAGTGTAAAATCACTGCACCAAAAATTGGACTCAGCGGCAATTTACATATATAAGATTACATTATCTAATTTCTAAGCTTTATATGTACTGAAAGTAAATACATTTTTAAAATATATAAAAACAAATAAGGAAAATAAGGTGTCAGGCACTTATCAATGCTTTTTATTAATATAAACTTGAATATTATTCTTTTTTTAGTATACTGGTCAAAATATTTAGGACTTGTGGGAGAATTATGCCAAAATAAGGTGTCAGGCACTTATCAATGCTTTTTATTAATATAAACTTGAATATTATTCTTTTTTTAGTATACTGGTCAAAATATTTAGGACTTGTGGGAGAATT
>NZ_JABIOQ010000038.1 GCF_018698455.1 Sulfurimonas sp. | reverse complement strand
GCTATCCCACCAACTCCGTCTTCGAGATAAACCACTTGAGAAACTAGCCCTATCAAAGGAGCGTCTGATGAAGAAAATAAAATCTCTTCATCCCCTTTAGCGATGATCAAAGGACTTCCATGTTTGAAGAAAAATATCTTTTTACTTTCCTCTTTTGTGATGAGGAGTATGGAGTAAGCACCTTCGAGTCTTTTTATAGTGTTCTTAAACGCAGATTTTGTGTCTTGGAGCTTGTTGTTATAGTATTCAAAAAGGTGAACTATCACTTCTGTGTCGGTTTGAGACAAAAACTTATGTCCAGCTCTCTCCAACTCAGCTTTGAGTTCTTTGTAGTTCTCTATGATACCGTTATGTACTACGTAAGAGTATTCACCCATATGGGGATGAGCATTTATTTCTGTAGGTTTTCCATGTGTCGCCCATCTTGTATGGCCTATACCTGCTTTACTATGCATTGCTTCAGTACTACTGAATGTTTTACTTGATGATGCTATTTTTTCTTCTAAGTTCTTTATCTTTCCTAGAGCTTTATAAACTTCTAAATTATCATTTTCAAGTATGGCTATACCTGCACTATCATAACCTCTATACTCTAGCTCTTTCAAACCATTTAGCAAAATAGTGTTAATATCTTTTTTTCCTATGTATCCTACTATTCCGCACATATCTAGTTCATCTTTCTATAAAAATAGTTAGTAGCTTCAAGTTTATAAGTTAAAAGTGCATCTGTTAGTTTGATCATTTTAGTTTACCTCTTTTGCATCTATGTATAATGTTTCGGGAGATATGTCAATTTCATCAGACCAAGCAACTGTACCAAACTGTACTTTAGCACTTTCGAAGAAACTTTTTTCTTTTAAAGGTTGAAATATATTTTTATGAATCTCCATCCAAGCTTGAACAAGTCTTTGTTGTTTATTTGGTAAATCGCCTTCCATCATTTCTGATGTATCTAAGCCATCTTCGTAACCATCTGTCACCAAGGGCATATCCTGTGGCAAATCAGAAAGTTTTTTAATTAGTTCTTTAACAGTTGGATTATTATGAGAAGTCTTACTCATTTAACTTGCCCCCCCATTTAACTTTATCAGCTTCGAGTTCAAGTTGAAGTTCTTCATACTCAGCTTTTTTTCTTACTATGAACTTTTTTGTAAGAGTCATCTTCTCTTTAATGCCTTTATCTGTTAAAAGGTAAGTGTATTTTCTTTTATTATCAGAAGTCATGAAGTTTTCAGATTTTATGAGACCTTTGTCTATAAGAGCATTAAGAACATAGTTTATTTTCCCCACACTAAACCCTATCTCTTTTGCCAATGACTTTTGTGATGAGATGTTTTCAGCATGTTTTAACATAAGTAGTTCTAGCTCTTCGTGGTTCAAATCTTGTTTCCTAATGTTAATAAAAATTTGTAGCGGAATTATAGTAGATTCAAGCTTTGAACTTGCTTTAAAGTGTTTAAGTTTTGAAGAAAAAATAGCGATTTTTGTTTTTGTTTTACTTGGGATTTTTGAGACTAAATACCGTAAACTTGGGGTTTAGGGTTTAAAGCCAGAAATGCTGTAATTCATGAAAGATAAATAATATCAATAATTTTACATATTTCGTTTTAAACTTTATACTTCCCCAAATACCATTCAACACTCTTAACAATCCCACTATCAAAGTTCTCGTTCGCTTTCCAGCCAAGCTCTGTCTCAAGTTTTGTTGCATTAATAGCATAACGTCTATCATGTCCTGCTCTATCTTCTACGAAAGTGATAAGGTCTTTATAACTGTCTTTATTGATTGTGTTTTTTGATGGAACTTTTTCATCAAGTATAGTACATATAGCATCAACTATCTGAAGATTAGTTCTCTCGTTTCTTCCACCAATGTTATAAACATTAGCTTCCTTGCCTGTATGGTAAACCAAGTCTATACCTTTACAGTGGTCAAGTACATATAACCAGTCTCTAATGTTCTTACCATCGCCATAGATAGGAATGTTTTCTCCTGCTAATGCTTTTCTAATAATAATAGGTATAAGTTTCTCATCATGTTGTTTAGG
>NZ_JABIOQ010000037.1 GCF_018698455.1 Sulfurimonas sp. | reverse complement strand
GCATTCGGACACTTTACGCTAAAATACTGTTACAGAAAATATCTCTTCTTAAACTGTCCGAACTCAAACGACATGGGTGTCCGGATACTCCGTTATATGCACTCAAGAAGAGATATATAAATATATATCAGTTGAAAACTCAACTAAATCCTATCAATTAATTGATAGTGATAGTTTTAAAAATCATATAGATTCATTATTAAATGAATACAAAACACGATTCCCATCTGTATATGAAATTATCAAAAATAAATGGAACACACTAGGATTAGAAGATGTTTTATATGAGATAAAACACAATAAAAAAGGGGTAGATAATATGATTAAATCATTAGATAATATTGAAAATTTTTCTATTGAAAATCTAATTGATTTATTTGAAGAAATTAATATATCGGATAGATATTTGAATGATTTTTTCACTCCAAAGTCTTTATGTATTTCTACTTCTAAAATGGCTATTTCTAACGGAAATTATGAAAGAAAAAACTTTATTAATATCTTTGACCCTACTTGTGGAATTGGAAAATTATTATTCTATTCTTTTCTTGAATTTAAAGAAGAATTTCCACACAAAACTATCAATCTAAAAGGAATGGATATTCATTCAAGATTTTCAGTATTTACAGAATCTATTTTAGACTTAATCAATATAAATCATAATGAGATAGTCACAGAAGACACCTTGTCTTCTACAACAGAATTCAAAGATATAGATTTAGTTTTATCAAATCCACCATATGATAAAAAAAATATTGAACTTAAATTTGTAGATTATGTGTATAAACTAAATGTGAAACACTCATTTATTATACTTCCTAATAATTTTTTATTCTCTCAAAAAGCAGAGAAATTAAGAAAGGAATTATTAGATAATAACCTATTAGAAAGTGTCGTTCAAATGCCTGAAAAATTATTTCACTCAACTTCAATTTCAGTATCAGTTATTGAGTTAAAACAAGACAGAAAAGATACAAAAGTATTTATGATAAATGCTTCTGAATTATTTACAAAAAATGGTAAATATAACCTATTGAATATTGATAAACTTTTAGAGATTTATACACCTAAATTTGAATGTGTTTTAAATGGTAAAAATATAACTAAAGATGAACTTTATCAACTTATGGATAAATACAAATTTGAACTTGGAGAGATTTTATCTATAAATCCTGATTTGTTGAATGACAAAATCAAACTTCACAAAACATTGGAAGATTTAGAGAATAGAAAATCTATTAACCTGATAGATTCAAGAAATAAGATTCATTCTCTAATCGAGGAACTAAATAAAAATAGTTCATTGGTTTCAGCATGAATGAGAACTCCTCTACAAAGGATAAATCAGTAAGAGATATGATTTGTTCTTTTGAAGAAAATCAAAAACAAAAGTTAGATAATTCATCAATATTGGTTTGGGATGTCGAAAATGGCGGTTGGAGAAATATTAATCTAAATACATTAATTACTCTAATAATAAAAGACACTTTTTATAAAGTGGTACAAGGAGGTTATAATGAGTAATAATATAAAAGAAGTAATAGAAGATTTAATGAAAGTAAAACTAGATATTTCCTATCTAAATTTAGATAAAAAACTTAAAGAAAAATATACAAAATCCGAAATAGAATACATTTTAGATTCAGTGTATTTTATAATGGAAAATCTTAATAAAGATATTTCCTCTTCAATATATCAATCTCTTGAATATTTAGAAGAATATGAAGAGGAAAATTAGAGGTATCTTTCTAATGACACTCTCTGAGGCAGAGCCTTTTATCTGGACGCTAAAATTTTCTCGTTAACTCGAAAACGGAGTATCTTATTGGAAAATATTTTTATCTTCGACCTAAAAGGTCGGGGAATTAGACCCAAATGAAATTAAAGATTAAACAAGTTCATTTAATCTTTTTAATAAATCTTCTGTAAGAACATTTAACATAAGTTCTTCATAAACTCCATCTTGTTTAGCAAATGATACTAATTCATCTAATGGAATTTCAGATGAAGTTTCATAGTCTCCACAAGGTTCTTCTTGATAATAAACTATAAGGGAAGAATCAGCATATCCAGTTAAATCATCATCTTCAACTTGTGATTCTTTATTATTATCTAAACAAATTTTTATATTAGAAGAATTAATACTCAACATTCTTTCATTTCTTTCAAACATAATTTCTTGTTCGGTTTTTTCAACTGTTTCTTCAATATCTTCTTTCTCTATATCCTCTGTTGATTCAGATTCATTGTTTAATAACCTTGATTCCAATTCATTAATCATACAAATAATAATAGCAGTTCCAAGAGTAGAATTATCTCTCTGTCCACTATTATCCCAATCAATAACATTATCATTCAACTGCATTAAACTTTCAACAATGTCTTCAGTTTCTCCATTGGAAATTTCTATAATTTTTGTTTCTATAATTTCTCTCATTTCTTTTGTAATGTGATATGAACTTAATATTTCTTCATTACTCCTACACATTGGCTCAACAATATTTAATGTTGTAGTTAAATATTTTCTATCATTCTCAGAGAGTCTAACTTCTTCAAAAATTTTACTAAGTAGTTCTTTCATTTATTTACCTTTTCCACTTTATTTTCTTCGATACTTTTCTAAAATACACTTCTTCATTCAACTTTTCAATTATGTGCAGGGAACATAAATAAAGCAGTTTTAATTTTTATGCTCTTTATCAAGCAATATTTTATCGGAATAATTAGTAAATAAATCTTTTACTTACACTATATAAGGAAGCAAACCTCAAACTTCAATTCTAATATCTTTCAGTTCTACTATTATAAGTATGTTCAAATATAAAATAAACTAAAAGCAAGACATTATTTAAAAAAAGATAAAATCACTTTATGAAAAAACAAGCAGTAAAAGATATACAAGAAATAATCGACTACCTTTTAAGGATTAGAGAAAGAGACCTTATGGAAAATGAAGAGAATGCTCATTTAATAAATAGTTTTCCAGATAATGATTATGATTTAGAAAAAGAAAATAATGAAACTCATGAAAGATTTGATGAGAGATTAATTACTCTTAATAAATTACTTAAAAAAGAGCAACAGAATAAAAAAGTTTTAGATATTGAAGAACACATGAAGAAGATTCAAGTAAAAAAATATTTATCAACAAGTGAATTAGCAGAACTGTATCCAGATATGTCAGTATCTACTCAAAGAGATTTAAGAGCTAGATATAATAATAAATTACCATACTATCAAAAAGCGAAAAATGGAAAGATTAGATATGTAGTAGAAGAAGTTGAAATATGGCTTGCAAATGAAGATAAAAGGAAAAAATAAATAATGTTTGATTTTTTAGATGAGGATTGGTTTATAATAACATTAGAAATAGTGTTTGTAATACTGATAGCTTATGATATTAAGAAGTATGTAGAAACCAAGAAGAAGGAATACATCACCAACATTATATTAACATTTGGCTTTGCAGTTTGGACACTATACCCAATGTATAATAGTTATTTTGGATGGGATGAAGCACAAAAAGAGGAAATGTTAAAAACTTGTAATGATTCTAATAATACAGAACTTTGTAAATGTGTAGATGATTCAATTTTTAAAGAGTTTGTTTTTGAAGAATATAAATCTATTGATAAAAATTCAACTGAACATAAAGAATTTTTAAAAGAAACGAAAGAAGATTGTTTAGATGATTCTTGGTTTTGATTTTAATAAGTTGGTTAGATTACTATGAAATATAAAATAAATAGAATACACTTTTATATACACTGTAAAATTAAACAAATAATAAAGCCCTAAAATATGGAGTTTATGACACAAGAAGAGTATATTACAAATATAGTATTAACCGCTGGTTTTGCAGTATGGACACTTTACCCATACTATAACTCTTACATAGGTTGGGAAGAAGAACAAAAAACAGTAATGCTGAGTTCTTGTGGTGATTCAAACGACACTAAGCTGTGTACATGTATAGACGATAAAATATTTAAAACATATGCACATGATGAATATGTACAACTAGACCTAAATGCGAGTGACTATCAAGAGTTTTTAAAAGAGTCTAGAGAGGATTGTTTAGACGATGGATGGTTTTGATTTAAAATCTCCACTAGTCTGTGAAGGTGTTATTGGTGATGGTTGTGGAGGTGGAAGACTCTTTTATATAGAAGATGATAGTTTGAAAACTTACGACCCTCAAACACAAGAAAGTATGACTTTGATCACAGATGTTAAGGATGCTAAGAGCATCAAAAAAAAGAAATGTATTATTTACATAAAATGCATATCAAAAACAATAGAGTTTGACCTTTCACTTGTGCCTTAAGTAAGGAGTTTTTTAGTCTGTTTATCTAAGAAAGAATTTAACTGATTTGCAAAAGAGTGAGCATCTTTAGCTCCAAAAGGTTTAGGGCCTCTTGTTATTTCTCCACTTTCACGAATTTTATCCATCAAGTTTCGCATTGCAAGATACTGTTTGATGTTCTCTGTTGAGTATAACTCACCTCTATGGTCAATGGCATGAGCATTTTTACTTATGACTCTATCTGCAAGAGGTATATCTGCGGTTATAACTAAGTCCCCGTCTGCGACCATTTCTACTATCTTATGATCAGCCTCATCAGCCCCTGCATCTACAATGATGTAAGAAATAAGTTTATTTTTACCGATGTCTACTTTTTTGTTTGCAAGAAGAAAAGTTTGGAGTTGTAGTCGCTCTATAGCACGAACTAAGATGGGTTTTAAAAGATTTGGAAAGGCATCGCCGTCAACATAGATTTTTAGCACAAGAAGTTACTTAAACTTCTTCACTAAAAGTATACCAACTCCAACAGCTACAAATATAAGAGCGATACTTATACCTGTAAATGTTAATGAAACTGGTTCTGAGAAGTTAGGCAACTACTTCCTCGCAGCGTTTACATGTACAGTCTTCAGCCGTTGCTTGGAACTTCCAACATCTAGGACATTTAAACGCAGTCGCTTTAGCGATACTGAACTTAGCACCTTCTACTTCAAAACTACCAAGTATTTCCTGGGATTTTTCGTTTGAAACAGTTGAAACAACAAACCAGTCTTCAGCATCTACTGCATTTAGGGCAAGAGCAATTTCTGAGTCTGTAGAGATAACTAACTCCAATGTGCTTTTAATGATTTTTTCTTTTTTAAGGCCATCTACTATAGAACCAAAACCCTCACGTGCTTTTGTCATATACTCAGCATTGAAGTCAGATTTACCCGTAGTGATAGGCTCATAAACTAAGTCAAAGATAGATGTAACATCACCCTTAATGATAGAGGGTGCATGGTCTATAATCTCATCACAAGTGTATGTTAAGATAGGAGCCATTAAAAGTAAAAGCCTCTTAGCTATTATTGCCATTGCACTTTGACTTGCCATACGTCTTGGATCATTTTTTGCATTACAGTAAAGAGAATCTTTTGTCATGTCTATGTACATTCCACTTAACTCATTTGCTATAAAGTTGTTAAGTGTACTCATCCCATGAACAAAGTTATACTCAGAAAATGACTTATGAACTTCGGTAAATACTTCAGAACTTACATTTAAAATCCATTGATCTAGCGCACCCATATCTTCATATGCGGTAAGTGTCTCTAGGTCGTTGATATTTGCAAGCATAATTCTAAAAGTATTTCTTAGTTTACGGTAGTTTTCAGAGATCTGTTTTAAAATCCCTTGAGAGATTTTTAGGTCACCTTGGTAATCAGAAGAAGCTACCCAAAGACGAAGTATTTCACTACCGTACTCTTTGAGAACCTTTTCAGGTGCAATAACATTGCCCTTAGACTTAGACATTTTTTCGCCCTTGTCATCAACGGTGAAACCATGAGTTAAAACAGCTTTATATGGTGCTTTATGCTCAACTGCACAAGAAAGGAACATAGAAGATTGGAACCAACCACGATGTTGGTCACTTCCTTCTACATAAAGGTCAGCCTGATATTCTCCAGCATCATAGTTACGAGATTTTAAAACAGAGTTCCATGTTGAACCAGAGTCAAACCATACATCTAAAATGTCAGTTACTTTTTCAACTTCATCTGCCTTGTATCCAGAACCAGGATAAAGAAGGTGTTCTGTTGGCATTGAGTACCAAGCATCACTTCCTTGCATCTCAAAAATCATAGCAACATAGTTCATTACCTTCTCATCAAAGATAACTTCACCAGTAGCTTTAACTCTAAAGAATGCAATAGGAACACCCCAGTCACGTTGACGAGAAATACACCAGTCCGGTCTATTTTCTACCATCGATTTAAGTCTATTTCTACCAGTTTCAGGGATAAACATAGTCTTTTCTATTTCAGTGAGAGCGATATTTCTAAGTGTACTATCTTGAGCTAATGGTTTTTCATCTACAGAGATAAACCATTGTCTAGTTGCTCTAAAGATAAGAGGAGTATGACTTCTCCAACAGTGAGGGTAAGAGTGAGTAAACTTAGATACTTTTAAAACAGCATCACCCATAAGGTCTATAAGATCATCATTTGATTTGAAGATATGACGCCCTAAAAAGTCTTCCGCATTTTGAATAAGCTTATCTTTAACGATAGTGTTGTCAAAACAACCAGTTTCATCAACAGGCATAACAACTTCTAAGTCATATAAAAGTCCAACACGGTAATCATCTTCACCATGACCAGGAGCAGTATGTACACAACCTGTACCACTATCCATAAGAACATGCTCACCTAAGATTAAACGTGACTCGCGTTTATTCAGTGGATTAATTGCTTTGAGATTTTCAAACTCAGTTGCTTTAAATGTTTGAACAACTTTCCCAGTTATAACTTCATCTTCAACAAGAGAATTTAAAAGTTCTTTTGCAACTATATAACCAGTATCAGTAAGAACATACTCTTCATTAGGATTGAATGAAATAGCAGTGTTAGCAGGTATAGTCCAAGGAGTTGTAGTCCAGATAACTGGAGCTGCTTTTCCTGTGATGTTTAGCTTTGTTTTTGCCGCATCATCTAACTCAAACGCGATGAAGATAGAGTGAGACTCTTTATCTTGGTACTCTACTTCAGCTTCAGCGAGTGCGGTTCTCTCAGCCCAAGACCAAAAAACAGGCTTTGAACGTTCGATTAAAAGACCTTTATTCGCTACACCACAAAGTGTACGGTAGATGTTAGCTTCAAACTTATAGTCCATAGTAACATAAGGTTTTTTCCAGTCGGCGATGATACCAAGAGTTTTAAACTCGTCTCTTTGAATATCTACAAATTTTGCAGCGTGTTCACGACAAAGTTTTCTAACCTCTGCCGTTTGGAGAAGTTCTTTCTTCTGCTTTCCACCAAGTTTTTTCTCAACTTGTTGTTCTATTGGTAGACCATGACAGTCCCAACCCGGAGTAAAACGTACAGACTTACCATTGAAGTAGTTATGTTTAACGATGATGTCTTTAAGAACTTTATTAAGCGCATGACCAATGTGAATATGACCATTTGCATAAGGAGGTCCATCATGCAGAGTAAACTTTGGAGCATCTTTACGATTTGCTTTCATTTTTTCATAAACTTTATTCTCATCCCAAGCTGCATAGCGTTTAGATTCGTTGTTTATTAAGTTTCCGCGCATCGCAAAACTAGTAGTTGGTAATAGTAGTGTGTCTTTGTAGTCCATCTGTACCTCGAAGTTATTATAAAAGTTTTGCATTGTAGCTTTTTAGTAATTAAAAGCTTATAAAAGTGATATAATAAGCATATATAAAGATTACTATTAAGGCCTCTAATACTATGAAACTGCATCTTATATTTATCGGTAACAAGTTTGTTTATAACAACTCCTTGAAAAACTATATACTTCAAAATATAGAAGAAAAAAACGAGTTTATAAACTCCATAACTTATTTTAAGTCGAGTGATAATTCTCTCTTTTTATATCTTGAGAGAGAGTTAAACTCTAGTGATAAGTTCATAATCATTACATCTAAACAGAATTTCTCAACTGTAGGTAAACTCATATGTACAGCTACAAGTGACAACCAAATTGTACGAGATAATATGCTCATTCCTCAAAAAGCTGCATTGTCTCATGAAAGAAGTTATCTTTTAGAGTATAAAGAAGCTATTGTAAATGTACTACAGATGGATGATGGACAAAAGATGCCGGAACTTCTCATTATGAGTAAAAATACAAAGGCAAGAATTCATATATTTGACGAAGAGAGAGAAACACTTATAAATATCCTCAACCCAATTGCTCAGATGTATGAAGTGCAATTTGAAGTTATAGAAGAAGTGAAGGGCTGGTTACAAGTTGACATATTTAGTAAGAAGTATGGCGATATATCTCATTTTGTTAATGGAGTAAAAAAGTTACTTCCTAAGAAACTCATCAACTCATCAAGTGTTGTTACTCACATAATCCAAAGACTTTCCTCAGCCTCAAAAAAGATTACCTTTAGTGAAAGCTGTACTGGTGGACTACTATCTTACTACTTCACAAAAGAAAATGGCGCTTCTAAAATTCTTGATGGTTCACTTGTGACATACTCAAACCTGATAAAAGAAAACTGGCTGGCTGTTACTCCAACTTCATTAGAAAACTATGGTGCTGTCAGTGCTGAGGTGATAGAAGAGATGAGTGAGGGTGCTATAAATGTAAGTGGAGCAGATTTTGCAATTTCAATCAGTGGTATAGCTGGAGAGGGTGGTGGTACTGATGAAAAACCAGTAGGTACTGTTTATATAGGTGTAAGAACTAAAAATAGACATAAAGAAGAGCATTACCATTTTAATGGAGATAGAAATTATGTACAACATCAGAGTGCGATGAGTGCTATAAAAATGCTCTTGCTTATAGATAAAGATACTTTTTTCTAAATTTAGCTCTCTTCTTCTTGACATATAGAGGCTATTTGTCTATAATTTCGACCTCTTAACACAAAGAGAAAAAATGTCTTGTTAGCTCAGCTGGTAGAGCACGTCACTTTTAATGATGTGGCCGATGGTTCGAATCCATCACAGGACACCATTTTAAACTAAAAACAAATATATGCGGTGGTAGCTCAGCTGGTTAGAGTACCTGCCTGTCACGCAGGGTGTCGAGGGTTCGAGTCCCTTCCACCGCGCCATATATTTTTAGCTTCGATGGGCG
>NZ_JABIOQ010000036.1 GCF_018698455.1 Sulfurimonas sp. | reverse complement strand
CGATAACTGGAATATCACCCCATAATGCGGCTTCTGCAACTACTGGTGCTACAAGGTTTTCTAATCGGTACTCTTCAAGTTTACATTGCTCGTATGTAAAACCTTGGTGACCACCACTCTTTGGTCCCTCGACTATTACAGCATCAGGAAGTCTATCATAACGTTTTTTCCAGCGTTTACAAATAATTTTTAGAGCTTTGGCAGAAGAAACAATAGGTACAAGTGCTACGTCTGGATAGCCTTCTGTAAATTCTGGCATATTTGTTGGGAGTCCTGCCCCTGTAATAATAATATCAATACCAAGTTCACATGCATTTCTAACAACATTACCATAACCACTGATAGCATATAGAATATTTGCAGCAAGTGGTTTGTCCCCAGCTATACTTCTTGCACTCTTGATAATTGCTTCAAAACCATCTCTTGAGTAAAAGTTATCTTCACTTAATGGTCTGTTTGCAACTAATTTTCCTGCAAACTCTTTGTCCATAAAGTATCCAGTTCCAACTGAACTTATAACACCAAGTCCACCCTCTTTTGAAACATTGCCAGCTAGTTGGTCCCAACTAATACCAACACCCATTCCACCCTGAACGATGGGTTTTTCAATTGTGTATTTTCCAATTTTTAAAGAGTTGAAGCTCATTAATTAACCTTTAACTTTGCGAATTTTCTTTTTCCAACTTGAAGTAGATACTCTCCAGTTGTTAGTTCCAACTTTTCATCAGATACTTTTTCTTGGTTTATTTTAACGCCACCTTGCTTAATATCTCGCCTTGCTTGAGAAGTTGATGGCTCAATGTTACAATCTACCAACGCTTTTGCTATCCAAATTTCCCCATCACAAGAAAACTCTTCTATATCTGTAGGAATTTGACTTTTAGCATGAACTTTATCAAACTCAGCTTTTGCATTTTGTGCTTCTTCTAAAGAGTGAAAACGAGCAGTGATTTCTAAAGCAAGTTCTTCTTTTACTTTTTTAGGATGCAGGGAACCATTTTGGACTCCATTTTTTATATCGCTAATCTCATCAAGTGATTTTGTACTTAAGAGTTCAAAATATCTCCACATTAAAGCATCACTAATGCTTAAAACTTTTCCAAACATATCGTTTGGCTCGTCACTAACACCAATATAGTTACCTAAAGATTTACTCATCTTTTGTATACCATCAAGACCCTCTAGTATAGGCATCATTAAAACAGCTTGTTGTTTTTTTACTTCATAAGATTTTTGTAATTGACGACCCATCAGAAGATTAAACTTCTGATCCGTTCCGCCTATTTCTATATCTGACTTTAAATGGACACTGTCATAACCTTGCAGAAGTGGGTACATAAATTCACTTACCGCAATTGGTGTTTGTGAAGTATAGCGTTTAGAGAAGTCATCGCGTTCTAACATACGAGCTACGGTAAGGTTTGAAGCAAGTTGTAACATGCCTGCTGATCCAAGTGCATCAAGCCATTCATGGTTATAAACAATGTCTGTTTTTTCTTTATCTAAAATTTTAAAAGCTTGAGTTGTATAAGACTCTATATTTTTAACAATATCCTCTTGAGTAAGTACTTTTCTTGTCGCATTTTTACCTGTTGGATCACCGATAGTCGCTGTAAAACTTCCTATAAGAAACTGTATACGAGCGCCATACTTCTGGAAAGTTGCAAGTTTTTGCAGTAGTACTGTATGACCTAAATGTAAATCAGGCGCAGTAGGATCAAAACCGGCTTTTACTGTATAAGTTTTTCCATCTTCGAAATATGCCTTTAAAAGTTTTTCAATTCTTTCATTATCTATAATCTCGGCAGTTCCTCTTTTTATCTCAAGTAAAGCTTCTTCTATCATTTATATTCTCTTTGTAATTATTAATTTTTATAAGCATCATCAGCACGTAGTAGCTGGATAACTTTTATTTTGTCTTCTATTTTAACACGTAGTGTGTTAATATCTGCTTCTCTTGCCTCAAAGACTAGTTCACAGTACTTCGTATAATCTACACTTTCTTTACCTAACTCAATGGAAGTAATGTCAATATTTAACTTCACCAAAAAGGTTAAAAAATCTGCTAAAGCACCTTTTTCATTGAGCATTGAAGCTATGAGCTGATACTTATGTGCCTTAGAATGTTCCCATTTTACAAAAATTACTCCTGCATTTGCATCTAGCTTTTCTGTACTATGTTGACAAAGCTTATGATGAACATTCACCTTGTTTTTTTCTATAAAACCTATGACTTCATCACCAGATTTTGGATGACAACAGTAGTCAAAAACAACATCATTCACAGAACTTGCTGAGTATATATCTAGTCCTGCTAATGTTGTATGCTTTAACTTAAATCTGTGTCTTGAAAGAAAGGCTGTAAATCTATTGTTTTTAGAGATATCTGCTACATATTTATGTATCACATTCTTTAATTGGTCTATATCATTAGGAATATTTGAGATATTTTCACAGTGACTTTCATCAAACCATTCTTTCACTCTACTGATATTTAAGCTCATAATTGTTGCAACAATACTTACAGCAGACTTTGAGTTTATCTCCCTTATACGTGCATTACAATTAAGTTTCATATTTGTTTGTGCTCTAGAAGTCTTCACGGCATCTATCCAGCTACAACGAGTCATCATTTCCTCTGCTGTTACCACTTGAACAATGTCACCATTGTTTAACTCTGAGAGAAGAGATGATTTAATATTATTTATAAGAACAGCCTCTGCTTTGTTACCAACTTCTGAATGAACAGCATATGCAAAATCAAGTGCAACGGCACCTCTAGGAAGTGTAAAGGCATCTCCAGTAGGAGAAAAAACACTTATATCTTCAGAGTAAAGATCATTTTTCATGAGGGTGTAAAAATCTTCTACTGGTTCATCTTGGTACTGAAGGCTATCTAACCAGTCTAGTTTTATATTACCTGCTCCACTCTTATACTTCCAGTGTGCGGCTACTCCTAACTCAGCAGTGTTATGCATATCGTAGGTTCGTATTTGTACTTCAAATATAGCTGCATCATAAAAAACACTGGTATGAATAGTCTGATATCCATTATCTTTTGCTACTGCTATATAATCTTTAAAGCGAGATGCTAGTGGACGAAAGTGAAGATGAATAAGTCCTAGTATTTTATAACATTCAACAGGATCTTTTACTAGTACTCTTACAGCTAAAAGATCAAGAACTTCATCTATCCCGACTCCCTTTCTCTGCATCTTCAAGTAAATAGAGTAACGGTGTTTTACCCTTGAGAGTATTTCAAAGTCATCTTCACAAAAACCATTTTGTAAAAGTAGTTTTGATATAGATTCTTTAAATTCACCGAGTCTCATCTCAATTGCATGATAGTTTGTATCGAGGTAATTATCTATATGGTGTTTTTCTTCTTTAAAAAGGTATGAAAAGCTTAAGTCTTCAAGAATATTTTTTAAAAAACTTATTCCTAATCTATGAGCAATTGGTGAGTAAACAACAAGTGTCTCTTCTGCAATCCGTAACTGTTTATGGTCTGGCAAAGCATCTAGTGTAAGCATGTTATGAAGTCTGTCACAGAGTTTTATAACTAAAACTCGAACATCTTCTATGCTTGCTAAAAGCATCTTTCTAAATGATAATGCAGAAGCGACAAGTCTTTCATCAGAGGTAGATGGAACAAGAGCATTATCACGGATAACATCTATTTTAGTAAGTCCACCAACAAGGTGGGCAACATCTTTTCCAAACAGTTCTTCGATATCAAATATGCTTATATCGGTATCTTCAACTATGTCATGTAAAAGTGCGGCAGTAGTCATAGAAGTGTCATCAGTAAGGGTTGTAACAATGGAAGCTACGAGGATTGGATGAACGATATACGGTTCACCACTTTTTCTAAATTGTTCTTTATGTGCCTCTTGTGAGTACTCAAGAGCTTTTGCAAGCTGATCAGTACTCTCTATCTTAGAGAAAAGGTATGCACTTGCCGAATCAACATCATGAAGATGCTTAATCTTCTCAATCTCAGCTAGACTCAGAGGCAAAAGGATTACTCCTCTATATCTGTGAAGCCTTTAACTTGAATAAGACCTTCAGCGATTTCCATAAGAGCTAAGTCAGCTGACTTTACACTTTGAGTATTTACACTTAATTTACTTGGTGCACCATTTTCTAACTCATCACATCTAGTAGCAACGGCAATTGCTAGTTGATAGTTATCCATACTTGGATTATCTGTTAATATTTTTGCTGTTAATTCATTTGTTTTCATTCTTTGGTTTCCTTTTAGTTTTTTATCTTACTATTGAACATGTTGACATATTTCCGTTGACTATCTCTAATAGATTACCCTTAACAGACATGTCACAAACAATAATAGGAAGTTTGTTATCTTTTGCAAGTGCTATAGATGTGTCATCCATAACCTTAATGTGATCCTGAAGTGCTTGGTCGTAAGTAAGCTCATTGAGTTTCACTGCATCACTATATTTTTCTGGATCTTTATCATAAACACCATCAACTTTTGTTGCTTTGATGATTACTTCCGCACCTATTTCAACAGCTCTTAGCGTTGCTGCCGTGTCAGTTGTAAAGAAAGGATTTCCAGTTCCAGCAGCAAATATAACTACACGGCCCTTATCTAAATGACGATTCGCTTTACGGTTGATGTATGGTTCAGCAATCTGTTCCATTTTGATAGCTGTCTGCATACGAACTTCAAGTCCAGCATGCTCACAAGCTTCTTGCATCGCAACACCGTTTATAACGGTTGCAAGCATTCCCATATAGTCACCAGATGTACGTTTTATAATTCCATCTTGGGCAGCGGTTACACCACGAATGATATTACCACCACCGATAACTATTCCAACTTCTATATCTGCATTTACTAGAGTTTTTATCTCTTGAGCAATGTATTTTAAAATTTGTGTGTCAATGCCATGACCTGCCTCACCAGAGAGAGCTTCACCTGAAAACTTCACTAAAACACGTTTATTAGCCATCTATACACCTTTTTATGAAAATCCGTGAAGTATACTAAAAAATCTCTTTATAAATGCTTGGGTATAATGTCACATGCAAAACTTAGAACTCAACAATATATTTATAAAGTCAAAAGCAGTGTCAAAAAAACTCATGATTATTCTTCATGGAAGAGGCGACTCTTCCGAAGGTTTTCGTGGTTTACCTGATTTTTTAAACATCGATGAAATGAACTATATACTCTTTGATGCTCCCTTTGAATACTTTAGTGGTCATTCATGGTATCAACTTCCACCGGAACAACTCCCGGGGATTGAGTATTCATGTGAAATGTTAGGAAAAGATTTAGATACTCTTTTCCAAAATGATTTCAATGCTAACGAAAGTTTCCTCTTTGGTTTTTCTCAAGGTTCTTTACTTACCTTTGAGTTTGGAGCAAGGTATCATAAGGTTTTAGCTGGCTATATCGCAGTAAGTGGTTATATTTATGATGCAAAAAAATTACTTCAAGATATGAATCCAAATGTTAAAGAAGCTCCATGGTTATGTACACATGGGACAAGCGATGGTGTTTTAGATTTCCAAACTTCAAAGAAGCAAGTCAAAATTCTACAAGATGATGCTTTTAATGTCGTCTTTAAAAGTTATGACAAAGAGCACAATATTGATAGAGATGAGATAGAGATGATATCATCATGGATGAAAGATATCATCTCTTCTTAGAAGTATTTACTTAGTATAAAGCATTATAAAGGGCATAATTTCAGAGAAAACGACTGCCCTTTTTTCTTCTTGCGTATGTAAAATCAATTCTAACATTAATGCTATATTTTCATCTATGCCTTTTACAAGCTTTCTGATATTTGGAAGTTTTTCACCTTTTACAAGATTTGTAAATCGCTCAACTGAAGAGTATGGTTCTTCTTTGCTAAGTTGATAATACAGCTTACGTCCAAGTTCAAAAACTTCAAACTCTTCATTCTTTCCTGTTATAACCTTTGTCTCATAACCAAAATCTACTTCTATTTCTTTAGCTCTAAGATAAGCCTGAAGCATCATTACAAAACCGATTTTTGCAGTTGTATAATTTGCTAAAACCCTATCAAAAAAGAGTTCAAATGACTCACCATCCTTTCTCATTCTTCTATACTCTAACATGAGTGATTCGACATAGTACTTTGCATAATCAAGTGGAGCTGACTTTATAACGGTATGTCCTTCTCTTGATTCGCCTGAGAGTTGACCCCCTAAAAGTATATGAGCGCCACTACCATTTATACCCTCTATCTTAGCCTTACAGCCTTCAAAACCAACATCACCAAGTCCATGAATACCACAGCCTTTAACACAAGCTGACCAGTACATTCGCACACGTCCTGATTCTAAACTTACATTGTCACTTAGATACTGTGCCATTGAAATCGCATCAAATTTATTTTCAATAACTCCAAAAGGACAATGCTCAGTCCCAGCACAAGCGATAAGATGATTAAAATATGGTGTATTTATATTTTTGTATTCTAAAAAGAACTCTTCTTCTAAAAGGGCAGTAATATTTTTTACTCCCATAATGTAAAAACTTTGTTCAATGTCAAAACGTAGTTCAGAGTTTCCATATTTTTGTGCGAGTAGTCCTGCATCTGTCATAGCAGTTCCAGAAAAAACACCTGATGGAACGACTACATGAGCCCCAATTGTCCCATCACGAAGCTGTATTTTCCCATGATCTGGTTCAATATAATCCATCTTAGTCATACTCTCACCAGAAGTTGCAAAATCTATCCCCGCGTTTTCACGGATTGCATCTTCCATCGCTTTCATACCCACCGCTTCTATAAGAAAATGAAGTCTGTTTTTGTTACGGTTATCACGAAATCCAAATCGTTTAAAAAGGTCTGTAATAGAACTAAATGCGGCAAGAACTTCTTCTTCGTTTTTTAAAAATATATCTGATTTTTTTGCAACGAGACCAACTTTTCCACCAAGGTAAAGGTTGTATCCAAACATTCCCTCTTTTTGAGCTAAAACAAAACAGCAATCATTACCATAAACATTACATCTGTTTGATAAGTTTCCACTGATAGAAGTATTGAATTTACGAGGAAGGGTAGAAATCCATTCCGGAGAACCAAGAAATTTTTCTTGAATTTTAAGAAGTGTATTATGAGAAGGAATCACGTTGTCAAATGCTAAGTCATCAAAAGGGTCAGCAACTATTCCCCGAATATTATCCACACCTGTTTGAAAAGCAGAGATACCAACCCCGTCAAGTCTTTTTATAATGATAGGTAAAGATTCAATAGTAAGATAGCGAAGTTCACACTGCTGACGTGTTGTAAGGTCTATATAATCCTGTCCAAATTCTTTTGCACATTCACCGACAACTACGGCTTTTTTGGGTTT
>NZ_JABIOQ010000035.1 GCF_018698455.1 Sulfurimonas sp. | reverse complement strand
TACTCTTAAACCCCTATTAATAGGCTTTTATTGAGAATGAATATAGAAAATATATTTACACCTTCATATGTTTCACTATTTTGTATAGAGTTATGAGTTTAATTGCTCTGTAGTATGTGGTTTTGGTTTTATTATGCTATTCGTTGATTAATATTATTAGGTGCAAAAGTTAAGAGATTTACTTAACGATAATGATTTAGAAGAATATGAATGGTAGTAGATATCAAAAGGTATGAGATTTATCTTGTTAAGTTAAATCCAACTGTTGGTTCTGAAATTCAAAAGACTAGACCATACATAGTGATTTCTCCAAACGAAATGAATGTTTTAAAAACAGTCATTATCTCTCCAATGACTTCTAAGGGCTTTGACTTTATATTTCGACCTAAAATAAAATTTGAAAAAAAAGATGGTTTAGTATTATTAGACCAGATTAGAACAGTTGATAAAACAAGACTTGTAAAAAAGCTTGGGGATGTTGATACAGCAACGTCAAAAGAGATTTCAAAAATGCTTGTTAATATGTTTGAACTGTAATTATATGATAATAAAACGCAGGAGCCAATATTTGACCCAACAACTTGCACCCCAACATCTCCACTTTTGAGATATAAACAACAAATATGATATAACAAAACTTTGGAGAGAAATAATTTACCCTAGCGAGCAAAACTATTTCTCAAGTCAACCGTTAATCAAGTATAACTTATGTTAGAACTGTATCATTCCATTTACTGGAGAAGAAGCAGTAGCATAAGGCTTCTTAGGAATACGTCCTGCAAGGTATGACATACGACCAGCACGAACAGCATGCTTCATAGCTTCTGCCATAATCATAGGGTTTTGTGCTTGAGCGATAGCAGTGTTTGTAAGCACTCCATCAGCACCTAACTCCATTGCATAAGCCGCATCAGAAGCACAACCAATCCCAGCATCAACAATGATAGGAAGATTTACAGCCTCACGAACAAAAACAATGTTGTAAGGATTTTGAATTCCAAGACCCGAACCAATAGGCGCAGCAAGAGGCATAATAGCATGTGCACCAGCATCTTCTAAACGCTTAGCCATAATCGGATCATCTGAAGTATAAGCCATAATAGTAAAACCTTCTTTAGATAAAACTTCACAAGCTTTAATAGTCTCTAAAACATCAGGATAGAGAGTTTTAGTAGTATCTCCAATAACTTCGAGTTTTATCAGGTCTATTCCAGTTGCTTCGCGAGTAAGTCTAAAAGTAGTTATAGCCTCTTCAGCAGTTACACATCCAGCAGAATTTGGAAGAAATTTTACATTAGTTCCAGCGAAAGTATCACGAAGATTTTCTTTATCTGGATCTGTGATGTTTAAACGACGTACCGCAACTGTTATAAGTTCACTTCCCGATGCAAGAGTTGCTTCTTTTGTAGTTTCAAAAGAGTCATATTTTCCGCTTCCAACGATTAAACGCGAGCCTAGTTCATATTTTCCGATTTTTAAAATGTTATCCATTAATTTTCCTTACTTATTAGTGAGTTTATAACATAAGCTTTCTTAGACTTTTGTTATGATTTTTACTCTTCTATATATCTTGAGTATTTTTTATTATTTTTCTTAGATTTATACATAGCATTATCCGCTTTGAGTATCAGTACATCTGCATCTATACCATCATCTGGGTAAAGGCTAGCACCAATTGAAGCTTTTATGGGAAGTTGGTGGTCCTCATAAGAAAATACTTCTGAAATCGAGTCGTGAATTTTATCTATAATTGTCTTTATTTCATCTTCAGATTGAAGATCGGCTAAAATAGCGACAAACTCATCTCCTCCAATTCTAGCACAAGTATCTGAATCTCTAAGAGCCCCGGAAACTCTTCTTGAAAACTCAACAAGATAGGCATCGCCAAAAGCATGTCCATAGTCATCATTAATATTTTTAAATTTATTTAAGTCAAAGAAAAGAACACCTACTAGCTTGTTATTTCTTTTAGATTTTCGTATTTCATTTTCTAGCCTATCTAAAAAGAGTGTTCTATTTGGAAGGCCAGTTAGTGCATCATGAAGCGATTTATGCTTTGTTTTTTGGTGCTCCTTATGTGTGAAAGATATGTCACTGATGACAACGCCAAAAACATTAGTACCAATGTTTATCATTTTAACTTGAAAGAAAGAACCGTCTTTATTGAGGCTATCAACAAAGACAATCTCACTTATTTCATTATGCAGTAACTCGCTTGACTTTACTTGAACAGTGGCAAGATTTTTTCTGTTTAAATAGTATAAAAAGTTGTTGATATTATCTCGAATATCTAACCAAGGCCTATTATGCTCTTGAATGATAAAATCATATGAGAGCTCTAAAACAACTTCATTGAGAGTATCGAGTGTCTTGAAAAATTTCTCTTGTTTTTCTTTGATTTTTATATTTTCGACCATTAAAGAGTGTGCTTGTTGAGAAAGGTTGCAAATTTCATCATCATATTCGTTAATCTTTTCAAAGATCTCATCCTTAATATGTCCATCTGAAAGGTAAGAATAAAGATAATCTTCGAAGTATTTAAACCTACGAATTCTTCTTTTAACAAGTCTTCTTACAACTATATGGTTACAGAACATTATGATGACTAAAAGAGATAGGGGGTAGGTTAAAAAGCTATAGTAAGGGGTAGAGGGTAAAAAATCCAGAAGGTAGTGTTTGTTTTTGTAAAGTGGGTAGATAGGGATACTTTTGGCAAAAACAACATTACTAAGAATATGAATTTTAGAAGTGTAGTCTGGAGTAGTAGTTCCAGTATAGATATCACTAGATGAAAAGTCATGCAGTTTTAAAAGATGATGTTCATACTCTTTTAGTTCATTTTGTAAAAAAGATGCATACATCGAATGAGAAAGTAATAGAACAACAATAATTAATATAGTATACATAAAGAGTAGATTTTTTTGTATTTCTTTCTTAAAAGAATTTTTCACTGGATACCCCTAGTTTTGTGTGCTAATTTATTATAGCATCTCTATCATGGTTATCATGTTTTGGGGTGTCAAGGAAAAGTCATTTCCCTTATGCATTTTAGCTAAAAGTGTATGTGTTAAAGAAGCATGGATTGAAGCATCTAAAGCAGAATATCCTTGTGCTAAAAGCCCACCAATTAGCCCACTAAGGACATCTCCACTACCACCTTTAGCTAATGCCCCAGTTCCATTACTATTGATATAAAACTCTCTGTTATGTGCAATAATAACATTTGCACCTTTGAGTAATAGTGTTACATTTGGATACAACTGAGAAAAGAGTTCTGCATAGTGAAAGCGATTTTGTTGCAGTTCTACCACAGAGATGTCGCAAATAGTAAGAAGTTTTAAAAGAAAGGTGAATTCTTTAGGATGGGGTGCAATAACGACATCTTGTCTCTGCAAAACTTGCTTGATTTCATCCATATAAAATATATCAGCATCACAGATAATAGGTAGTGAGTTGCCTAAAAAAAGAGCTAAATCTTTTTTTGAGAAGGAATTACCTAAACCCATACCTAAAGCAAGAGCAGTCGTGTTTTTTGGCAAAGAGTTACTTGACATAAGAGAGTAGGGAAGTTCTACTGGAGTTGAATTCTTCTCGTGGACTAGTGTTACAAGACCGCTGCCAAACTTTAAAGCAGAGAGCCCACTCATTATACTAGCACCACTTTTTTCTCCTAAAGCAACAGATAGGTGACCGTAAGTCCCTTTATGAGAATCTTTTTTTGTTCTAAATGGAAGTTTTAAATCTTGTTCTTCGAGTAGGTGCCATGGTGTAGTTGTTTCATAAATCCTGCGAGAAACACCTAAGTCTAAGACTTTTATCTCTCCTACATACTCTTTGGCCTCATCAAGAAAGAGAGACTTTTTAAGAGCACCCATAGTCAGTGAGATATCTGCTTTAAAAATGTTCTTTGCACAGGTTCCATTGCTCTGAAGTCCAGAGGGAATATCACAAGCAATTTTAAATGCTTTTACTTGATTTACATTAAGCATTAAAGCAGATAAATTTTCATCAAACTCACCCTTAAACCCTGTACCAACTAAGGCATCAACTAGAACATCACATTCGCTGAGTTTGGTACACTCATTCACACCAATACTTCTAGCTCTTTGGAGTTGAAGTAGTGCCATTTTTGATTTTGGTTCTTTGGCAAGAAGTATTTTTACATCATAATCAAAACTAAGTAAACGCGAGAGGGCTATGCCATCAGCACCATTGTTACCGCTACCACAGATAATAGTTATTGTGCTAGATAGGGGAAAGTTTTCTTTTATGTAAGAAGCCATACCATTAGCAGCATGCTCCATTAAAATATCTTCGCACAAGCCAAACTCTTCATAACAGCGTTTATCTAGGCTTGAGACTTCTTGGAAGATTTTTTGCATTTTCTACTCTTCTATTATGTACTCATCGATATTAACAATTTCACTTTTTATACTATTAAAAAGCAGAGTAGGACTATCTTTTCTAAACTGATAATAAAATTTATTTTTGTTAAATGTTTTGAGAACTGCTGTGTTAAAGTAGTTAAGGTTTGAACATTTACCTAGATATAAAAAAGAAAAAAGTAGTTTTATTTGCTGGCTTTCAAAAATTGCATGTGGTTGTGCTAGGAAAGTAAAACCATATTTTTGCATATTCATAAGACTTAGCATATAGAGTAGAAAATCTTCAAATTTTGTATAAAAACCATTAAGATTTTCAATATCGTGGAAAAAATAGTAGTAGTTTTCTAGAAGTTCTACTTTTGCAATTGTTGCAGAAAGTCTACTTCTTTCATCTTTTTTATTTGAAAAATATTTAGGATTAACAGCCATATAAATATGTTTTCTTGCATCTACAAGCTTTTGAAATTCTTCTTCAAATTCTGCTGATTCTTCAAATTTGATATAGTTAAAATCTTTGTCTTTGTAACGAAGTTCAATATTATCTTCAAAAGAGTCCGAAAAATCCATGTAAAATGTAGGAACAGAGCTGTCTATTGCAAAGTTTCTAAGCTTACAAGCAAGGTTAGTCTTTCCAGAACCTTCTTCTCCTATGATGAGAGTGTTGAGTGTTAGTTGACGTTTTTCTAGTTTTAAAGCACTTATTTTATTTGTATATTTACCGATTTCATTTCTCAAAGTTGTTCTCCATTTGTCTTTACATTGAAGTAATTATAGCTTATGTAATCTAAAACGCTATAATACAATTATGAATTACAAAACAATTGCACAAGAGACTTTAAACATAGAAGCACAAACACTATTAAACGCCGCGACTTTAATAGATGATGTGTTTGATAAAGCTGTTGATGTTATATTAAACTGTAAGGGAAAACTCATCATTACAGGTGTTGGGAAAAGTGGGCTTATAGGGGTTAAAATGGCCGCTACATTTGCTTCTACTGGAACACCTAGCTTTTTTCTTCATCCAACTGAGGCACTTCATGGTGACTTAGGAATGTGTGACAAAAATGATGTTGTGATTGGAATTAGTTACAGTGGCGAGAGTGAAGAACTGAGTTCTATTTTGCCACATATAAAACGCTTTAATGTCCCTCTTATCGGAATGACAAAAAATGCAAACTCTACGCTTGGTACTCAAAGTGACTTAGTTATTAAAATAGTGGTTGAAAAAGAGGCTTGTCCTATAGATACAGCACCTACAAGTTCAACGACATTAACTCTTGCTCTTGGTGATGCACTAGCTGTTTGTTTGATGAAGGCAAGAAACTTTCAAAAAAGTGACTTTGCCTCTTTTCACCCTGGTGGAGCCTTAGGTAAAAAACTTTTTGTAAAAGTTTCAAACCTTATGCAAACAAAGAACTTACCTGTTATTAACAAAGACACTAAAGTTAAAGAAGCGATTTTAATCATTAGCGAGGGGCGTTTAGGTACAGCTCTCATAGTTGACGAAGATAATAAACTCTTAGGACTTATGAGTGATGGCGATGTTCGTCGTGCTCTTTTAACTACTGAGTTTTCACTTGAAGATGAAGTTTTTAAGTATGCAACTATAAATCCTATGAGTATTGACAATGAAGATATGCTAGCAAGTGATGCACTTGTTTTGATAGAAGAAAAAAAGATACAACTGCTCGTTGTTACAGATAAAAACAAAAAGATAAAAGGCGTTCTTCACATTCATACGCTGATTGAAAAAGGAATATCATAATATTATGATGAGATTAAACAAATTTATAGCACACTATTCAACATATTCACGTCGCGAGGCGGACAAAGTTGTTCAAGAAGGCTACGTAAGAGTAAATGGCGAGATCCAAGAGAATCCTGCAACACAAGTTGACGAAAAAGCTGATGTAATCTACGTAAGTGGAAAACTCATAAGTCGTCAAGAGAAGTACACAGTAATAGTTTACAACAAACCAAAAGGTGAGCTTGTAACGAAAAATGACCCTAAAGGGCGTAAGACTATTTATGATTCACTAGGGAAAGATTTTAAGCACTATATTCCAGTTGGGCGTTTAGACTTTGCTAGTGAGGGAGTTCTTTTACTAACTGATGCTTCTCACGTAGCAACTGCACTAATGGAGTCAGACCTTGAGCGTCGTTATAAGATAAAGATAAAAGGTGAAGTGACGTCAGAGATGGAACATGCAATGTTAAATGGTATGTTTGTTGAAGATGCAACGGCTGGTGGTCATTCACACTCTAAGATAACTTCAATGGAATTCAAACCATTTTTAGGATATCAAATTCAAAAAAATGCACACAACTATTCGACATTAAAAGTTGCTATTTCTGAGGGAAAAAATCGTGAACTTCGTAGATTTTTTGCTCACTTTGATGCAGAAATAGCAGACTTGAAACGCGTTAGTTTTGCAGAAGTAGAACTAAACAATCTTCCAGAGGGTAAAACAAGATTCTTGACTCGTAGCGAATACTCGGCTTTGTTTACATTCTTAAAATCAGGAGAAAAATTAGCTCGTGAAATGGCGGGAAATCAGCCTAAACCAGCATTTAAAGCTAAATTTAACAAGCCTAAACCTGCTCCTAAACCTAGAGGGGATTCTAAGTCAAATCCAAGAGGCAAAGGCAAGAAGTAAGTTGTCTGATTTTACACAACTTCTTCGTCCATCTACATTTGATGAGTTAGTAGGTCAAGAGCACTTAAGCTCGCCTACTTCTCCACTTCGAATTCTTTGTGAAAAATTTGCACTTGGCCATAGTTTTTTTTATGGTCCTGCTGGAACTGGAAAAACTTCTATTGCGAGAATCATTGCAAAAACTATGGATCTTCCATTTTACGAGTTTAATGCAACCTCACTAAAGATAGACCAACTTCGTAAAATATTTGAACAGTATAAAAATGCTCTCCAAAAACCTCTTATATTTATAGATGAGGTTCATAGACTTGCGAAAAATCAACAAGAAGTTCTACTTCCAGTTATGGAAAATAACTCCGTGTTAGTTATAGGTGCTTCAACAGAAAATCCATTTTACTCATTAACATCTGCAATTCGTTCGCGTTCAATGCTTTTTGAACTAAAGCATATAACTAACGAGTCATTATCAAATCTTTTACAAAGAGCACTTCAAGTAAATAGTTTAGAAGTAGATGATGAGGCTAAAGAGTATTTAGTAGCGAGTAGTGGAGGGGATGCACGTGCAATGCTCAAACTTTTGGAGTTTGCTTCAAATCTAGATAGTAAAATTAGTATTGACACTTTAAAGTCCCTTCGTCCACATGCACTCGCAGCAGGCAGTAGTGAGGCTGGCGTTCATTACGACTTGGCATCTGCTCTCATAAAATCCATTCGTGGTTCTGATGCCGATGCAGGTATATACTACCTTGCAAGGTTGATAGACGGTGGAGAGAGTGCAGAGTTTATAGCACGGCGTTTAGTAATACTAGCGAGTGAAGATGTAGGAAATGCTAATCCTCAGGCACTTACTCTTACAACTTCTACATTAACAAGTGTGAGTAAAATAGGGTATCCAGAAGCGAAAATCATTTTAGCTCAAGCCGTCATTTATCTCTGCGCATCCCCAAAATCAAACTCAGCATATATGGCAATTAATGAAGCCTTAAACGCAGTCAAGAATGGATTAGTGCTAGAAATACCTCCATATTTACAACAAACTAAAACAACACTCTCGGATGACGAATCACCATATCTCTATCCACATGATTTTGGTGGTTATGTAAAACAAGAGTATTTATCTCAACCAGTTAAATTTGTAGAGCTAAAGAGTATTGGTTATGAGAGGAAAATGAAAGAGTGGTTGGATAGTTTAAAAAGATTTAACATAGAATAACATTTTATTTAATCTTTCTTGTGCTATATTATAAAAAAGTTTTATAGGGTTTAATAATGTCAAGGTCAAGTAATAATTTTGAAGTAATAATAGTTGGAGCAGGTATATCTGGTGCTGCATTAGCATATGAGTTGGCTCGATATACTAATGTTGAAAGTATTGCTATAGTAGAAAAGTATGAAGATATTGCAACTCTTAATACAAAAGGTACTAGTAATTCACAAACTATTCATGTTGGAGATATTGAGACCAACTATACATTAGAAAAAGCAGCTATCACAAAAAGAACAGCTAAGATGGTTGAGTTGTACTGTTTAGAGCATAAGTTAGAAAACAAAGCAATGTTCTCACATCAAAAAATGGCACTTGGTGTTGGTGAAGAAGAAGTAGAGTTTTTACTGCAAAGGTATGAAGAGTTTTCAGAGCTATTTCCATACTTAGAGGTTTGGGATAAAGATAAGTTAAAAGAACTAGAACCAAAAGTTGTTTGGGGGCTTGATGGGAAGGAACGCCATGAGCCGATAGTCGGTATAGGTGCTCGTAACCAATGGACAACTGTTGATTATGGTGTTTTAGCTAAAGATATGATTCAAAAGGCTAAAGAACAGCCTAACACAAGAGTTGAACTAATATTAGAAACAGAGGTACAAACACTTGAGAGAAGTGGTAAACGTGGATATAAAGTTCTAACTAAAGAAGAAAACCTTTATGCTGACTTTGTAGTTGTAAATGCTGGAGCACATAGTCTTTTTCTCGCACATAAAATGGGATACGGACAGAATTTAGGATGTTTACCAATAGCCGGAAGTTTTTACTTAACAAATGAAAAGATGTTAAATGGCAAAGTTTATATGATTCAAAACAATAAGTTACCATTCGCAGCACTTCATGGTGACCCTGATGTTCTAGCAGATGGAAATACTCGCTTTGGTCCAACTGCTTTAGTTCTACCAAAACTAGAACGTTTCAAGCCTGGGACCTATCTAGACTTTTGGAAAACACTTCGCTTTGATATGAAAATTGCTAAGGCCTTATGGAAACTACTTAAAGAGTCCGATATTCGTAATTACATATTTCGTAACTTTCTATTTGAAGTCCCATATTTCAATAAAATATTGTTTTTAAACGATGCTAGAAAAATTGTTCCATCACTAAAAAAAGAAGAGTTCATTTATGCCAAAGGTTTTGGTGGTGTTCGTCCCCAGGTTATAAACAAAGATGAGGAAAAGCTAATGCTTGGAGAAGCTTCTATAAATACAGGAGAGGGTATTATATTTAACATGACCCCATCTCCAGGTGCTACAAGTTGTCTTGGAAATGCAGAGAGGGATTTACGTTTTGTTGTAGCATACTTAGGTAAAACATTTGATGAGGATAGATTTAAAGAAGAGCTTACTGAGGGTGATTATTGTGTTCTTCCTGAGCCTGTTGCAGCTGAAAAAGTAAATGCGAATAAAATTCGTGAAGCAATTCGTAGAACACATGAAGAGTATTATGTAGAGCATGTTCAAGGTGAACCAAATGAGAGTTTCTGGGATAAACCACATAGTAAGATATAAAATAATTAAAGAGAGTTAAATGACTTTTTTGCTCTCTTTATAAAAGAGAGCAAGTCCGCGTTTAGACTTGCTGTCTAACTCATACGAAATTAATTTTAAGTACCCTAAAACATCTTTTTTTGAAACTTCAGTTTTCTGTGATGCTTGTTGTAAAATATACTGAGGGATTTTAACCTTAGATTTTAAAAACTCTTTTTCTATTCTCTTATAGAGTTTTTTATCTTTATGATAGCAAAGTAAGGCAAAGACAAAGGGAAGTTGGTACTTATCATGCCAAATTTCTGCCAAGTCAAGATAGTTACTATTTTCTAGAGAATACCTTAATGCTTTATCTCCAATGAGTACTTCACCTTGTATGCCTAAAACATCCGCTAAAACATTAGACGAAGCAGATTCTAAATCTTTTTTAGAAGTTACTGATGGGATTATAATAACACTTTTCACATGTTTTTTTGCGATAATTCCAAGCGAAACATACTTACTCTTTTTTGCACTTATACTTGATATAAACGCAGCATCAACCCTGCGTTTATGAAAAGCAGTGTTTACCGTTGAGGGAACACCGCGTTTATATTCCATACTCATTTTTGAGGCGCTATTCTTGATAAATCGCTTCATAAAAACATGAAAAGGTAAAAGATTGAGATATTCTATTTTTCCAAAAATCATGAGGGAATTATACACTGCTTAACTTATCTTAGATATAATCACAATAATAATTATGAAGGTAAAAGAGATGATAAGAGTTGAATTTTTAGGACCGATACAAAAGCCAAGCCTAGAGTTGGACATACAAAACCTAAGCGAACTAGCAGCAGTTTTGCAGCAAGATGACGAGATGAGTGAGTGGTTAACTAACTGCGCGGTTGCTGTAAATGACACTTTAGTTTCTTCTCTTGAAGTTCCTTTAAAAGATGGAGATAAAGTTTCTTTACTTCCTCCTGTTTGTGGTGGTTAGTCAGTGTTAAGTTTATATGATGGGGCTTTAGATGTTCCAGTAATACTAAAAAATTGGTACGAAGAAGAAGCAACTAATAACTATGGCGCTTATATACCATTTGTTGGAACCGTAAGAAGTGAAGATGGCATAGATGGGCTAAGTTTTGACATATATGAGCCTATACTGAATTCTTGGTTTTCATCATGGCAAGAAAAAGCAAAAGCGAAAGGTGCAGTTATTAAGATGGCACATTCTCGTGGAGATGTTATGCTTCACGAGTCCTCTTACATCGCTTCTGTTTTTTCACCTAAACGCAGGGTTGCACTAGAGTTTATAGATGAGTTTGTTGAAGACTTTAAAGCAAGTGCTCCCATCTGGAAGTATGACTTACTTAATGGGAAAAGAGTGTATGCACTTGATCGCTCAACTGCTATTAAAGGTAGTGGAATTTTAGGAGAAAAGAAATGAATTTTATCTCATACGAAGCTAGTAAAAATATGCTCGATTTACTTGAAGTAAATGCCGATCGATTTGAAAGAGTACCTCTGAGCTCGGCTCTTGGTCGTATCTTAGCGGTAGACATTGTGGCAAAGTTTAACGATCCTCAGTTTCCAACGGCATCAATGGATGGTTATGCTGTTAAGCATGAAGACTTGGCAGCTGGAGCGATCTATGTTTTAGGAGACAACCCTGCAGGACATGATGAAACTCGTGTGATTGAAAATGGCGAATCTATAAAAACTTTTACCGGTTCTATGATGCCTACAGGTTCAGATACTCTTATTCAGATAGAAAATGTAACTTATAAAGATGGTAAGATTACTATTGATGAAGAGGTTGTAAAAGGTTTCTCTGTTCGCCCTATTGGAGAAGGCTACAAATCTGGAGAGGTTCTTATTGAAGAGGGAACTAAAATAGGTTTTGCAGAAATCGGTGTGATGGCAGGACTTAATCAAGTGATGGTGAAAGTTGTAGTTCGTCCTCGTGTGGCAGTTATAGCTACAGGAAGTGAAATCTTAGATCTTGGCGAAAATAGTGATAATCCAGCTCAGATAAGAAGTTCAAACAACTATACATTGGCAGCACTTTTTGAGTCAGTAGGGGCAGAAGTTATTCAGCTTGGAACAGCCCCTGATGATAAAGATGCAATAATGAAAACATTTAACACAGCCCTAGAGAGTGCTGACATCCTTGTAAGTACTGGCGGTGTAAGTGTTGGTGATTATGACTTTGTAAAAGACATTGTGCCGCGTTTAGGTGCTGATGTCGTTTTTAAAGGGGTTGGTATAAAACCTGGTCGTCATATAATGGTGGCACAAAAAGAGAGTAAATTTATCTTAGCACTTCCAGGGTTTGCTTACTCTTCTACTGTAGCAGCAATTCTTTATGCTATTCCACTTATATCGAAGATGTTGAAAAGTGCAATACCATTTAAAATAGTAGCTGCAAAACTACAAGAAGACTTCAATAAACGCAGTCGTTATACAGAGTTTACAGCTTGTAATGTTCTCATAGAAGATGGACAATATCTTGTTAACTTTGAAGGAAAGAAAGTTGGAAGTTCAGCAATACTTACTAATATGTTAAATGATAGCGGACTGATGATAGCAGGAGAAGAAGATAAGTTTTTAGAGAGTGGAACTTATGTAAATGTTATTATATTCGAGAAGTAAAAGGTTACTTATGAAGAAAAGCTCTTATCACAGCTAAGAGCATAACTATTCATAAAGTGTAGATAAAATTTGTGAAACTTTATATATTTTGTAAAGCTTTCACCCTGTAACTTCGTCTATGAATATCACAATACCCATGTTTTTTAATCATATCAATATGCAAGGCAGTTCCATAACCCTTATGTTTTTCAAAGCCATATTGAGGGTATAGTAGAGAATCCTTTATAATATTTCTATCATGTGTTACTTTTGCTAAAATTGAAGCTGCACTCACTTCTGGCACTTTCCCATCTGCTTTTACCATAGTGACTAATCCTTCCACACCAAAAGTAGTATTTCCATCAAAAAGATACTCACTTGCATCAAGTTTAGACTTTATCTCATTTAGTGCCTTATTCATGCATTTTGATATTCCCTCTTCATCTATCTCTTTAGAAGATATAACAACTATATGATTTAGAGTGTTTGGCAGTATAGCCTCAAAAAGCTTATATCTTTTTTTTTCACTAATCTTTTTGGAATCGTTAAGACCATCAGTGGGGATTCCAGAGTTAAACATACATCCAGCAACAACTAAATCTCCTGCAATAGGACCACGACCAGCTTCATCAATTCCGCATAACATATATCAATCTCCTAGTGCCCAAATATCAAAGGGTATTATATCAACTTGAGAGAGAGGATGTGATATATTCCCCTCCTTATTCATAGTTATAACTGTTACTTTCTTTATAGAGTGGGTAAATATAAACGCTTCAATACTTTCTAGTTTTTTAAAGAGTCTTCGTTCATCGACAAAAGGTTTACATATTGTATTTGATTTGAGTAGTTCAAGGTAAACCATATTTTCAAAGAGGTGCCCAAAGTTCTTCTCTATCGAGGAAATACAAAAAAGTATCCTACTCCTACAATATTTATTCTTGATGAAAAATCTGTTTGCTAAATAATAAGTGAAATTATTTTAGGATATTTTAGTAAAAGTTGGTTTTTCAGCAATGACTAAGTAAAGGCCAATAGATTTTTTACTAGAACTTTATAATTGCATCTAACTGAACGCGCTCATAATCTGTACCCTCAGCTTTAGCATCTTTACTCGCATAGCGTGTATTATAGAACATAGTAGCTGCAAGATATGTGTTCTTACCAAATTTATATTTTGTTCTGATAGCATGACCTTTTGCAGCTGTACCACCACCCATGTTATCTGAGTCAGAGTGTGCACCAAGTGTTGCATCTTCTTGTAAGTCTGTGTAAGAATACTTTAACTGCCAGTCATGAACTTTTTTAGCCTTACCAACTTGAAATGCTACGTCATATCCAAAATTTTTCTCAGTTGCAGCAGTATTATATGCTACTCCAGCAGCTAGTGCAAGTGGAAAACCAAGTACATTTTTGAATTTAAGTTCAGCAAATCCTTCAGCGATATGATAATCATTCACAAATGTACCATCTTCTTTTACTATTGCTCCGCTGGCATCTACCATAGTATTACCCATACTCGAAGTTTTATTAGAAGTATAAAGAGACGTATTTCCTTTTACGCCATCATAGTAGTAAAAACCTGCACCTAGATTAAGTTTTGTGCTTTCGAACTTAGTTGTTCTTACATATTGTGCTATAACAAGATTTATAATATCTTTATTTACAGAAGCCTCTGCCAAATTAATTTGATTAGCCCCAAGAGTGATCATATTTGATTTATCGTTGTATTGGTAGTTAATACCATCTAATGAAATATCATTATCCCAAACAAGTTGTGATTTAATAGGTCTATACATCATATATGGTGATCTACCTACTTTGAGAGTAGAATTACCGAATGTATAATCAAGTGCTACGGCATTGAATCTCATTGAGTCTACAAAGTACTCTGAAAGAGCACGAGGATTCTTCTGAGTAATAACACCATTTTTCACTTCTTGCTCTACAAAAGTTTGGTTACCTGAAGTTGGATTAGCGTTACCACTTCTCATACCAACTTCTAATTGAAGATGATCTGTAATATCAACATGTGCACCTAGTCTTAAACGGTATCGACCAAGATACTGGAGTTTTTCACTACCATCAGAGTAGTAATACTCTTTACTCTCATATCTTATTCTTAAATCACCTTTGAAATGAAACCTGTCCTGGAAGTCTTTTTCATGTACGTCAGTTGCGTCTTTCACTACTTCTATACGTTCAATAGGATGATCTATATCTGATTCAGCCATTGCTAAAGTAGTGAGCATTAGAGTAGATAAAATAATTTTTTCACAAAAACCATTTAGTGGTTTTTTGCGCTGTAATTTATTACTTGTCATTTTTAATTCCTGTTTTTTTGTTTGTTGGCGACATTATAGAGTCAGTCAGTTACACTTTGGTTACATGATTTATTTCAAATGTAACCAAAACGCAACCAAGGAGTTTTATAATTCGGCTATCTAAAATATAAAAGGTATGTCAAATGATAAGTATAAAAGTACTTAAAATCGTAGTTGCAAGTTCAATTTTAGTTTCTGGTTTAAACGCCAACGATATTTTAAAAGGAAGTGGTGCGTCTTTTCCTTATAGTGTATATCAAAAATGGATCAAAGCTTACAACACTGATACTGATGTAAAAGTTGATTACATTAAGAAGGGTTCATCTAAAGGTATCAAAGACGTAAAAGCAAGAGCTGTTGATTTTGCTGGAACAGATAAGCCACTTTCTCCTAAAGTTTTAAAACAAAATGGACTTTATCAATTCCCAGGTGTAGTTGGAGCAATTACTATGGGTTATAACCTTCCAGGTATTGACTCTCTTAAACTAAGCAGAAACGCAATCGTTGCTATAGCTTCTGGAAAAGTTGCTTACTGGGATAATGAAATTATCTCAAAAGAGAATGCAGGTGTAAAACTTCCACATGAAAAACTTACTTTTGTACACCGTGCAGATGGAAGTGGAACTACTTATAACTTCACATACTACTTAAGTAAAGTTTCTAAGGATTGGAGAAAATCTTTTGGTGCTAAGAAGTCACTTTCATGGCCAGGTGACCATCATATAGGTGGAAAAACAAACTCTGGTGTTGCAGCATTACTTAAGCAAACGACTTATTCTGTAGGTTACATTGACTATGCGGATGCAAAGAACAATTCGATTGCAATGGCTACAGTAGAAAACCGTGAAGGAAACTATATAGTTCCTTCTTTAAAATCATTTCAAATAGCAGCAGCAAAAGCCACACTTGATCCTGCTAAAGATTTTTACTCTATCATAGCTGACCCTAAAGGTGCAGATTCTTATCCAATGGTTGCAGCAACTTTTATCCTTGTTCCATCGGAAAAACCACAAATGAACAAAAGAGTTACAGCATTTTATGACTGGTGTTATACAGATGGTCAAGAAATTGCTAAAAGCTTAGGTTTTGTTCCATTACCTGCAACTTTAACTACTAAGATTAGAGCTTACTGGGATACAAAAGGTATCACGAAAGCTTTATAAATTTCATTCTTTCTTGTAACCATTGTGTAATCAAATTTCTATAAAATTCCATATAAAATTTATATAGGCTATATATACATGGAAAAAATCTTTCAAAAGCTATCAATAAGTAGTGCTACTCTTGTAGTGATTATTCTTGTTGGTATCTTTATAACTCTTTTTAGAGCTGCCTCTCCTGCAATTAATGAGTTTGGTTTTGACTTTATCGTAAACGCAGACTGGAATAAGGAAGTTTCTCTTTCTAGTGAACAAACGGCGTCTATGGATGACAGTGATGAAATCATCGATGAAGATGAGATGTTGTTTGATGAGGATGATGAAGACTCTTTAAGTAAAACTGTCTATGGTGGTCTTGTTCCAATAGTTGGTACACTTCTTACTACAATTATTGCACTCACATTTGCTTTACCCATTGCTATGGGTATTGCAGTTTTTTTAGCTGAAATTGCTCCTAAAAACATTGCTCATGTTGTAGGTATTGCTATTGAACTTTTAGCAGCTATACCTTCTATCATATTTGGTATGTGGGGGCTTTATTATTTTGCTCCCATTATCGCTGATTTATTTGGTGGATATCAGGTATCACTATTAACAGCTGGACTTGTTCTTGGAGTAATGGTTCTTCCTTTTATGGCGGCCATTACAAGAGATAGTATGAACACGACTCCAAATGTTTTAAAAGAATCTGCATACGCTTTAGGTGCTACAAAGTTTGAAGTTATAAAAGACATCATCTTTCCATACTCAAAGGTAGGTATCATCGGTTCTATCATTTTAGCTCTAGGTCGTGCTTTGGGTGAGACTATGGCTGTGGCGTTTCTTATCGGGTCTATATTTGTACTTCCTCAAAAGATTACCGATCCGACTATCTCCATACCTGTCGCGATGGCAAACAACTTTGGCGAAGCAAGTGGACTTGGAGAGAGCTCTCTTTTTTATCTTGCACTCATTTTATTTGTAATCTCATTTGCAATTATCTCCCTTGCAAAATTTTACTTCTTAAAAAAGGCTAACTAATGCGTCTGCTAATAAATAAGCTATTTTTAGTTCTCTCTAGTCTTTCTGCACTTATAGGTTTGATGTTTTTAGCTTGGATACTTATTACTCTTTTTGTTAAGGGTTTAGGTTCTTTTCACTTCAATCTTTTCCTAAACGACCTTATCGATGGAGGTCTTAGAAATCTTATAGTAGGACAGTTTATATTAGCAGGACTCGCATCATTTATAGGGATCCCACTTGGCATGATTGCCGGTATTTATATTCAAGAGTATGGACAAGGAAAATATGCCGTGTTTATCCGTGACCTAAGTGACATTATGATGTCTGCACCTTCAATAGTCATCGGTGCATTTGTGTATGCTGTTATTGTTGTACCTACTGGTGGAACATGTGGTTTTGCAGGAGCGATTGCACTTGCCATTATGATGATACCCGTTGTGATAAATACAACTGATAATATGCTCTCTCTTGTTCCTCGTGAACTTCGTGAAGCAGGAATAGCACTTGGTGCTTCAAAGTATAAGGTCATTATCGACATCGTCATTAAAGCTGCTAAAGTTGGAATAATGACAGGAATTTTACTCGCGTTTGCTCGTATAATTGGTGAGACTGCGCCCTTACTGTTTACATCAGAAACGTCAAACTACTTTAGTCTTGATTTAACACAGAGTTTTCCATCTCTAACGGTAAGTATTTACGACTTAGCAAATGAGCCCGAGGAGTCTAGTCGTGATTTGGCATGGGCCGCGTCATTTATACTTACAGTTTTGGTTTTAGTTATAAACCTCACTGGAAGATTTATAACGAGAAATAAGAAGTAATAGACTTTTATAAAATTTTAAATAAAAACTGTGAAAGGAAACTGATAACATTATTCGAATTTGTTGGTATTTTATTCAGTAAGAAGAGATTTATTTTTCATTCTGCTGTATTTATTTGCCTATTCTGGCACAACGAACATAAAGTTTTTCTTTTTTTTGCTTTGCATATGAGGTACCAACATTAAAGTTGACAATCCAAAAAAAGTCCGATCTATGAAGTATCATAATAAACATATAGTTGAGGGTAACTATTTTGTTCTTCTTTAGCTAAACTGACTAAGGTTGTACTATGTAAAAGTACAAATAAAAAGATGATTTTCATAGCTATAAACGAGTAAGAAGAGATACAGCAAGAAAACCAGATTCAACTTTATTCGCATCAACTACTAATCAAAGAGTAGATACGGAAGTCGTAATCGCTTATTTTAATCTCTTCGTAGAAGAGATTACTAAACCAACAGTTGCAGTTGTTGACAATGCATCCATACATACTAGTAAAAAGTTTAAAGATATGCTACCTGGATAGAACTTGATGCTTATAAATCTACCAAAAACATGGAAAACTACATTGAAAAAGTGATTAAGGGATATGGGATAGATTATGAAATTAATTTTGGGTAGTTACTTAGCAGCAACTTTTATCCTTGTTCCTTCAGAAAAGCCTGAGATGAACAAAAGAGTTACAGCATTTTACGAGTGGTGTTATAAAGATGGACAAGAGATTGCTAAAAGTTTAGGTTTTGTTCTTTTAGCAGAATCTTTAAGAGGTAAGATTCAAAATTACTGGATAAAAAAGGTATACAATAATACAATAATAATATAATACTTTTAGGTTCCATAGTGTAGACTCATTTTATGAAAAATATTTTATCACACACTTTCACATTTGAACTACAATCTTCCAAGGTACAAAGTAGATATAAAAATATTATCTTCATAAATGAAGCAGATAATATAAAGCACTTTGTTCAATATATACAGTATTCACAAAATACTGATAAGTCTATAAACCTTAGGCATGTCAATATCAAAGTGGATAGATCTTACTACTTAGAAATAGCAAATATATGTATAGATAATAGAGCACGTTCTATACACTTTTTCTCTACACTTGGTAAACGACGATTTGGTGCTTCCAATAAGCAAGTTGATGTATATTTCTCTGTTGAGGGCTTAGATGCAAAGGCACTGTTCCCAAATTATCTGAATCATTATAAGGGTATTGAGTTCAAACCTTTCCATAAGGCAACAACAAAATACTCCACCAATGAATATCGTATATACATTCAAAAGTATAACGACATACATATTGTCTACCTTGATCAGTTAAATATCACTTCAAGAAAGAAAATCCATAAAGTTTTTTGTGTAGATATCACTAATGATGATTTAGATTTATATAACAGCATTCAAAACCCACAGCAAAAAGTAGATTTTATATTCAGTGAAATTGGTAAAGTTTATTTTAGAAGTATAGAGGAAACTTTTGTAGAAAATTATGGCAAGTTCGAAACGAGTGAAGAGTTAGCGATGTCAATGCTAATAAAAACAAGCGATGAAATGGAAAAAAGTTCCCGCATTAATGAGAATTCTACTTTTAGAAAGATTCAAGAAATTCGTAGCAACATAGGAGAGGTTGGCTCCAGACTATACGGTATATCTCTCAATCTAATTAATAAACCAACAGAAAGTGTAAATAATGAATTTGGACTTGTGATTAAAGAATTTAAAGTTTACCTCGAAGGTATACCAGGACTCAAAGAAGTTTTCTCTCACTTAAAAAGTATACAAGAGTTAAGTGATTCTAGAACCTTGTATTATCTACTTTCAAAAGATGATCAAGATTTCAAAGACATTATACTTTATATTCTTGAAGCTTTTTCTTTATGGAACAAGTACATACATGCAGAAGAAGAAAATATTAAAGCTTTTAACATTGCTTCAGTTGACTTAGCAGATGCTTTACGTTACTTTATAGATGTTTGCTATAAGTTTAACCATGAGTATAAATGTTTAGATTTTGAACCAGGAAAAGAACAAAAACAGGAACAAGTAAAAGTATTAAATGACCAAGTTCCTTTAGAGAATATTGCGCTTGATTCCGAGGAGACAACTCACACCTCAGCAGAGATGTATGTCTCAGAAATTGATCTTGATTCAGAAGTCTGTGATGAACTTTTAGAGCTAGAAAGAGATATAGAGGTATTTCGTTATACAAACCACTATTCTAATGATATGAATGAGAGTCTGGTTCGGTTTTTTGAAGGTTATACAAAGGTCGTAAATACACTTTTAGAGTTTAAAGATCTTAGTTACTCTTTAAGCCTACTTTCTCAGAAGCTTCGTGAATACGAAATAGATGAAAATAGTAGTATGTTATCACTTTTAATAGAGGGACTTATTTCAGATTTATTAGAATGGAAACGCTCTGTTTTAATAGAAAAAACAGCCAAAGATATTCACTTTATGGATAAGTCATTTTACTCAAATATCGCTCAAATTGACATGTTGGTGGATCAAAATAAACTTGGTTATGATGGTGGTGATGGTGGTGATGATGGTGGTGATGGTGGTGTAGAATTCTTTTAGACACTGCAAAATTTACGTAATCAAACTTATATAAAATATCGCTATGGAAAAAAATACTTCAAAAACTTGCACTCTCTAGTGATATAATTAACCCCTAAAACTAAACCAGTAAATCTTATTTTTTAATTCCAAAATGTTAGAATAAAAAGATGAAGATATAGGGATTAAAAATGAGTACAAAACGAAAGACATACAGTGTAGATTTCAAGGCAAAATTAGTTCTTGAAGTTTTAGAGGGCGGTAGATGTCAGGCTAGTTGTCCAAATTAAGTACCTTGAAAGTAGCACCTTTATCTAGCTTGCATGTATTTCAGCTGCTATGATATCCCCCAAACAGCAGAGAGGTTTTTATACTCTTCATTGCTAGCAACACTTATGAGATATTCTCTCTCTTCTTGAGGGAGTTTGTTGGCTGGTGTGCAGTGCTTGAAACTTTTTTTTGCAGTACTAAAAGTGTAGCTTATAATCGAAAAGATTTCCCCGTACCCTTGGGTCGGGATTATTTATTCTCTTTTTACTTTTTAAGCAGATATTGGATTCAAACTTTCAAAAATATACAGTAAAGACAATCAGATACAAACTCTATAATATAGCTGGTAAGGTTATCTCTCATGCGCGAGATACAATACTAAAAGTACATAATTTAATAGTGATGGATTCAAAAAAAATGAGTTTTTATGAATTTAGAGGTGTGGAAAATATTATGGAATTATACTTTTAAATCACATATAGTCGTGATAGTATGATAGAATAGCACATCAACATATTTTCAATTATAGAACTAAAATAAATTAGGCTCAGCTTTTATAGTGGATGCTAATGTGTTTTAAGCACTAATAAAAAAGGATTACCGAATGGAAGGTTCAATTATTACAGGAGTAATTGTTATATTTGCAATTGTTATTATTGTAAAAGGTGTGAAAGTCGTATCTCAAGCAGATATGGTTGTTATTGAAAGATTAGGTAAGTTTCATAATGTTTTAAAAGGTGGATTAAACTTTATTGTGCCAATTGTGGACAATCCTGTGAATAGACTGACGACTAAGGAGCAGATGATCGATATACCTAAGCAATCTGTGATTACTAAAGACAATGTGAACATATCAATTGATGGTATTGTCTTTTGTAGTGTTGAAGATGCTAAAGAAGCTACTTATAATGTTGTTGATTTTAAAAAAGCTATTTCTAATTTAGCAATGACCACTCTGAGAAGTGAAATAGGTTCAATGCAATTAGATGATACATTATCTAATAGAGATACTCTTAACACCAAGCTTCAAGCAGCACTTGGGGATGCTTCTGTAAACTGGGGTGTGAAAATAACACGTGTTGAAATTAGTGATATTGCCGTGCCTAAAGAAATTGAGGTTGCAATGAATATGCAGATGCAAGCAGAGAGAGAAAAAAGAGCAAAAGAGACTACAGCAGAAGCAGATAAGAATGCTCAAATTTTAAATGCAGAAGGCTTTAAACAAGAGGAAATATTAAAAGCTGAGGCTATTATGAAAATGGCAGATGCTCTAAAGTATGAGCAAATTGCGATTGCAGAAGGACAGAAGGACTCAATGACTCTTATTAATGAATCAATGAAAGAGAATAAAGAAGCTTCAGAGTATCTATTAGCCAAAGATAGGATCAAAGCTTTTGAAAAACTAGCAGCTAGTGATTCTGCAAATAAAGTCATTCTTCCATACAATGTAACAGAAATGATTGGCTCAATGAGTGTTGTAGGTGATGCACTATTTAAAGGATTGGGTGATGGAAAGCTTAACTCTTAGTTTAATTTCTCCAACGATTCTAATAGCAATAGGTATTGGACTTATTGCTATGGAGGCACTTGTCTTTACTTTTGTCTTCTTTTGGTTTGGATTAGCCTTTCTGACAGTAGGAGTTTTATCATACTTCCCACTTTTTACCGATGGTTTGTGGCAATTATCAACTATAGCTATTTTAGCTATATTATCATTAATACTGTTAAGAGCAAAAGCAACGGATTTATTCTTAAACTCCCAAGCTGAGAAGAATAATGATAACTTTCTTAATGAAAAGGGCATAGGAGTTATTAAAAATGGCAAGGTTTACTACAAAGCAACATATTGGAATATTGACCCTACTAATAAAGAGTCTTTTAACGAAGGCGAAAGTGTAAATGTTCTGTCTGCACTTAAAGGTGTAGTAGCGATAGAAAAAATAATTTCAGAAAACTTATAATCATTCTAATACATTTAACAACAAGGGAGAACTAAATAAATGACTGGATTTTTCGCAATACTTAAAAAGATAAGCATACTTGCTGATGACACGACTATTGCCTTGAAACACACCTCAAGTATTCTAAGTGATGATATTGCTGTTACAGCAGAGCAATCATCATCTTTTCGTGCATCAAGAGAACTTCCTGCAATTTGGTCTATCACTAAGGGTTCTTTTTTAAACAAATTAATTATTCTCCCTATAGTATTCTTATTGTCTGCATTTCTTCCTAGTGTAATTATTCCTATTTTAATAATGGGTGGTGTCTATTTGAGCTACGAAGGCTTTGAAAAAGTACATGCATACATTTTTCCTCACAATGAAGATAGCAAGGATAAAGCCGAGCTTACTGATGAAGAAGTGTTAGTACAAGAGAAAGAGAATATTAAAGATGCGGTTGTTACGGATTTTGTATTGTCTATAGAAATTGTA
>NZ_JABIOQ010000034.1 GCF_018698455.1 Sulfurimonas sp. | reverse complement strand
GGTTTAAAGTTATTGTCCTCGGTCTATTTAAAGGCGGTAGTGATAAGTTTTATTTCAATCCAATTGATAGTACACTTTTAGAAAATGGTGACTATATACTGGCTGTTGGATATAAAGTATTTGTAAAAGAATTTGAAAAATCTTTACATAAAAAGGTTGTTAATGTCTAAGACAACTGCACTTATCTTTGGTTTTAATAAGTATGCTCTAGAGATAGAGTTAAATGTAAAAGTAAAGTACGATAATATAAAAATATATTCTTTAAATAAGCAAGATATAGATAATTCTGAAAAAAATGTAGAGTATTTTGATCTGAATGATGAATGGTCAAGTATAGAAAATTGTATTGATATGGAGAATTCTATAGCATTTTGTGCACTAGAAGATAGCGCTGAAAACATCTTTTTAACTATCTCTTTAAGAGCCCACTTTAAAGAGCTTATCATTATAGCGATTGCTTCAAATAAAGAGAGTGCAAACAAGCTTACAATGGCTGGTGCAAATAAAGTAATACCTCTTGTTGAAACAACAGCAGATATAATTGCAAATGTTCTTGAAAAACCGATCTCTAACAAGGTTTTACATAATATTTTATATGAAGAAAGTGCTCTAAAAGTTGAGCAGGTAAAAATAGCAAATGAAGAATATTTCGAGAATGCATCTGTTTCAGATATTGACTGGAGTGGATACAATGGTATTATTATTCTTTCTGTGATGAAGGAAGATATGAGCCATGAGTTTATATATGCCTCAAAACTAAAGAATCATATTATTAAAAATGGTGATATATTAGTAGTTGTTGGGTTTGAAACAGACATAGAAGAGTTTAAAAATATAATAGGGAGTAACTAATATGAGGGTAGGAGTTATAGGAGCAGGAAAATGGGGCAGTGCTTTGGCCTTTGCTCTCAGTGAAAAGAGTGATGTTGTTATCACTTCAAGAACACCAAGAGAATTGGATAATTTTGTTTCACTTGAAGAAATACTTGAGTGTGAGTACCTTGTTATTACCGTTCCAGCACAAGAAATAGCATTATGGTTAGAGAAAAATTTTGTTTTTATAAATCAGAAAATTTTAGTGGCAGCTAAAGGTATAGAAGCAAGTAGTGGAAGATTCTTAAATGAAATATATGCAAAGCATGTTCCAGATGAAAATATCGCTTTTTTATCTGGTCCTTCATTTGCTGTAGAAGTAATGAAATCTCTTCCAACGGCACTTGTTGTGAACTCAAAAAACAATAAACTATCTTCTGAATTTGCAGAACTTTTTCCATCATTTATTAAAGCTTATACTTCTAATGATGTTGTAGGTGCAGAAGTGTCTGGTGCATATAAAAATGTTATAGCAATAGCTGCTGGAATATGTGAAGGCTTAGGACTAGGTAAAAATGCAGCCGCTGCACTTATAAGTAGGGGTCTTGTAGAAATACAACGTTTTGGCCTTTTTTATGGAGCGAGAGAAGAAACATTTATAGGTTTAGGTGGAGCAGGGGATTTGTTTCTTACTGCATCTTCACCAATGAGTAGAAACTTTCGTGTTGGGCTTGGACTTGCAAAAGCCAAAACACAAGCAGAAATACTAGATGAGCTAGGTGAGGTAGCTGAGGGAATAGGTACTTCTTATGCTCTTTATAATATGACTAAAAAAAATAATTTATATCTCCCAATAGCAAAAGAAGTACATGCAATGCTAGAGGGTAAAAATCCAAAAGAATCTCTACAAGACTTACTCTCTAGTTAGTAGAGAGTAAAAGGAATTTATTGAACCACTTTAAACGATTACAAAAAATATTACTGGCTATTTTTATTGGAATAGTTCTTTTTTTTATTTCAGACACAGTTTTTACACAGCCTCAGTCGATTTTAGTAGGATTAATAGCCTTTTTAGTTACTCTTTGGACAAACGAAGGACTTCCTTTAGCAGTTGTTTCTCTTATGCCAATTGCCCTTTTCCCTGCGTTTGGACTTCTTGGAACAAAAGCAACTACGACTAACTACTCACATCCTATTATATATCTTTTTTTAGGGGGATTTTTACTTGCAATTGGAGTTGAGAAAACAAACCTTCATAGGTATATTTCTCAGAAGATACTCTCTTTCTTTCCAAGTACACCTCGAGGGGTCATCTTCTCTCTTGTTTTAACGTCTGGACTTTTAAGCTCTGTCCTTTCAAACACAACAACAACACTTCTCCTAATATCAATAGCACTTTTTTTAAGTGAAGATGCTAAATTGAAGATGCGTTTTGCATTAGCAATTGCCTATGGTTCAAATGTTGGTGGAATTATTACTCCTATTGGTACCCCTCCTAATCTTATTCTTTATGGAATTATGCAAGATAAAGGTTTAGAAACTCTGAGTTTTTTTCAATGGGTAGGAATGGTTTCTCCTTTAGCACTTGTAATGCTTTTAGTAGTGGGATTTCTACTAAGTTTAGGACTTGAAAAAGTTGAGATAGTAGAGGATACAAAGAGACATATTCTAGATATATCACAAAAGAAAGTTCTAGGCGCATTAGGTGCTTTAGTCCTACTCCTTTTTGCTAATGCTCCTATTAAACCTTATTGGAGTGGTTTAGGGATGAGTGAACCTGTGATACTCTTAGCTTTTGGACTTGCTTTATTTTTACCATATATAAATATTTTAGAGTGGGATGAAGATAGTAAAAGAGTTCCCTATAAAATTATGTTTTTATTTGGAGCTGGATTTTCTATTGCAAAGGCATTCTCCACTACAGGTTTAGCCGATAGTGTTGCTTCATACCTTTTAGTCATTACACATTTAGCACCTATAGTTTTACTATTAATAGTTGCAGCACTTATCACTTTCACTACAGAAATAACATCAAATACAGCACTTATATCTATTATGCTTCCTGTAATATATGCTATCTCTGTGCAGTCAGATATAAACACGATGCTTTTTATGATGGTAGCAACCGTAAGTTCTTCCTATGCCTTTATGCTTCCTATAGCTACCGCTCCAAATGCTATAGCTATGAGTAGTGGTGCCGTTCATGTAAAAGATATGTTGCGTTTTGGAGTTATTTTAAATCTTTTAGGAATTTTCTTTATTGTATTAATTGCAGAATATTTTTGGAAAGGAATACTTCTTTAAGAGAGAGTTTGATAAAATTTTATAAATAAATTAAAGGTTGACGATGGTAGTTCATATAGTAATGTTTAAGTTCAAAGATGAAAAAAAAGCTTTAAACATAGGAATAGCAAAAGATATGCTTGAGGGACTAGAACGTCCAATAGCTGAGTTGAAGTCAATGGAAGTGGGTGTGAACTTTGATGAATCACCAAGAGCTATGGACCTTTGTATATACACAACATTCCAAACGCAAGAGGATTTAAAAACTTATGCTGAGCATCCTGAGCATTTAAAAGTCGTTGAGTTTATAAAAAGTGTTACTTTAGAGTCTAAGGTAGTAGACTATATATTAGAATAGAGTTTATTAATATATGAGCATGGTTGTAGGTTGTAATTTTAATATTATTGCCTAGCTCTAACACAACGAACATAATACTTATGAGATTTATTACTACTGTAGATACTACCATGACTGAAGTCCATATACCAAGTGTCAGAACTAGAAGAGACAAAAGGTGTACTAGATCAGTAATAATATGATACTATGTTTTTAAAACCATTTTTTATAGAAGGGTTAAATTTATTAGTATCTACTATAGAATACAATTCTTTTATATTGGGAAGTCTCCAATCACTTTTTCCATCTAGTTTTAGCTCTTTACAATATACTTTTGCTTCACTCAAATCTTTTTTTATACCTTGTGTAGCATAACTATCTTCCCAGATAAGTCCTGTGCTAAGATCTTTAAAAACTTCTGCACTAATAAGTACACTTGTACTTATTATAATTAAAAGAATTGCTCTCATTTAAATTCCTATATTTTTGTGATACATGGTCATTGTCATACTTTACATAAAATCCTAGTCATCAAAATTATTGTCTATCTCTAACACAGCGAGTATAGTATTTAGCTGACTCGTCATAGTAGTTAGTATAGCCATAATCGAAACTTATACTCCAAGTGCGTGAATCAGAAGAGATATCTGGTGAACTAGACCAATAGCAGCTAGATACTGTGTTGTTAAAACCATTTTTTATAGCAGGGTTAAATTTATTAGTATCTACTATAGAATACAATTCTTTTATATTGGGAAGTCTCCAATCACTTTTCCCATCTAGTTTTAGCTCTTTACAATATACTTTTGCTTCACTCAAATCTTTTTTTATATCTTGTGTAGCATAACTATCTTCCCAGATAAGCCCTGTGCTAAGATCTTTAAACACTTCTGCACTAATAAGTATACTAGTGCTTATTATAATTAAAAGAATTGCTCTCATTTAAATTCCTATCTTTTTTAATAGCCTAAATACTGACCATTTTCTTTTCTCCAATCATAAATAGGTTGAAATGGACCAAACTTATGTTGTTCTTGAGAAAATTTATCTGCATATGGTGGCTTATGATAATCTATTGGCTTATCTTCTATATGTGGATACTCAACAACTACAAATTCATACTTTGGTCTTTTATGAATTCTATCATCATTGATATATGCTGCTACATCAATTGCTTCTTCATCGGTTAATACAGGACTTTTATAAGTAACACCTAGCGGCATATTATTTTTAATAAATTTAGCTGCTTTTATAATTCTATGCATAGATGAGCCTGGCTGATAAGATGCAAATCCCCATACAGGTGGATATTTGTATGCAATTGCATCATCTTTCATTACACCTTGCCCATCTTTTTGATGACATACCATACAATATTTATCATATACAATCTTACCTCTTATAGAGTCTGCTGCTTTTATTGGTATTTTAATATCTTTAAGAGTATCCCCTTTTACACGTCCTCCAGTTGGTATACCTTCACCCATCCATTTTATATATGTAACCATAGCTATCATTTCATCAGATTGAAGTGGCATCTTTGTTCCATTTAATGGACGTTCTATGCAATTATTTATTCTTTGGGATAGCGTTAGTATTTTCCCCTCTCTACCACGATATTGTGGATATCGGGCATGTACACTAAAATAATTAAGCCCATACGGTACAGTCCCAGCTTTTAAATGGCAACTTTGACAAGCTAATCCATTTCCACCATACTGCCCAATACTCCCTTTTTGACCTAAATAGTATGGAAATCTCTCTAGTAACTCTTTTCCGTATTTAATTGTACTTCCAAGTTTTCCTCCTGGAATGTCTTTATCACTCGGGGGTACAAACACTTTGCTATCAGAGGCGATCAACATACAACCTAGAAATAAAAAGGCACTTAAAAATAATTTTTCCATATTTTTCCTTTAGATACTTAACTCGCACATAGATTTCACTAAAATAAGTAAATAGGCAGCTTCAGATTAGTAAAAACAACCTAAAATTTAAGCTAATTTAAATTTAAAAAAAAAGTTTAAATCCAACTTCTATAGCTATTATCATTTGCCACGAAAACCAAGCTAATAAATACGACTTACCCCTAAGATTGTAATTGAACTTATTGTAACTATAGCTTAAAATAAAAATCTAGTTATCTATATATAGCTCCTTATAAGTTATCCCCTTTACCAGTAAGTTTTAAGAGTAACTTTTGCACTGCAAACTATAGAGACTAGAAAGTATGAAGAACAAAATAATATAGAGAAAATTTCAACTGCAGTACTTACAGTAAATGTTATGCAAGATGATACAAATAGGTATATTAAAGCAGGTATGGATGATTTTCTAGCTAAGCCTGTTGATGTTAAAGAATTAGAAAGTACTCTAAGAGAATATTTATGATAATTGTAGAGTAGTCTTAGACTACTCAAACTTTACGTTTTCATATCTGTCGTAGAGCCACTCTGCCACTGCTTGTTTTTCATTTTCATTGATCTTTTTTTTGAGTGATGGCATAACTCCAAATTTTTCTATTTCCCCTTTAAAAGATTACTATTTGGCACTATACACAGGATTTATTAGCTCATTGTTAATATAAATAAGAAAGATGATAAAATTGCAGATAAATTTTAAGATATCAAGGTTTTTAAATGTTAATGACAATTGTAGCAATATATACTCTTTATGTACTAATATCAATCTATACAAGTGTAATGCAAATAGGTTACATCAATCAAGAAAAAAATAAGGAACCGATTCTTTTAGATAGGAATGATTTTTTAAAAGCAGGAAATTATTCGGTAGCCAAAGAAAAACTTTCCATAGTAAGTTCTTTTGTTGATTATCTCTTTTTTATAGCTTGGATGGGAGTAGGGCTTAAGGCTCTACAAACAAATATATTTCTACAAAATGAAATATTATTAAATATATCAATGGTAATGAGTTTTGTGGTTATTAGTTCTTTACTCTCTTTACCTTTTGCTTACTATGAAAAGTTTGTTCTAGATGAGCAATTTGGTTTTAATAAGTCTTCCTTAGGCCTATGGATAAAAGATACTCTTATCTCTTTTATAATGACTCTCGTGTTTGGTTCTTTAGTCGTTTGGGGAATATATGAAATTATTTCTAACTTCGATCTTTGGTGGTTATGGAGCTTTGTATTTATATTTGGAGTTGTTATCCTTATAAATATGCTTTACCCTGCGTTTAGAGCAACTTTCTTTGATAAACTAACACCACTTCAAGATGAAGAGTTAGATGAGCAAATAAAAGACTTGATGGATAGAACAGGCTTTGTAAGTTCAGGTGTTTTTGTAAGTGATGCTTCTAAACGCGATGCAAGATTAAATGCATACTTCGGTGGTTTTGGAAAGGCTAAACGTGTTGTTCTTTTTGATACTCTAATAGAAAAACTGACTACAAAAGAACTTTTAGCAGTTCTAGGACATGAACTAGGGCACTTCGCACATGGCGATATATATAAAAATATAGCTATTGTTGGTGCTATGCTATTTAGTATGTTTGCAATTTTTGGAAATCTTCCTATCTCTTTGTATCTAGAAATGGGTCTTAGCAGTGAGCCATATATTATTATGATATTTCTTATGTTATTTATGCCTGTTCTAGGCTTTGTTATGATGCCAATAATGGGAATGATTAGCCGTCATAACGAGTATGCGGCCGATAAGATGGGAAGTGAACTTGGTGGTCCATCTGGTGCTATAGAGCTTGCTAATGCACTTGTTAAGTTAGTGACGCAAAACAAAAGTTTTCCACTTTCTCATCCACTGTATATATTTTTTCATTACACTCATCCTCCCGTGCTTGAGCGTCTTAAAGAGTTAGGAATGGACATTGAAAATATAGATAGAAGTTCTTTAAAGACATAATGCAAGAGATTACGGTAGTTAAAGATCTTCTCAAAGAGATTACACAAACTCTTTCCCCTCATATAGAGAGAGCTTCAAGGGAAGCTCAACTTCTTTTAATGGCACACCTTAATGTTGATGAACTTTGGTTAATTACACACCAGAGTGAAGTAGTCCAAGATGTAGATAAACTTTTATCTTGGGTTAAACGCAGAGAGAAAAATGAACCATTTGAATATATAACTAATAGTGTTAGTTTTTACAGTGAAGAGTTTTTTATAAAAGAGGGTGCACTAATCCCTCGTCCCGAAACAGAAATACTCATAGATGAAGTAATAAAGAATGTAGAGGATAAAGCATCTGCCATAACTTTTGTAGAGGTAGGTATAGGGAGTGGAATTATTTCAATAATACTTGCACGTCATTTTCTTAATGCTAAGTTTATTGGAGTTGATATATCTCAGGACGCTTTAGATATAGCTAAGATAAATATAGGAAAGTTTGGCTTAGAAAAAAGAATTGAGTTGCGTTTAGGCTCGTTACTTGAACCTATTGAGGAAGATATAGACTATCTCGTATCTAACCCACCTTATATTGCAGATGCAGAAGTTTTAGAGTCTAATCTTGACTATGAACCTCAAAATGCTCTTTTTGGTGGGCTAATTGGAGATGAGATAATTCAAGAACTTCTTGAGTGTGTCTTAAAGCAGAAGATTAGATTTTTTAGTTGTGAGATGGGGTATGATCAAAAAGATAAAATACAGAGATATTTAAAAGATAAAAAAATTAAAAGTTTAGAGTTCTACAAAGATCTAAGTGATTTTGATAGGGGCTTTACTCTAAAGGCATAATATGAAAAGAAATATATATATAGATTTTAGTTACTTGTTGGTTGTTGGAATGTCACTTGGTGCTGTTCTTGTTCTTGGAATAGTTGTAGCAGCTGTTGTTTTTAATACTGGTAAGCTTCCAGTAGAGATACTTATTGATAGGTATAATGCTGGAATTATAATGGGCGAGATATTTCATAGATTTTCTTACTGGGCATACTTCTTAGCAACATTTGTAGGCTTGTATGAGGCATATATGTACAAAACAGGTCAAAGAGATGCTATTGTTTTTGCAGCAGCAGTTACTGTGAGTTTTAGTGCATTAATGTTTAGTGCTGTTTACTCTCCTAAGATACTGGAAATGCAAGCTCAGGGTGGAGAAGCAACTACGAGTGATACATTTGAGAATCTTCATTATGCAAGCGAGCTAGATTTTAAAATATTGGCTGTGGCTTTAGTTGTACTTTTTGTAAGAAGATTAATGCTACTAAGAATTTCTTAACGCTCGTGAAATTTATCATGCCACCATTCCGATGGTGAGAATGTTCTTTTTTTGATACTCTCTTCATCAAAAGGATATTCGTAGTTATTACAGTATGCTAAAATTGTTTCATATGCATCGTTAATACTCATACTCATATCAGTCGCTCTTTTTACATCATCAGTATGTTTATCAGGATGCCATTTTTTCATAAGAAGTTTATATTTATTTTTGATTTCTTTAAGTGAGGAAGTTTCACGAAGACCAAGGAGTGACTTGGCTTTCATGATTTTGGTAAATTGAGACAAACTTTTTAGTCTTGTTGTTGTCTCATGTAAGCAGGAATGTCAAGATAGTCAGGGTCTAAATCTCCACCAACAATAAGACGTGGACGTACTTTTGCACGTGGTGGCTCAGGATTTTGACTTACAAAGTCTTCATTATTTGATAACTCTTTTTCAAAACCAGTTGCAACGATAGTAATCTTTACATAGTCTTGACTAAGTGTTTCATCTGTTGATGTTCCCCAGATTACTTCAGCTTCTTCATGAGCACTCTCATGAACAACATCCATAGCTTCTGCAAGTTCCATCATAGGAAAGCCTGGGTGCATGTTAAAGTGTACTAAAACTCCCATTGCTCCATTTATTGACATGTTATCAAGAAGAGGAGACTCAACAGCTGCCTTAATAGCTTCGTATGCTGCATTATCACCTTGATGCTCACCAACACCCATAAGAGCCATACCCTTATGACTCATAACAGTTTGTAAATCGGCGAAGTCAAGGTTGATATCATTATCGCCACTTGATAAAATAACACCAGACGTTCCACTTACAGCTTGAGCTAAAACACTATCTACTATTTTAAAGCTCTCTTTCATCCCTAATTTTCTATCAATGATAGAAAGAAGCTTGTCATTTGGAATAACAACAATTGAGTCACTCTCTTTTTTAAGCTCTTCAAGACCAATTTCTGCAAGTTTGAGACGTTTACGACCTTCAAACATAAAAGGTTTTGTAACGATAGAAATAGTTAATGCTCCCACTTCTTTAGCAATTTGAGCAACAACAGGTGCAGCACCTGTTCCTGTTCCACCACCAAGGCCAGCGGAGATAAATACTATGTCAGCACCTTGAAGAGCTGCCCGAATTTCATCATAGTTTTCTAAAGCAGAATCTTTACCGATATTTGGTTTCATACCAGCACCAAGACCCTTAGTGAGTTTAGCACCAATCTGAATCTTAGATGCAGCAGAATTCTCATTTAAAACTTGAGCATCAGTGTTAATTAGCATCATCTCAATACCACTAACACCTTCTTTAAGCATATGACCAATCATATTTCCACCACCGCCACCAACACCGACAGCTATGATTCTCGCACCATTTAAATTATTTGATTCTTCTATTGAAAATGCTTCCATTACATCACTCCTTTAAAATAACTGGGTAGCCCAGTTCCAAAACTTACTAAAGCTACTAGCTTCATCACTCTTTTTCTCTTTTTTTACATCTAGTGAAATCATTGTATCTTCTGGTTCCTCTAATGAAGGAGCAATAGGAATATCTAGTGAATCATTAAATTTCACAGTACTCTTTGAAGATTCAATCTCATTTACATGTCTAACACGCTTATTTACATCTATTTCATAAGGTGTATATGAAGTAGCAGCATACATAATGAGACCAATTACACTTGAGTACTCAGGATCTCTTAAATTGTCAAAAAGACCATCCATTTCAATAGGTTTTGCTAAACGTACAGGCATAGAACCAAAAGTGGCAATAGCAAGGTCTCTAATACCTTCCATCTTTGAAAATCCACCTGTTAAAACAACACCTGCACCCATTTGATCTTTAAGCCCACTTTTATCAATGAACTGTGAAAGTATCATAAGTGTTTCTTCGACTCTTGCAAAGATTACATTATGTACAACATCAAGAGAAACCTCATGTGTTGAACTTTCATCTCCTATAACAGGAAGTTCTATAAGGTCATTACTTGGTGTTAATAGTGAACCATATGTCAGTTTTACGTTGTCTGCAACATTTAGAGGCGTATGAAGTGCCATAGAAAGGTCACTAGTTACATGGTTTGACCCTACACCTAAAAATTCATTGTAACGTATAGAATTTCCTGAATGAATAGCAATATTACTTGTGTTTCCACCCATGTCTATAACAGCAACACCAAGTTCTTTTTCATCTTCATTAAGAATAGCAATAGAAGAAGCATAAGAGTTTAGAAGAATATTGTCTACTTCTATTCCTGCTCCGTTAACTGCTTTTTTGAGGTTGTTAAGATTTGACTTTTGCGTCGTTATAATATGTGTCTCAACTTCTAAGCGCGATGCATTCATACCTAATGGGTCTTCTATAAAGTCTTGATCATCAAGTTTAAAGTTATAAGGTAGAGCATGAAGCACTTCATATTCACTTGGAATATTTGCATTATATAAAGAAGTGTGCATTACACGTTCAATCTCTTTAAGACTAACTTCTTTAGTCTGAATATTTACAATACCATTAGAATTTAGACTTTTTGTATAGGCACTACTAATAGAAACAATAGCAGAAGTAACATCACATCCAGAAACACGTTTTGCATCTTCAACAGCAGTTTTAATACTTCTTGAAGCCAATTCAATATTTGTAATACTACCGCGTTTTAAACCCTGTGCTTTTGCTATTCCTGCTCCGGTAATAGCAATAGAGTTGTCATCGTCTATTTTTGCGATGACAGCACATATTTTTGTTGAGCCAATATCAATGGCTAAAACATTTCTACTCAATTTAGAGTCCTTGGATAAATATCTCTGTTTGGTACTTGTTTTGTAAAGTTTTTACAAGTGCTTTAGAAAACATACTATTTTTCAATTTTTCAATTGTATTAGTAAGATTGTTATTGGTATTATCAAGCAATTTTTGTTCCAAAATATAGTATAGAACAATGTTTCCACTGTTTAAACTAATGTATGCTCTCTTCTTACTACTTGTAAAGAGTTTTGTTAAAAATTCTTTAGCTTCTTCTTTAGAAAGATGAGTCAGACTAGAAACACTACTTACAGTTATAAAGTCTGTTGTTGTACCCTTGAAGTTTGCAACTGACTTGTTTGCTAGTTCATAAATTTTTTCTTGTCTAGCCTTGTCTATAAATAGAGCTGTTACTTCTTTTTTAGCATCTTCATAAGATTTTTGTGTTGCTTGGTTTACTTTTACTAACTTAAAAGTATGGTAAATACCATTTATTATAAGAGGTTTTATATGTGGAGACAGAGGTGAAAGCTTAGATACTTTTTCTAAAACTTCTGGAGTAAAAATATTTTTAGAGTTTGAAATTGTTACAGAGTTTAGTTTTATATCGTCTGCTAATTTACCTTTTTTATAAGCTATATATGATCTTAAAGCCTTATCTTTAGTAGCCTTATTATTTAGCTCTTTAATTATTAAATCTTTTGCAGACTCTTGACTCATTACTTTACCATTGCTATCTTTGAAGTGATTTTTATTTTCACTATAGAACTTCCCTAGTGTTGCATCAGTGTAAGTTTCGAGTATGTCTTCTTGAAGAAGATATTCTAAGTCGTAACTTACCTCATTCATAAAGTTTTGAGCTTGAGTCTCCCAAAATGGTTTTAAAGTTGCATTTGAAAGTTCTACTTTAATGGAATCTCTTGACAGAACTTTATAGCTTATCTTATCTGCTATATTTGCTACAGTATTCAAAACATTTAACTCATTTTTACTTGTTGTAACAGGAAGAAGATTAAGAGTCTTTTCTATTAAAAGCTCTTTTGTTAAACCTGCTTCATATTCTTTTGTAGAGAGTTTATTTTGTGAAAGAATCTGTTTATATGTATCTTTATCAAATTTTCCATCTTTAAAAAAGTATTCTTGTGTTGTGATTTTTTCAAGTAATTCTGCATCAGTAATTTCTAGTTCATAAGAATGTGCTAGATTAAGCATAAGAGATTGTTGTACTAACTGCTCAAGAGCTTGTTTTTGTAAACCAAACTGTTTTGCCTTCTCTTCATCAAAGTTACCTTGAAACATTTGGTTATATTGTGAATATAAACGCGAGTATGCTTTTTGAAGTTCACCCATAGTTATTTCAACTTTACCAACCTTAGCAACAGCTCCAGCTTTGTCTCCATAACTATATTGTCCCCAACCAACAAAACCTGCACCAACAAAAGCTATTGTTGAAATCCAGATAGTAATAATAAGCCACTTTTTATGTCTTTGCATCCATGTAATCATATGTTAAAAAACCTCTTTTTGATATTTACCTTATTTTATGTAAATTCGTATTAAAGCTTGATAAAAAGGGAAGGGAATTAGTCTAGTTCGTAGTTACTGTTTGAATTTTCAAGCATAAGTAGCAATCGACAGCTTTTTTCTAGTATTGCAAGTTTTTTTGCCATTTCATTAAGATCTCTATTGTAAGAGTAGATTCCATAACCACGAATAACCATGATATTAGTCTTTTTTGTTTGAAAATAGTAAGCTATTTCACTATCTGCTCTATCATACCAATCTTCAAACTGTTTAGGGTCTACTATATCTATTGAGCCTAGCTCTTGATAACCAAAGTAGTCTTTTGGCGTAATGATATTATGTTCCAATGAGTAAGCTGTTGTAAATTGAGGCATACTAAAACATATATATTTCGCTTCTGAGATTTGAGAGTAGATGCTAAAGTGTATTCTTGCGTCTAAACTCGCTTGATTCCAGCGGTAATCTTTTTTAAAGTAGAGTTGAATAAGCGAAGTGTCATCAAGCGCATCAAAAATAGCCTCTTTTGTATTAATGATGAAACGGTTAGATTCTGTTTTTGCGGAGATAGAACCATGATATATACCAAAGAAATCTTTTCTAAACATAGAGAGTGCTAATGTTGAGAGTTTCTTTTTTAGGTTCTGTCTATCCACAAGTCTTCCTACTTAAACCAAGATTTCATTTTATCAATAGCAGATGTTAAAACACTTTCATGAGGTTTTGATTCTATACCAAAGGACTCTTGAAGTTGAGATATTAATTCAGACTGCTCATCAGTTAAGACTCTCGGGTATTGAATATTAACTATAGCAATAAAGTTTCCTTTACCGTGACCATGAACATCATCAATTCCTTCACCTCTAAATGTGAAACGCTGTTTGTCTTTTGTTCCTATGTCTAAATGTAACTCCAACTCACCTGTAAGTGATGGAATTGTGATACTTTCACCTGTAATAGCTTGAGTAAAAAAGACTGGAATCTCAATGTATACATCATTGTCATCACGTATAAAATGCTTGTCTTGCTCAACTTCAAATGTGATGTACAAGTCTCCACGAGAGCCTTTTTTCCCGATGTTGCCTTTCCCTGAAACTCTCAGTCTATTTCCAGTATCTATACCTTTTGGAATTGTAATGGTTACATTCTCTTTTACTTCATCATAACCAGAACCTTTACAACTTTTACAAGCTGTAGTTGCCGCACTTCCTGCTCCTTGACAAACTGGACAAGTTTGTGTAAAAGTCATAAAACCTTGTTGCATAGCTACTTGGCCTCGGCCTCCACACTGCTTACAAGTTGATAGTTTTCCATCTTTTGCACCAGTACCATTACATTTGGCACAAGCTTTTTTGTAGGAAAAGTTTACTTCTTTTTCACAACCAAAGATAGCTTCGTTAAATGATATATGCATTTCTACATTCATATCTAGTGGATATTTGTCCATATCTGCCGGATTTTGACGACGACGAGACTGTCCTCCTCCTGCACCATTGAACATATCTTCGAACATTGAACTTAAATCTTCAAAACCACCAGATGGACGACGGCCACCGCCACCTCCCATTCCTTGCAGCCCTTCTTTTCCATAACGATCATAAATACCTTTTTGTTTTTCGTCACTTAAACACTGGTAAGCTTCATTACAAAGTTTGAATTTGTGTTCCGCCTCTTCATTTCCAGGATTTTTATCAGGATGATATTTTTTAGCCATTGCTCTATAGGCTTTTTTGATAGTTGTTTTATCAGCAGTTTTTGTAACTTCTAAGATTTCGTAGTAGCTTAATTCTTCCATTGTTATCCATATAATTATATAATTTTAGCAATTATACCGTTTTTGTAGTTTAATAATAAATAATTTAGACGCTATAATCACATTTATGAAACAAAGCATATTTATTTTGCTTATTAGTATACTCTTTTTTGGATGTACTAAAGGGCCACAGATACTCTCACCAAAACTTCCTCAGACATATCTCATGGAAAGTGATTTCTCAAACCTGCCAAATTTTTATGAAGAAAATTATGGTGATGTACTTAAAGAATTTCAAAATAGTTGTAAAAGCAGTAAAAGTAAGAAGATTTATGGCGAACTGTGTAATAAATCTGTATCTAATCTAACCCCAAAAGAATTTTTGCTTGAGTACTTTACACCATATGTTATTCATTCAAAAAAGGCACAAAATAAAGGATTACTAACTGGTTACTATGAAGCAAAACTTTATGCTTCTCGTAGTAAAAGTGATAAATATAAATATCCTATTTACAGTACACCTAAAGACTTAGTGAGTGTTGACTTAGGTTCTATCTATCCAAAATTAAAGAACTATAGACTCAGAGGACGTGTTGTTGGGAATAAACTTGTTCCATATGATACAAGAGAGCAAAGTAAAGATAAAGATGTAAATGCAGATGTTCTTTGTTACTGTGATTCAAAGATAGATAGATTTTTTCTTGAAATTCAAGGCTCAGGACGTGCTTTACTTGATACGAATGAAACGATATTTATAGGTTATGATAATCAAAATGGGCATAGATATAGAGCTATAGGAAGGTACTTAGTAAAGAAAAATGAGTTATTGATTGAAGATGTTTCTCTTCAAAGTATTAAAAGATGGTTAGAAGACAATCCATCAAGAGTAGATGAAGTACTTAATTATAACCAGTCATTAGTTTATTTTAGAGAGAAGTATCAAGGTGCAACTGGAGCAATGGGTTTAGAGTTGAGTCCATCGCGCTCAGTAGCTGTAGATAGACGCTATATTCCACTTGGTAGTATGTTGTATCTAAACGCCATGGTAGATGATAAAGAGTTATCCAAAGTTGTGTTTGCACAAGATACGGGAGGTGCCATTAAGGGTGCCGTTCGTGCAGATCTATTTTTAGGAGCTGGTAGTAAGGCTTTAGAAATAGCAGGAAGACTTAAATCTGAACTTCATCTATGGATTTTGCTTCCAAAAGAGAATAGGAAAAACTATGAATAACTCTCTAGAAAAATTCAACCGTCTTGTAGATTCACTCCAAGAGTTACCAACTATTGGGAAAAAGTCAGCTACGAGACTAGCATATCATATGATAATGGATGATACTTTTGTAGGGATGCGAATTTCTCATGCCATAGAAGATGCTCTTGGTAGTTTGAAAAAGTGTTCTGATTGTGGTGGTATGAGTGAAGATGAAATTTGTTATATATGTTGTGATGAAGAGAGAGATAGTACACTCTTATGTATTGTGGAAAATGCAAAAGACATACTACTTTTAGAAGAAAATGGACTTTTTGATGGAAAGTATTTTGTACTTGATTCTCTTGAAGAATTAAGAATATCTGATCTTGAAGATATGGTAAAAGATGGTGTAAATGAAGTGCTCTTTGCCTTAACACCCTCAATCTCTAATGATGCTGTAATTTTATACATTGAAGATAAGTTAGGAAGTTACAGTATTAACTTTAGTAAGATTGCACAGGGTGTACCAACCGGTGTTAGTTTAGAAAATATTGATTTACTTTCTTTAACAAGAGCATTAGAGGGTAGGGTGAGAGTTTAGATGAGATATATACTATTATTGGTTAGTTTATTTTTTATAATATTTGCAAATGATGAATACGAACTAAAAGAGTTGAAAAATGAAAAAACAAAGTCGAGTATGCAAAAATGGCTTGATAATGACCTCTCTTTGAAGCCATACAAAACAAACTACATACTTCCTTATGGATATTCTAGTAAAGAGTATCAGTCCAATATTCCAACGGTAGAATATAAAAATATAGAAGCTGAACTCCAAGTGAGCTTACAATTACATATTGGAAGTAACCTTATAGGTCTAAAAGAGAAATACTATATTTCATATAGCCATCAGGCTTTTTGGCAGATTTATATAGATTCTGCACCTTTTAGAGAGAGCACTTACAATCCAGAAGCCTTTGTGATTATTCCTATAGAACATAAAGGTTCTATGATCAGCCTTCGTTCTTTTAAACTTGCCTTAGCTCATCAATCAAATGGCCAGCCAAATACAAGCGAAATCTATTTTGACCAAAACCAGAGTTTAGGAAACCTCTCTAGAAGTGTGAACTATGTATATGGTTCACTTAGAGGACAGTATAATGGTTTAATCGTAGATTTAAAAGCTTGGGCACCTTTACCCGAAAATAAAGAGGATAGTGATAATTATGACCTAATGGATTATTGGGGATTCAGTAGTCTAAAACTGACATATTTTATAGATGAACATATGTTTACTTTGATGGGTAGAGGAAACATAGGAACGCAAAGGGGAGCAATAAAAGCTACCTATTCGTACCCATTGGTGCATAATAATTTCTATGTAAAGCTCTTTAGTGGGTATGGAGAGTCTCTTATAGACTATAATAGTAAACTGACAAAACTCTCATTTGGTTTTTCATTCTCAAGATAAGCTACTTCTTGATAGCTTAGAGTTCGAAGCTCTTTTGCATATAGTATTTTATATCTTCTTTTTTAAGTGTTGCGTTTACAAATAACTCATTGGCTAAGACACCTTGGCCTAGAAGCATATCTACTCCATCTTTGTAAATAATGCCTTTTTCTTTTGCTAATTGTAAAAATGGAGTAAGTTTCCCATATATAGCATCGGCTACAAAACTTGTATGCACGAGTATGGATTCAATCATCTCTTTTGGTGCTGGTAACTCTTCATCTTTAAGTCCAGCACTTGTTGTATTTACAACGAGGTCATAGTTAGAGATAGTAAAGTCTTTCCAATCAAAGCATTGGCAACCTAAGTCTTTAAAGTACTTAAGTCTTCCCTCACTTCTATTTAAGACACTAACATTTAAAGAGTCTTGTAAAAATCTTGTGGCTAATGCTTTTGCTGTACCACCAGCTCCTATAATGAGAATATTTCTGATATTTTTAAACTCACTGATTGCATAGATAAAGCCATCAGCATCAGTGTTATATCCTATAAGTTTTCCATTTTCATTCACAAGTGTATTGACCACACCTACTTTTTTTCCAAAACCTCTGACTTCATCACAAGCATTAAACGCAGCTTCTTTGTGAGGGACAGTAACATTTGCTCCACTTAGACCAAGTGTGAAAAAAGTCTCTTTTAATTTAGTTCCATCTATAAGATGTGTTCTTGTGTAACAAGCATCATAGTTGAGGTTTTTAAAAACAGAGTTATGCATAAGGGGAGAGCGTGAGTGTGACACAGGGTCACCAAAGATTGAGAAAAGTTTTTTCATATTACTTGTTATCTAAATCTTCTAGCGAGTGAATGAGTGCACCAAGTTTATTTTCTACTTCTTGATATTCTGATTCTTTTACAGAGTCTGCTACTATTCCTGCTCCAGCTTGAAGAACAACTCTATCTTCTTTAACCATAGCCGTTCTAATTGTAATAGCACTGTCCATATTACCATCGAAACCGAAGTAACCAACACTTCCAATATAAAAGCCGCGTTTTAGTCCTTCATATCGTGCGATGAGCT
>NZ_JABIOQ010000033.1 GCF_018698455.1 Sulfurimonas sp. | reverse complement strand
TGGAGATACTCTGACTTATAACGCTCTTTCAAACGACGAGACTATAGCGACGGTTTCGGTAATTGGAAACATAGTAACCATTACTTCGGTAGCAAATGCTAACGGAGTTGTAAGTATAGATGTCAATGTAAGCGATTCAATTGGCAAAATTTCCACTCAAATATTTACTATTAACATAGAGCCAGTAGTTGACCCGGATTTCACACTTCCAACAATCACTATTGTAGAGGATATTTCAAAATTAACGAATTCTCCAGAGTTTACAATAGACTTTTATGTAGACGATGCTGAAGGTCAAATTCTAAATCTTGAAGTATTGGCATCGAGTAATTCAGTATTAACTACTAATAATCTTAGTGGTCCAATAAGTTCTTATTCAGGTACTCCAATAAGCTTACTGATTACTCCTAATGAAAATGCCGAAGGGATAGTTGAGTTTGAAATTAAAGTGACCGATGAAGGTAATAATACTGTAACTGAAATGTTCACAGTCACTGTAGAAAATCAACAATATCATGTAATCTCTTCAACACAAACGCTAGCGGAGTTTGACTCGGTAGTTTCTCAAGTAACACCTTCGAATCTCTACAAGTTGAGAACCTACAACGACTATGCATTCGGAGTCGAGCATATTGTTTTATATGACAGATTCAGTTTAGAGTCGGATGTAATTATCGAAGAAAACTATATAGAGGATATTGAAGGAATTGTCACTCATAGCACTACGGTTCCAGACTCTTCAAGTAAGTTGAAGTTTGATGCTCCTTTGGATAATGTAGAAACATCGATTCTATTTGAAGACAATGACATGCCTTTCGTCTTTACAGATGTGAACTCAAGCTCTCAGAAGATGTACAAAAAAGATGAAGACGGGACCATAAATAGTTATGTACTTTTAAACAAAGAAGCTAAAAATGAAATATATAGATCGATTTCAGCTAATCCAAAAATAGAAAAGCTATTAAACGACGGCTATACTTATCTGTCTTTAGGTTCTTCAAAAACATTATGCGACGAAGATGTTCAATTGAATATGAGTAGTTGTGACCAAAACAATACTTTAGAATCCGTATTTGGAGTTAATTCAAACATCGAGGCTGTTATGAAGTTTGGTAGAGAGTGGATGTACTGGAATAGTGACATAAATTCTAATCCAGCATACGTAATGCAAAAGTTTTCAACACTTAATCCTCTTGAGGGAATACTTGTAAAAACAACCACGGGAACAACAGTACTACTCCCATTTGATGAAGATGTAGAAGAATTTAACGATTACTCGAATCTATTTCCAAGTGGATGGATACTAATGTCCAACACGAAAACTCAAAGTTCAGTAGAGATAGAGGCCTCCCTTACTCAAAAGGGTAAACAGCTGAAGTACTTACTGCTACTTAGAGACAATACATGGCAAATATATGCACCAATGAATGATGCTGAAGTTGATAGTGCTATTACCAGGGTAAGCGAAGTTAAAAGATATGAAAGTTATTGGGTTTATTTTGACAGAATTTAATAGCTAAGACTCTTTGTATCCCTTCGAATGAAGGGACTGAATTTTTATACTTTAAAGCTTAAGTGATAGAGTAAATGATTTCTGTTTTATTTTTCACAACTTTAATCTCCTCTGTTTTGAGTCCAGTAATATCAAGTGCCATAAACTCTTGAATACTTTTAATATCATTTTTAGCAACCTCTCTTAAAACAATCCCTCTGTAGGCTTTTGCCCAATGAGATACACTTTTTCCATCTTTTAAAAACTTGAGTGTTGTATATGTTTTTGATGTTTTATAAAACTTATCATAGTAACCAGCTCTTAAATCTAAGATTTCATGTTCACCAAGGTATAAATCAAGTTGGTATGAAAATCGTTCTTTGTAAAACTTATCAGGCGCAATTTCTCCGATATTATTACCCTGCTTTACTTTATAGTTAGCTATTGTATCCCCACCAAAGATAGGGCCATAAAGATTGGAAAATATAATGGTATTCTTTTTTATGTACTCTTGGGCTGGAATTTCTAAAGTATTATATTTTAAATAATCATAAGCGACACCTGTATACCTCTCAATTGCAGGCATTAGAGCTGAGGAGAATATATCATCTATATACTTTTCACACTCAGAAAATTTCTTAAATCCAAAAAGCTGTTTTATATCTTCTTCATTTTTACTCAAAACTATTTTATTGTATGCACTTAAAATTTCATCCCGTGCATTAAGTGCACCAAAAAGTTCCTTAATTTTAGAATCTCCACCATTGACTTTACCCTCTGAGGGAGAAAAAAGTATTTTAAGCATATATAACCTTCTTTTATATGAATTTTATCTAAATGTACCTATATTAATGATAGAATTGGTGAATATTATATCTAGGAGCTAGTAATGAAAGTATTTTTTGTATCTATATTTATTTCTATAATGACACTATTGAATGCAAGTGGAATCATTGGTAATGTTGGAAAGATTAGCGGGATAGTCAAAGTAAAAAGTGATGGATCTATTAAGAAGAGTAAGGTTTATGTAGGTTTTGATGTAAAAGCCGGAGACTTGATAACAACATCTAAAAAAGCATCCGCAGTTATTAGCTTATCTGATGGTTCGAGTTTAGTTCTTGATGCTAGTTCTAGCGTTCATTTTAAATCACTACAAGATACAGAGCAAACTTCTGGAAAAGTTTATTATAAAATAACATCACGAAATGCCAAAAATACTTTGAAGGTAAAAACACCTTTTGCTATTATAGGTATTAAAGGAACAACATTTGTTGTAGATGCTGGAGAAAATGGCTCAGTTACTTTAAAAGAAGGGCTTATTGGAATTACAAGTATAAAAGAAGAATTTAACTTATATAGAAAAGCAGTAGAAGCTGAATTTAATAATTATACACAAGGGCAGATGTCTGAATTTGAAAAGTTTAAAAATGCACAAAATAAGTATGCTGAACCTATAAAGACAAAAGAGTTTGACCTCAAAGCAGGAAATCGTGTCTCATTTGGTGAAAACAGTGTTAATGAAGATGCTTGGAGCAAAGAGGATGATGACGAGTTTTCTCATTTTGAAGCTCTAATAAACTCTAAGTAAATTTATGAAAGAGAAATTACTATACTTTTTAGCACTTATACCTATATTGACAATTTTATTGTTACTGCAGCATTACAAAGTTGATCCGCTAGAGAGTTTTTCTCTTAAATTTAATGATGTAAATTTTAATGTGCAAGAGAAAGATCCAAGTAAGGATGTTGTCTTTGTAGCAGTTGACGAACCCAGTGTTAATGAATACGGTAGATGGCCATGGAAAAGAGAAAAACTTGCTATAGGTATGGATAACCTTGTTCAAGCTGATGTAGTTCTTCTGGATATGATTTTTTCTGAACCTACCTCAGAAGAACAAGATAGTATGCTCGCTGAATCAATATCATCTCTAAACAACAGTGTATGTGGTTTCTTTCTACGACATAAAGCAACTCAAAATATAGGTGATGATGAACTAGAAATACTTGGTGATTCATCGTTAGACTTACTTCAGTCTCAAATTATGGAATATGAAGCCCCTAAGTTTGCTTCAGCAACATTTGCAGAAATGAATATACTTCCAATACTTGAGGCTTGTACTCTTTCGGGAAGCTTTAGTACAGTCCGTGCTAAAGATGATAAATTGCGGGCTTACCCCATTTCTATGTATTTTAAAAATATTTTATATCCTTCTCTAGGTATTCAAGGCTTAAGAATTAAGTTTAATAAAGATATCCAGAGAATAGATAATAAACATTTAGAATTGAATAATAAATTGATAAGTTTGACTGACGATGGCTTAGTGAGACTTAATTATTATGATATTAATAAATATAAGACAATATCATTTTTAGATGTTGCAACAGGTGTTGTAAAGCCAGAATATTTTAAAAACAAGATAGTTATTTTAGGGATAACAGAAGTGGGTGCTGGAGATATAGTAAGTACACCAATTGGATCAATCCCTGGACCACTACTTCATTACACTTTTATGTCAAATTTACTCCAAGACCACCTTATTGAAGAATTTAACTATATAAGTACAATACTTGTAATTTTGATGGCTTTAATGCCATTTATCTTGGTTTTACTTATTAAAAAGATAGTTTATAGAGCGATTGCAAATATTGTTATATATACTATTCTTTATATATATGTACGATATTTATTTGTTGAATATATGATGTATATAGATATGTTTTATCCTTTAATAACTTTGATTCTTAGCCTCATTGGAGTTGAAGCAATTGCATTTAATATTCAAGAAAGAAGTGGTAAGTTTATACGAGGTGCTTTTTCTTCTTACTTATCAGGTGATTTGCTGGATCAACTAATAGAAAATCCAAAGGCTTTATCTCTAGGTGGTGAGAGAAAAGAACTTAGTATGCTCTTTAGTGATATACGTGGGTTTACGACTATTTCAGAGTCTATGGACCCCATAAGCCTTATTACACTTTTAAATAGATACTTTACTCCTATGACTAATGTTGTTATGGACAATCATGGAATGCTGGATAAATATATAGGTGATGCAGTTATGGCATTTTATAATGCACCAGTTGATGTGAAAGATCATGCTGATGCTGCTTGTAAATCAGCACTAGAGATGATAGTGAAATTAGACGAATTAAATATCGAACTCAATAAAGAAAATATACCTTCTATTTATATAGGAATAGGTATAAACACAGCGGAAGTAGTTGTCGGGAATATGGGCTCTGATAGTAGATTTAACTATACAGTCATCGGAGATGGTGTAAACCTTGCATCTAGAGTAGAAAGCTTGACAAAAAACTACGGTGTGAATATATTAATAACAGAATTTACAGTGCAAAAAATTAGTAAAGATTTTATATATAGAAAGATAGAACCAGTCAAAGTTAAAGGGAAAGATCAAGCTGTACTTTTGTATGAATTGATGGCATTTAGTGAGGAATCTAAGACAATACAAAAGTTATATACAGATGCTTTAGATATTTATATAAACGGCGACTTAGACACTGCCTTAAAACTTTTTGAGACTTTAGTTGAGAAGTATGATGATAATCCATCAAAATATTTTATTACAAGAATTGAAGAAAAACACCCGTGGGGTGTCAATATCATGAAAACAAAATAAGGTTAAAAAGAATGAAGAATGTAAAAAGCCTAGGCGCAAATGAAATTTTAGAGTTGGTATTTATTTATTTAACAGATGTGTCCTCTTTACGAGCACATGATGAAATTATAAGTGTATTAGCAAATATGGGGAAGGCACTTACAAGCTCAGATAGGTGTACCGTATGGGTTGTAAGTGATGATAAAAAAACTATCTGGACAAAAGTGGCTCACGGAATTGAACATTTAGAGATCCCAATTTATTCTGGAATTGTTGGTTCATCAATTAAGAATAAAAAGAAAATAATCATTGACAATGTTTATGAAGATGATAGGTTTAATCCTGAAATCGATAAGCAGACAGGATATGCTACAAAAAGTATGCTGGTAATTCCAATGTTTGGGCATGATGAAGAAATCATTGGAGCTTTTCAAGTTATGAATAATCAAAGTAATAAAGGGAACTTTGATAACCGAGATATGCAAAGGTTAATGCTTGCTAGTACATATGCAGCAGAGACTCTTATCGCGATGAAGCTGTCACAAGAAGTTGAAGAGACACAAAGAGAGGTTGTCTTTACAATGGGAGCAGTAGCAGAGAGCAGGAGTAAAGAGACTGGTAATCATGTTAGACGTGTAGCAGAGTACTCTAAAATACTTGCTCTTGCATATGGCCTATCAGCAGAAGAGGCAGAACTGCTAAAGCAGGCTAGTCCCATGCATGATATCGGGAAAGTTGCTATTCCTGACTCTATCTTAAATAAGCCTGGTAGATTTAATGCTCAAGAAAGACGAGTTATGGACACACATGCTGAGTTAGGATACAGTATGATAAAGAATTCCCAAAGGCCATTATTAAAAGCAGCAGCTATTGTTGCATATGAGCATCATGAAAAATGGGATGGTTCAGGGTATCCAAACAAAAAAAGTGGAGAGGACATTCATATATATGGTCGTATTACGGCTATTGCTGATGTATATGATGCATTAGGATCAGATAGAGTATATAAAAAAGCTTGGACACCAGAGAGAATCTTAGAACTTTTTAAAGAGCAAAGAGCTAAGCATTTTGATCCAAAACTTACTGATCTTTTTTTTGAAAACCTAGATAAAATTTATGAAGTCAGAGATGAGTTTAAAGATGAATACAAAGAGGTGGAACTAGAAGAAGATACAAGCGAGTCTATAAGTATTCTTGGTGCATACGGAACAAAAGCAAAAGGCTTTGGAACAAGTTCTTTCGCTCTTGATAAAATAAATGTAATAGATGCAGGTAATTTACTTGAAGCCTTAGATGAAGAGTGTTCATTCATTGAAAATATATGGATAACACACTCACACTTAGACCATATAGCAGATATTGCTTATATACTTGATAACTATTTTTCTTTAAGAACTAAAACATTGAATATTATTGGATTACCTGAAACTATTGAAACTATCAGGAAACATTATCTAAATAATTTAATTTGGCCAGATTTTTCGAAGATAGCATTAGATAACTCGTCAGAGATGGCTTTAAAGTATACTATAATAGAAATAGGTAAAGAGTATCCATTAGATGATACTTCATCCATAAAGGCATTCCCAACCGATCATACGGTAGATAGTTGTGGATATATTTACAAAAAAAATAGTACTGCAGTTATTATTACGGCCGATACCTATTCTTTAAGTAGTTTGATAGCTGAAGTTGAAGATGATAAATCAATTAATTCAATGGTTATAGAGTGTTCGTTTCCATCAGAAATGGAAAGTTTAGCGATAGTCTCTAAACATTTAACACCAAAAATACTTTTTGAGAAGTTAAAAAAGTTAAAAAGAGATGATATAGATTTATACATTAATCATATTAAACCAATGTTCTTATTTAAAATAATAGCTGAGATAGAGGAATATAAAGGAAAATGGGAGCCAATAATACTAAAAGATGGTGATTTTATAAAGTTTTAGCAAATAGCCTTGACAATAGTTTTGATTTACCCTATAATTCTGACTCAATTTCGATGCTGACATAGCTCAGTTGGCTAGAGCAGTTGATTTGTAATCAACAGGCCCGGGGTTCAAATCCTCGTGTCAGCACCATTGAAATTTGAATATTAGAAACAGTGTTGGACCAGATAAGATATAATTCTTTATATATAAATGTGGTGAGGTAGTCAAGTGGCCAACGACGGCGGACTGTAAATCCGCTCCCTACGGGTTCATAGGTTCGACTCCTATCCTCACCACCACTAATAGACATGCGGGTGTAACTCAGTGGCTAGAGTTCCTGCCTTCCAAGCAGGCTGTCGAGGGTTCGAATCCCTTCACCCGCTCCATAAATTAGTAAAAAACATCTGGAAGCTGAAGTACAATTTTTACCTTACTTCATACAACTATATATACAATAAGTACCAATATAGTAATCTAATCACACTAAAAACTAATATTACAAAAAAGAATTATTCAATTATTGCTTATATAGCTCTATGTGCTGTCGTGGCTCAGGGGTAGAGCACTTGCTTGGTAAGTAAGAGGCCGTGGGTTCAAATCCCACCGTCAGCACCACCATAGCTGATTATAATATGAAGCTTATATTTATTTAAGCAATAATTGAATGATTTTTGGATATAATTCCATTTCAATTCACAATATAAAGTAGGAGAACACTATGGCAAAAGAAAAGTTTGAACGTAATAAACCGCATGTTAACATCGGTACTATTGGACATGTTGACCACGGTAAAACAACATTAACAGCAGCAATTACTGCAGTATTAGCAGTAACAAACGGTGCAGCACTTATGGATTACGATGCAATCGATAATGCACCAGAAGAAAGAGAGCGCGGTATCACTATCGCTACTTCACACGTTGAGTATGAGACAGATGCACGTCACTATGCGCACGTTGATTGTCCAGGTCACGCCGATTATGTTAAAAACATGATTACTGGTGCTGCTCAAATGGATGGTGCTATTCTTGTTGTTTCTGCAGCGGATGGCCCAATGCCACAAACTCGCGAGCACATTCTTCTTTCTAAGCAAGTTGGTGTTCCTTACCTAGTTGTTTTCATGAACAAAGAAGACATGGTTGACGATGAAGAACTAATGGAACTAGTAGAGATGGAAATTCGTGAACTTCTTGACCTATACGACTTCCCAGGTGATGATACTCCAATCACAGCTGGTTCAGCTCTTAAAGCTCTTGAAGAAGCTAAATCTGGTAATTTAGGTGAATGGTCTGTAAAGATTCAAGAACTTATGAAAACTGTTGACGAGTACATTCCTGAGCCAGTTCGTGAAACTGATAAAGATTTCTTAATGCCTGTTGAAGATGTTTTCTCTATCTCTGGTCGTGGAACAGTTGTTACTGGCCGTGTTGAACGTGGTACAGTTAAGATTGGTGAAGAAATAGAAATTATTGGTATCCGTGATACTCAAAAAACTACTGTTACTGGTATAGAAATGTTCCGTAAAGAAATGGATCAAGCTCTTGCTGGTGATAACTGTGGTGTTCTAGTTCGTGGTATTGGTAAAGACGATGTTGAACGTGGTCAAGTACTATGTAAGCCAGGTACTATTACTCCTCACACTAAATTTACTGCAGAAATCTATGTTCTAAGTAAAGATGAAGGTGGACGTCATACTCCATTCTTTAACGGTTACCGTCCTCAGTTTTACGTTCGTACTACTGATGTTACAGGTGCAATCACTTTACCAGAAGGTACAGAGATGGTTATGCCAGGTGATAACGTAAGTATTACTGCTGAGTTAATTCACCCAATTGCAATGGAAAAAGGTACTAATTTCGCTATCCGTGAGGGTGGAAGAACTGTTGGTGCTGGTGTTGTTGCAGAGATTCTTGCATAATTAGCTTCGGCTAATTTGCAAAATCCTTTTAAAGGTAATATATAATGAGAGAAGCGATTCACTTAGGTTGTGAGAAATGTACAAGACGTAATTATCACACAACAAAGAACAAAAAGACTCATACAGAAAAATTTTCAGTACGTAAATACTGTAAATGGTGTCGTGAGCATACTGAACATAAAGAGATGAAACTGTAATTACAGTTTCTCTTTTTTTTGAGATTTTGAACTAATTTATTTTAGTTCTTTTATAGGCGCATAGCTCCAATGGTAGAGCACCGGATTCCAAATCCGGGTGTTGCGGGTTCGAGTCCCCCTGCGCCTGCCACCATTTAATATAAATAAACCTTTAGAGTTTTATTTATATTAGATGATATTTAAAATAATGGAATGTATAATGGCTTTAAACAAACATATAAGAAACGCAAGATTAGAGTTAGACAAAGTTATCTTTCCAACAACTGGACAAGTTAAGCAAGCATATATCTCTGTTATTATAGTTGTTGCCGCAATAGCTGCATTTTTAGCATTAGTTGATTTATCTATGTCATCAATTATGTCGACGATTTTAGGTTAAGGAATAATTATGGCACAGCAATGGTACTCAATACAGACTTATGGTAGTGATAGATTAGTAAGAGATGCGATTTTTAATATGATTGAAGAAATGGGCCTTCAAGAAGTTATTACTGAAGTAATCGTTCCTACGGAAGATGTAATTGAAGTAAAAGACGGAAATAAAAAAGTTACTGAACGTTCTTTATACTCAGGGTATGTTTTTGCAAAACTTGAGTTAAATACTGAAATACAGCACCTTATCCAATCTATTCCAAAAGTATCTGGATTTATTGGTGAGTCAAATATTCCAACACCGTTAAGCGAACATGATATTAATGTTATCTTAGATCGTGTAAATAACCGTGCTGCTCCTAAGCCAAAAGTATTTTTTGATAATGGTGAAACTGTTCGTATTATTGATGGTCCTTTTGCTAACTTTACAGGAAGTGTTGATGAGTATGACTTAGAACATGGAACGCTTAAACTAAATGTATCGATTTTTGGAAGAGCTACACCTGTAGATATCTCTTATACACAAGTTGAGAAAATAATCTAGTTCAACTAGGTTTCACTGGGCTAAATTTAGACTTTAAAATGAAGTTTAAACTTAGCGCAGTTAAAATTAAATTAAACAAAAAGGAAATAACATGGCAAAAAAAGTAATGGACTATATCAAGTTACACATAGATGCTGGAAAAGCTAACCCGGCTCCACCAGTAGGACCAGCTCTAGGACAACGTGGTGTAAATATCATGGAATTCACAAAAGCATTCAACGAAAAAACAAAAGATAAGATGGGATTCAAAGTTCCTGTTATAATCACTGTTTATACAGATAGAAGTTTTTCTTTTATCACTAAGCAACCACCAGCATCTGCTCTTTTAATGAAAGCAGCAAACCTTAAGAAAGGTACGGATAATCCACTTAAAAATAAAGTTGGAAAAATTACTCGTGCACAACTTATGGAAGTTGTTGATGCAAAAATTGCTGACTTAAATACTGATGATAAAGAAATGGCTGCTAATACTTTAGCTGGTACTGCTCGTTCAATGGGTATTGATATAGTAGACTAATTCCTTCTAAGGTATTTATCTACACAAATCATCGACCACAGTGATTTAAAACTATGTGGCAGAATTAATATGGAGATTTGTTATGAGTAAAAGATATAAACAATTAGTAGAAAAAATTGATGCTGATAAAGCATACGGAGTAGCTGATGCTGCTTCAAAAGTAAAAGAACTTATAAGTGCGAAATTTGACGAAACTGTTGAAATTGCAATGAACTTGAATGTTGATCCTCGTCATGCTGACCAAATGGTTCGTGGTGCGATTGTTCTTCCACACGGTACAGGTAAAACTGTTCGTGTTGCTGTATTTGCAAAAGGTGTTAAAGCTGATGAAGCAAAAGCTGCTGGTGCTGATATCGTTGGTACTGACGATTTAGTTGCTGACGTTAAAGCTGGAATCTTCAATTTTGATGTAGTAGTTGCTGCACCAGATTGTATGGGACTTGTTGGACAAATTGGTCGTATTCTAGGGCCAAAAGGTATGATGCCAAACCCTAAAACAGGTACTGTAACTCCAGATGTTGCAACTGCTGTTAAAAATGTAAAAGGTGGCCAAGTTAACTTTAGAGTTGACAAAAAAGGTAACATCCATGCAGGTATAGGTAAAGCAAGTTTTACTGCTGAGCAAATTGCTGAGAACTTCAAGTCAATTATGATTGCTATTAATAAGCAAAAACCAGCTTCTGCAAAAGGTCGTTATATTCACAATGCTGCTCTTAGTTTAACTATGAGTCCTGCTGTTAAACTTGATGTATTAGAACTAGCTGATATAAAAGGTTAAAACTTCTCATAGGATTTTTCCTATGTTTGAAGCAAGATTTTTATTTTAAGATATTTCTATATCTTAAAGTAAAGATTTTTATTTTAAAAATCTGAAATTACTTGGACTAAAGATAGTTGGGGGTATATGCCATGTTGGTAGTGAGCTTAATCGAGCCTTTCTCGCCCCTCTTGAAGTTATGTCTGGAAAGGAGAATTATATGTTAAAGTCAAAAAAAGCTGAAGTTATTGCAGAATTAACAACTGCATTTGCTGATACAACAGCTGTTGTTATATGTGACTACAAAGGTTTAACTGTTAGTGACCTTGAATCGTTACGTACATCAGCGAAAGCTAAAGACACAAGTGTTCAGGTTGTAAAAAATTCATTAGCTGCTATCGCATTGAAAAATGCTGATATGTCAGGTATTGAAATTAAAAATACAAATATTTTTATTTGGTCTAATGACGTTATTAGTGCATCTAAAGTTGCTGCTGATTTCGCTAAATCAAATGAGAAATTTGTTATTAAAGCCGGTTATCTAGATAAAGAACCTGCAGACAAAGCTAAAATCGAAGCATTCGCTAAGCTTCCAGGTCGTGATGAGTTACTAGGTATGCTTGCTGCTACTTGGATGGCTCCAATTACGAATATGGCAGTTGGAATCGATGCTCTTAGAAAGAAATTAGAAGAAGAAGCTTAGTCTTCACTTCTAAACAGTGCATAGCACTTAAAATAAAATAATTATATAGGAGTCATTATGGCTGTTACTAAAGAAGACGTATTAGAATTTATCTCTGGTTTATCTGTTCTTGAGCTTTCTGAGCTAGTAAAAGAATTCGAAGAAAAGTTTCAAGTATCTGCACAACCTGTTGCTGTTGCTGGTGGAGCTGTAGCTGGTGAAGCTGCTGCTGAAAAGACTGAGTTTGATGTTATACTTACAGATGTTGGTGCTAAGAAAATTGGTGTTATTAAAGCTGTTCGTGCTCTTACTGGTTTAGGACTTAAAGAAGCTAAAGAAGCTTGTGAAGGTTTACCATCTACAATCAAAGAGGGTGTAGATAAAGATGCTGCTGATGAAGCAAAAGCTGCTTTAGAAGAAGCTGGTGCAACTGTAGAAGTTAAGTAATTACTTAACTACTTATTATGAGGGCTTGTCCCTCATTTTTGGGCGCTTTTACAATGGGATTATGTCCTTTTGTAAAAGTGCCCTTATGTCGTTTATAAGCACTATAAAAATTATGCTCTTAAAAGAGCCTCAAAAAATCGTTCAGGGACGCCTGAATAGATACAATTAATTATCGAGGTTAGCCAATGTTAAACACTTTATATTCCGGAAATCGTCTTCGTGTAGACTTCTCTAAAACTCCTCAAGAAATAGAAGTACCAAATTTACTTCAACTTCAGCAAAGTTCATATGACACATTTTTAATGTTACATGCAAAAGATAGATCAGCAAGTGGTATTGAAAAAGTTTTTCAATCTGCATTCCCTATTCATGACATTCAAAACAGACTAACTGTTGAGTACATTGGAAGTGAAGTTGCTAACCCTAAGTACACTGTTCGTGAATGTATGGAACGTGGTCTTACTTATGCTGTTAGTCTTAGAATGAAAACTCGTCTTGTACTATGGGATAGAGATGAAAATACTAAAGAAAAACTTGGTGTAAAAGATATCAAAGAACAAAATATTTTTGTTCGTGATATCCCTCTTATGACTGATAGAACATCATTTATTATTAATGGTGTAGAACGTGTTGTTGTAAATCAATTACACCGTTCACCAGGTGTTATTTTCAAAAAAGAACAATCTACTACAGCTGGAAATAAAATGATCCATACTGGTCAAATTATTCCTGATCGTGGTTCGTGGTTATATTTTGAGTATGATCCTAAAGATATCCTTTATATGAGAATTAACAAACGCCGTAAAGTGCCTGTAACAATTATGTTCCGTGCTTTAGGTTACTCTAAACAAGATATATTAAAATTATTTTATCCTATACAGACTATATCAATTTCTGATAATAAGTTCTCAATGGCATTTAATCCTAAAGATTATGCTTCTAGACTTTCTTATGATTTACTTGATATTGATGGTAAAATTCTTGTACCTTCAGGAAAAAGATTATCTGCTAAGAAAGCACAGAAATTTATTGATGATGGGTTAACAGAAGTTTCTTATCCTTTAGAGACTCTTATTGACCGTTATTTAGCTGAAGCTATTATCGATCCAGAAACTGGAGAAATTCTTTTTGATACTATGACTCATATTGATGAGACAAAACTTAAAAAGATGGCTCAAATTGGTGTAAGCGAATTTAAAATTGCTAATGATTTAGCAGATGGTGTAGATGGTTCAATTATTAATGCATTTAATGCTGATTCTGATTCATTAAAGCTTCTTAAGCAAACTGAAGATATTGAAGACGAAAATGATTTATCTGCAATTCGTATTTACAAAGTTATGCGTCCAGGTGAACCTGTAACAAAAGATGCTGCAAAAGCATTTGTAAATCAACTTTTCTTTGATCCAGAACGCTATGACCTGACAAAAGTCGGTCGTATGAAAATGAATCATAAACTTGGAATGAATATTCCTGAATACATAACTGTATTAACACATGAAGATATCATTAAATCTGTGAAGTATGTTATAAAAGTTAGAAATGGTCAAGGTCATATTGATGATAGAGATCACCTTGGAAATCGTCGTATTCGTTCAATCGGTGAATTACTTGGTAATGAACTACATAATGGTCTCGTGAAGATGCAAAAAGCTATTCGTGACAAGCTTTCTACTATGAGTGGTCCAATGCAAGAGCTTATGCCTCATGATTTGATTAACTCTAAGATGATTACTTCAACAATTATGGAGTTCTTCTCTGGTGGACAACTTTCACAATTTATGGATCAAACAAATCCTCTCTCAGAAGTAACTCACAAGCGTCGTTTATCGGCTCTTGGTGAGGGTGGTCTTGTTAAAGAAAGAGCTGGATTTGAAGTACGTGATGTTCACCCAACTCACTACGGAAGAATCTGTCCAATTGAGACTCCAGAGGGTCAAAATATTGGTCTTATTAATACTCTTGCAACTTACTCTAAAGTAAATGAGCATGGTTTTATTGAAGCACCTTATAAAGTAATGAAAGATGGGAAAATAACTTCAGAAGTTGTTTATCTTACTGCAACTCAAGAAGAGGGTGTTAAAATTGCAGCCGCTTCAAATAAAGTTGATGGTGATAATCAGTTTATAGAAGATTTAATTTCTATCCGTCAAGATGGTGAAATTTTATTACAAAGTCCTACTGAATGTAAGTATGCTGACCTTTCATCTCACATGGTTGTTGGTGTAGCCGCTTCACTTATTCCTTTCCTTGAGCATGATGATGCCAATCGTGCACTAATGGGTTCAAATATGCAACGTCAAGCAGTACCTCTTTTACGTGTTAATTCACCAATGGTTGGAACTGGAGTTGAGAAACTTGTTGCTCGTGATGCTTGGGAATGTATAAAAGCTGAACGTGCTGGAAAGATAGAAAAAGTTGATGGAAAACACATTTATGTAATGGGTGAAGAAGATGGAGAGATCTATATAGACTATTATCCATTACAAAAGAACTTAAGAACGAATCAAAATACTTCGTTTACTCAAAAACCAATAGTTAATGTTGGTGATATTGTTACTAAGGGACAAGTGATTGCTGATGGTCCAAATATGGATCAAGGTGAACTAGCACTTGGTGTTAATGCTATGGTTGCTTTTATGCCATGGAATGGTTATAACTTTGAGGATGCTATTGTTATCTCAGAGCGCATGATTCGTAAAGATCAATTTACTTCTGTTCATATTTATGAAAAAGAAGTAGAAGCTCGTGAACTAAAGCATGGTGTTGAAGAGATCACTCGTGACATTCCGAATGTTCGTGATGATGAATTAGCACACCTTGATGACTCTGGAATAATTAAAATTGGTACAACTGTTAGTGGTGGTATGATTTTAGTTGGTAAGGTTTCTCCAAAAGGTGAAGTTAAACCAACTCCAGAAGAACGTCTACTTCGTGCAATTTTTGGTGAAAAAGCTGGACATGTTGTAAATAAATCTCTTTACTGTCCTCCATCTATGGAAGGTGTAGTTGTTGATATAAAAGTATTTACAAAAAAAGGTTATGACAAAGATGCGTGTGCATTAGCACTTGAGAAAGAAGAAAGAGATTACTTAGAGCGTGAGCACTACGACAGACTTCTTATGATAGATAAAGAAGAAATGTTAAGAATAACTAAACTTTTAACTCGTGAAGCATTAAGTAACGATATTAAGATTGGTGAAACTGAGTATAAAGCGGGTGACACTATTAATGGTGCGGATATCGCTGAAGTAAACCGTTTTGCTATGAATGCTATTGTGAAATCTTTTTCTGAAGCGATTCAAGATGAGTACACTAAGACTAAAAATCACTTCCAAAAGCAGAAGCGTGTATTTAGAGATGAGCATGAAGAAAAACTTACGATTTTAGAAAAAGATGACATCCTTCCAAATGGTGTTGTTAAGTATGTGAAGATTTACATAGCTACTAAGCGTCAACTTAAAGTTGGTGATAAAATGGCTGGTCGTCACGGTAACAAAGGTATTGTTTCTATAATAGTTCCTGAAGTTGATATGCCTTATATGGAAGATGGACGTTCAGTTGACGTATGTCTTAATCCACTAGGTGTACCTTCTCGTATGAATATCGGTCAGATTCTAGAAATGCACCTTGGTATGGCAGGACGTGAACTTGGTAACCAAATTCAAGAGCAATTTGATACTAAACAAAAAGACTATATCGATACCTTACGTTCTAAAATGATAGAGATAGCCGATGTTGCAGGAATGATGAATGCAGTAAAAGTTATTGGTGATATGAATGACGAAGTTTTCTTAAGATATGCAAGAGACTGGGCTAAAGGTGGGGTTAGATTCGCTACTCCTATTTTTGAAGGTGTAAATGCAGTAGAATTTGAAAAACTTTACAAACTTGCAAACATGGCTGTTGATGGTAAAACTGTACTTTTTGACGGTAAAACTGGTGAGCAAATCAAAGAGCGTGTAAATGTTGGTTTTATGTACATACTTAAACTACATCACTTGGTTGATGAAAAGATTCATGCTCGTTCAACTGGACCATACTCTTTAGTAACTCAACAACCGGTTGGTGGTAAAGCACTATTTGGTGGTCAAAGATTTGGAGAGATGGAAGTATGGGCTCTTGAAGCTTATGGTGCATCTGCCGTACTTAGAGAGATGTTAACTATCAAATCCGATGATGTTGATGGTCGTGTTCGTGCTTATAAAGCAATTACAAAAGGTGAATTAGTACCAGCATCTGGTATTCCTGAGACACTATTTGTATTAACAAAAGAACTTCAAGCACTTGCACTTGATGTAGAGATTTTAGACGAGGTTGAAGACGATGAGTAAATTAGTACCTGTAGAAGTAACTGAAGATAATAGACCTAAAGATATAAAACAACTGCAATTTCGCCTTGCATCACCTGAAAAGGTTATGTCTTGGTCAAATGGTGAGGTTAAAAAACCTGAAACTATTAACTACCGTACACTTAAGCCTGAACGTGATGGACTTTTTTGTGCCAAAATTTTTGGACCTGTAAGAGACTATGAGTGTCTTTGTGGTAAATACAAAAAGATGCGTTATAAGGGTGTGGTATGTGAGAAATGTGGTGTTGAAGTAACATCTACTAAAGTTCGTCGTACTCGTATGGGTCACATCGAACTTGTAACTCCTGTTGCACATATCTGGTATGTTAGTTCATTACCTTCTCGTATTGGTACTCTTTTAGGTATCAAGATGAAAGACCTTGAACGTGTACTTTATTATGAAGCTTACATCGTTGAATCAGGTGGAGAGTCATATTATGACGCAGAATCTAAGACACCAGTACTTCAGTATGATGTTTTAAATGAAGAGCAGTACAGAACTTTAGTACAGCGTTTTGATGCATTAGGCTTTAAAGCTCGTATGGGTGGAGAAGTTATTCGTGATCTACTTGATTCTATTGACTTAGTTGATCTTTTTACTACTCTTAAAGAAGCACTAGGTGAGACAAAAAGTGAAGCTAAAAAGAAAACTATTAACAAACGTCTTAAAGTTATTGAGTCATTTTTAAATAGTGGTAATAACCCTGCTTGGATGATGTTAACTGTTTTACCAGTTCTTCCACCAGATTTACGTCCACTTGTTTCACTTGATGGTGGTAAATTTGCTGTTTCTGACGTAAATGATTTATACCGTCGTGTCATAAACCGTAACCAGCGTTTAAAGCGTTTAGTTGAACTAGAAGCTCCAGAGATTATTGTACGTAATGAAAAACGTATGTTACAAGAGTCTGTTGATGCACTTTTTGATAATGGTCGCCGTGCAAACGCAGTTAAAGGTGCTAATAAGCGTCCACTTAAGTCACTTAGTGAAATCATTAAAGGTAAGCAAGGACGTTTCCGTCAGAACTTACTTGGTAAGCGTGTTGACTTCTCAGGACGTTCAGTAATTGTTGTTGGACCATCTTTAAATATGGACGAGTGTGGATTACCTAAGAAAATGGCTCTTGAGCTATTTAAGCCACATTTGATTGCTAAACTTGAAGATAAAGGTTATGCAACTACTGTTAAAGCTGCTAAGAAAATGATTGAAGATAAAACAAACGAAGTTTGGGAATGTCTAGCTGAGATTGTTGATGGTTATCCTGTTATGCTTAACCGTGCACCAACACTTCACAAGCTTTCTATTCAAGCATTTCACCCTAAACTAATTGATGGAAAAGCTATTCAGCTTCACCCTCTAGTTTGTGCTGCATTTAATGCCGATTTTGATGGCGACCAGATGGCTGTTCACGTACCTTTATCTTCAGCAGCTATTGCTGAGTGTAAAGTACTTATGCTTGCATCTATGAACATTATGCTTCCAGCATCAGGTAAGGCGATAGCTACACCTTCACAAGATATGGTTCTTGGTATCTACTATATTTCTTTAGAGAAAAATGGTGTTAAGGGATCAAATAAATTATTTGGTAATGTTGACGAGATTAATATTGCACTAGAGCATAAAGCACTTGATTTACATGCGAAAGTAAGAACACGTATTGATGGTCGTCTTATTCATACAACTGCAGGACGTTTACTAATAAAAGCGATTTTACCTGACTTTGTTCCTGCTGAATTATGGAACAGAGTTATGAAGAAAAAAGCTATTAATGAGATTGTTGATTATGTTCAAAAGCATGGTGGTATTGGTGTTACTTCTGGTTTCCTTGATCGTCTTAAAGATTTAGGTTTCAAGCATGCAACTGAATCTGGTGTTTCTATCTCTGCTGATGATATCCGTATACCAGAAATGAAAGCGGGTAAAATTGCTGAATCAAAAGCGAAAGTAATTGAAATTCAAAAGCAATTTGAAGCTGGTCTTTTAACTGAACAAGAGCGTTACAATAAGATTATTGATGTTTGGACTGATACAAACAATACTCTGGCATCTGAAATGATGGAACTAGTTGAAACTGATAAAGATGGTTTTAACTCTATTCATATGATGGCTGATTCTGGTGCTCGTGGTTCAGCGGCACAGATTCGTCAGCTTGCTGGTATGCGTGGTCTTATGGCTAAACCATCTGGTGATATTATTGAAACTCCAATTATCTCTAACTTTAAAGAGGGACTTAATGTAATTGAGTACTTCATTTCAACTCACGGTGCTCGTAAAGGTCTTGCCGATACAGCACTTAAAACAGCGAATGCGGGTTACCTAACTCGTAAGCTTGTTGATGTTGCACAAAATGTTAAGATTGTTGAGCATGACTGTCATACTCATGAAGGTATTGAGATTTCAGATATATCTGATCAAAATACTCTTATTGAGTCTTTAGAAGACAGACTTTTTGGTCGTGTTTTAGCTGATGATGTTATAGATCCAATTTCAAATGAAATACTTTTTGCCGAGGGTACGCTTCTTGATGAAGTATCTGCAAAAGTTATTGCTGAAGCTGGAATTAAAACAGCACACATAAGAACACCTACTACATGTAAAAGTGATGAAGGTGTTTGTGCATTATGTTATGGTACTAACCTTGCAACTGGTCATGTAGTTCGTGCTGGTGAAGCGATTGGAATTGTTTCAGCTCAGTCAATTGGTGAGCCTGGTACACAACTTACACTTCGTACATTCCACGTTGGTGGAACTGCGAGTTCTACTGCTCAAGAACGTCAAGTTATAGCATCACGTGAAGGTTTCATCCGTTATTATAACCTTAAAACTTATGAGTCTAAAGATGGAAAAAACATTGTTGCAAACAGAAGAAATGCAGCGGTACTTTTAGTTGAACCTAAAATTAAAGCTCCATTTGCTGGTACAGTAGAAATTCTTACTGTTCATGATGAAGTTGTTGTAACGGTTACAGGTAAAAAAGATACTGTGCGTTATTCTCTTCGTAAGAATGAAATAGCTAAACCAAATGAACTTGCTGGTGTAAGTGGACAAATAGAAGGTAAATACTACTTTCCTTATGTAAATGGAACAAAAGTCGTAGAAGATGAATCTATTGTTGAGACAATTAAAGATGGTTGGAATGTTCCATCTCGTATTCCATATGCATCTGAAATTTTAGTTGAGAATGGTGCACCTGTAACTCAGAAAATTCTTGCTAAGGAAGAGGGTACTGTTAAGTACTTCTTGCTTAAAGGTGATTATTTAGAGAGACACGATGGTGTTAAATCAGGATACGAAGTAACAGAAAAAGGTCTTTTTGCAACTGTAGTAGATGCAAATAATCGTGAAGCAATTCGTCACTATATCGCACGTGGCTCAGTAATTGTTGCTGATGATAATGAAATTGTAGATGCAAGTACACTTATTGCAAAGCCATCTTCTGATGAATCAGTTGTTATAGCTGAATGGGATCCATATTCAAATCCAATTATCTCAGAAGCAAGTGGTACTGTACAGTATGAAGATATTATTGTAGGAACTACTGCAAGTGAGCAACTTGATGAGCTTACTGGTAAAACACGTCTTATGATCAATGATCATATTTCTTCAGAGTATAAGCCAACAATTATTTTAGCAACTGATGATGGTGAGCTATTACGTTATTCAATTGAGCCTAAGTCTTCTATCTTTATTGCTGATGGTGCAACTGTTAAAGTAGCAGATATTATTGCTAAAACACCAAAAGCACTTCAAAAGTCATCAGACATTACGGGTGGTCTTCCACGTGTATCTGAACTTTTTGAAGGCCGTCGTCCAAAAGCTACTGCACTAATATCAGAGATAGATGGTACAGTTAGTTTTGGTAAAATGCTTCGTGGTAAAGTAAGAGTAGTTGTTAGTAACTCTGAAAATGGAATTGTTAAAGAGTATTTTGTAGATAAATCTCATGAAGCTGTTGTTAGCGTTGGTGACTTTGTTCATGCCGGTGAGCGTTTAACAACTGGTATTTTATCTTCTCATGAACTATTACGTATTATGGGTGTAAAAGCACTTTATAATTACCTAGTATCTGAAGTACAGCAAGTGTACCGTTCTCAAGGGGTTAACATTGCTGATAAGCATATTGAAGTTATCTTTACTCAAATGCTTCGTCAGATTAAAATTGTTAAATCTGGAGATACAAAGTTTATAGAGGGAGATCTTATTTCTAAATCTAAGTTTGCTGCAGAAAATGTAAAAATAATAAAACTTGGTGGTCGTCCTGCGATTGCTGAACCATTCTTGGTTGGTATTACAAGAGCTGCTGTATCTGCTGATAGTATTATCTCAGCTGCATCATTCCAAGATACGACTAAGGTATTAACAGAAGCTGCTGTATCTGCTAAAGTTGATAATTTAACAAATCTTAAAGAAAATGTTATTATTGGTCGTACTATTCCTGTTGGAACTGGTATATATAAAGATCAACAAGTTGTTTTCGAATCAGAAGAAGATTAATAAATCATTCTTTTTTAAGAAGTGAGTATAAACTCGCTTCTTAAATCCTCTTTCTCTTAATAAATCCTTAAAATAAGCTAACTTTAATTCAAGTTTCTGTATTATCTCGTGTCTATAATTCTCTATATAATATAGTCTATACAATAGAAGAGAATTAAATTCTACTGGAAAAATTAAGTAAAAAAGGAATTGTATGCCAACAATCAATCAACTGATTCGTAATGAGCGTAAACGTGTGATTAAGAAATCAAAATCACCTGCTCTTGTTTCATGTCCACAGCGTCGTGGTGTATGTACTCGTGTTTATACGACTACACCAAAAAAACCTAACTCGGCTTTAAGAAAAGTTGCAAAAGTTAGATTAACATCTGGTTTTGAGGTTATCTCATATATCGGTGGTGAAGGTCATAACCTTCAAGAACACTCAATCGTACTTGTACGTGGTGGGCGTATTAAAGATTTACCTGGTGTTAAATACCATATCGTTCGTGGTGCTCTTGATACTGCTGGTGTTGCTGGCCGTATGGTTGCAAGATCTAAATATGGTACAAAGCGTCCAAAAAAATAGTTTAAGACTGTTTTTTTAACATAATTAAGTTCAATAGCTACAGGATTAATCTTTAGTGATTGATTTTGAGTAAATTTGAAAAAATTGAAGAATAAGGATACTCAAATATGAGAAGAAGAAAAGCTCCCACTCGTCCAGTTATGCCAGATCCAGTTTATGGAAGCAAAATGCTGACGAAATTTATAAATAAAGTAATGTTAGACGGTAAAAAGTCAATAGCAGAAAAAATTATCTACAGTGCAATGGATATCATTAGCTCTCGTGGTGAAAAAACTGGTATAGATACGTTTAACGAAGCTATTGAAAATGTTAAACCAATTATTGAAGTAAAAAGTCGCCGTGTTGGTGGTGCTACTTATCAAGTTCCAGTAGAAGTACGCCCGGTACGTCAACAGTCTTTAGCACTCAGATGGTTAATAGACGCAGCTCGTAAGAGAAACGAAAGAACTATGGCTGAGAGATTAGCTAACGAGTTCATGGATGCTTCATCTGATAAAGGTTCAGCATTCAAGAAAAAAGAAGATACTTATAAAATGGCAGAAGCTAACAAAGCATTTGCTCATTACCGTTGGTAATCACTCTTTTCTAAATCGCTTAATGGGATTTTATCCCATTAGCAACATAACATTGACAGCTCTTTTGTAAGTAAACAATTTTTATTTATAAAAGAGCTTATCTCTCAACTAATTAAACAAGGTACTAAACTATGGCAAGAAGTCACAAACTTAACGACGTAAGAAATATCGGTATTGCTGCACACATCGATGCAGGTAAAACAACAACAACAGAAAGAATTTTATTCTACACTGGTGTTGAGCATAAAATCGGTGAGGTTCATGATGGTGCTGCTACTATGGACTGGATGGAACAAGAGCAAGAGCGTGGTATTACTATTACTTCTGCTGCAACTACTTGTGAGTGGGATGGTAAGCAAATTAACATTATAGATACTCCGGGTCACGTTGACTTTACTATTGAAGTTGAGCGTTCTATGCGTGTTCTTGATGGTGCTGTTTCAGTATTCTGTGCTGTTGGTGGTGTTCAGCCTCAATCAGAAACAGTTTGGAGACAACGTAACCGTTATAAGGTTCCTTCAATTGTTTTTGTTAACAAGATGGACAGAACTGGTGCTGATTTCTACGAAGTTGAGCGTCAAATTAAAGAAAGACTTAAAGGTAACCCAATGCCTATTCAGTTACCTATTGGTGCTGAAGCTGAATTTGAGGGTGTTGTTGACTTGGTAACGATGAAAGAAATTGTATGGGATGCTGATGCTGAAATGGGTTCTAATTACCATATTCAAGATATTCGTGATTCTTTAGCAGAAATTTCTGAAGAGTACAGAGAAAAAATGATGGAAAGTCTTGCAGAAGTTGAAGGTAATGACGACTTTGCTGAAAAATTCTTAGATGGTGGAGACTTTACAGAAGACGAAGTTAAAGCTGCTATAAAAGCTGCTACTCTTGGTATGGCTGTTGTTCCAATGACTCCAGGTACTGCATTTAAAAACAAAGGTGTTCAAACTTTACTTGATTGTGTTGTTGCTTACTTACCTTCACCGATTGAGTCAGAAGCAATCATGGGTACTCTTATGGATGATGAAGAAGTTGAAATAGCTGTTCCATCAACTGACGAGGGTGACTTCGCGGCACTTGCATTTAAGATTATGACAGATCCATTTGTTGGTGTTCTTACTTTTATCCGTGTTTACCGTGGTTCTTTAGAATCAGGTTCATTCGTTCATAACTCTACTAAAGATAAAAAAGAGAGAGTTGGTCGTATCGTTAAGATGCATGCTATCAAACGTGAAGAAGTAAAAGAAATCTATGCAGGTGAAATCGGTGCTGTTGTTGGTCTTAAAGCTACAACTACTGGTGATACTTTATGTCAAGGTGATGTGAAAGTTGTTCTTGAAAGAATGGACTTCCCAGCTCCAGTTATTTCTGTTGCGGTTGAGCCTAAAACTAAAGCTGACCAAGAAAAAATGGGTATCGCTTTAAGTAAACTTGCTGCTGAAGATCCATCTTTCCGTGTTAACACTGACGAAGAGACTGGTCAGACTATTATTTCTGGAATGGGTGAGTTACACCTTGAAATTCTTGTAGATAGAATGAAAAGAGAATTCGCTGTTGAAGCTGAAGTTGGTGCTCCACAAGTTTCTTACCGTGAGTCTATCAAAAAAGAAGTTAACCAAGAGTATAAGTATGCAAAGCAATCAGGTGGTCGTGGTCAATTTGGTCATGTTTATCTTACTGTTAAACCAGGTGAGCCTGATACAGGTTATGTTTTCCATGATGCTATTAAAGGTGGATCTGTTCCTAAAGAATTTATTCCAGCAGTTAGAAAAGGTTGTGAAGAAGCA
>NZ_JABIOQ010000032.1 GCF_018698455.1 Sulfurimonas sp. | reverse complement strand
TTATCCAGCCATTTTGACCATCATCTGTTCTTGTGTGTACATTATTTATCCCTAGATTTCTAAAACGTTGCTTAGCCTGAAGAAGAAGAGGTTCAATTCTTTCTATTGTAAAAACGCCACGAAAAAGATGCGACAATACAGCTGCCTGATAACCACTTCCACAACCTATTTCAAGTACTCTATCGGCACCTCTTGGAAAAAGATATTCGGTCATTTTTGCAACTGTTAAAGGAGAGCTTATGTACTGAGATGCACCTATAGGAAGTGCATCAAGTTTGTATGCGTTATGTCTAAATCCAGCTGGCACAAATTCTTCTCTATTTGTTTTAGCTATAGCATTTTCTATTTCTGGCGAAAGAGGGAAAATCTTACTGCACTCTTGGGCTAAACGCGCGGTTTTGGTTGCTGTTATTCTATCCAATTCTTATCTACCTAATATAAATTATTTGTATTATACAATAAAAGATTAGACTTATCACACAACTAAATTATCACATCATTTTTTATAAGATAACATTCTTCGATTAGATAATTCCGACATCAATATATCTTCTCGTAAGGGTTATCTCTTTTTTACTATACTTTTCCACTAAGCAAGCTGAGTTCTCGTTGTACTTGGCCTCACCTTTTGGAGAGATGATAGCACTTAGTTTTGAGCACTCTTTATTTTGAGAATCACTCGCTACTACATAGCATTGGTTCATAATCGCTAAAGATTGAGAGAGTGACTTGAAATGCTCGCTTCTTAAAACTCCCCACCAAGAAGGAATAGCTATGACATCAGCACCTTCGCATCGCTTTAGTAAGTCCCTAAAACGCAATTCAAAACAGATTAAGATAGCTATTTTAATTCCATCCACTTCTACAATCTCAAAAGCTTCATCACTCCCTTGACTCATATACTTATCTTCGCCCCCAAAACGAAATAGTCTAGCTTTTGCTCTACTAAATACAATCTCCCCATTATGAAAAATTTTGGCATTGTTAAAAATTTTACCATCTTCTTTTTCAAACATAGTAAAAATCAGAGTTTTTCCAAGGGATGCTTTTTTAATCTCCTCAATAGCAATTTTAGAAAATGCTACAGCAGCTTTAAAGTTGTCATAATCAAATCCCGTTAAACAAACTTCTGGAGCAACGACAATAGAATTTTTTTCTGTTTTTTTTAAAAGAGTTAGTAGAGTTTGTAAGTTAGCGTTATAGTTTGAGGTGGTTTTAAAAAGCAGTGAGCAGAGTTTCTGCTCACCTATTTTAGAAGTCGTCATCGAAAGAGAGACTTCCTTTAGAGTAGTTAGTTACAGTTGCTTCAAAGAAGTTTGTTTTTTGGTCGTTAAACTTTGCAAAGTCATCAACCCATTTTATTGGATTTTCTACATTGTATATCTTCTCAAAACCTACAGACCTTAATCTATCATCAGCTAAATACTGAATATATTGCTCAACTATGTCGTCAGTAAGACCTAAAATCTGACCTTGAGTAATGTACTTACCCCATTCACTTTCTAGCTTTACTGCTTCTTTAAACATCTCGATAACTTCTGCATTTAACTCAGGTGTAAAAAGGTCAGCTCTCTCTTTTCTCAAAGTGTTTATTAGGTTTTGAAAAAGAACCAAGTGTGTTACTTCATCACGCTGTATAAAGCGTATCATCTGAGCACTTCCTAACATTTTACCAGAACGAGCAAGTGTATAGAGATAAGTAAAACCACTATAAAAGTATATACCTTCTAAAATTTGGTTTGCAAAACATGCTTTTACAAAGTTTGAATCAGTTGGATTTTCCATAAGTTCAAGATATACTTTAGCTACTGCATCATTTTTATTTTTAAGCATCATATCTCTACGCCATAAGTCATAAATCTCATCAGAATTTGTTGAAATAGTATCAACCATAACTGCATAAGATTGAGAATGGAGTGCTTCTTCAAAAGACTGACGTACTAAAATAAGATTTATCTCTGGAGATGTAATGTGTGGATTAATATTATCGATAAGATTATTTGTCTGTAATGAATCCATAAAAATAAGCTGAGATAGTGCCTTATCATAGGCTGTTTTTTCCGCTTGTGTTAAGAGTTTGTAGTCATTAACATCGCGTGTCATATCTACTTCTTTAGGAAACCATGTGTTATTTAACATCATTTCCCAAAGATTATATGCCCACTGATATTTAATGTTATTAAGTTCAAATATACCTGTTGGATTCCCACCGAAAATCTTTCTTTCATTTACACTTTCAGTTGAATCGGGATTATATATTTTTTTTCTTTGCAACATCAAATAGCTCCATTATTTATAAGTGTATGATTATAGCCATCTATATATAAAAATTTGATAAGATAAATTATTGCTATAGGATTACAAAATGTATAAAAGATTTACACCGGGATTTGGGCTTAAAAATAGGCATCTTCAGACTATATACTCATCTTTGTTTAGAAAAGTCCCTTCTATTGATTTTGAGATAGAAAAATTTACTTTGAGCGATGGAGATTTCTTAGACTGTTATTGGAGTAAGATTAAAAACAAAGACTCCAATATGCCTATTGTAGTTATTTTTCATGGTCTAGCTGGTTCCTACAATTCTCCATATATTTTAGGTCTTGTAAAGGAACTAAACTCTGCTGGTCGCACTAGTGTACTCATACACTTTAGAGGGTGTTCAGGTGAAGAAAACCTTCTTCCTCGCTCTTATCATAGTGGAGATACCGGTGATGCTCTAGAATTTATAAAAAGTCTTAAACAGAGATTTCCAAACTCAGAACTTTATGGAGTAGGATACTCTTTGGGTGCAAATATGCTTTTAAAACTCCTAGGGGAAACCGGAGATAAGTCAGCATTTAAAAAATGTGTAGCTGTATCGCCACCAATGCAACTAGATATCTGTGCTGATGCAATGAAAGTAGGATTTGCTAGATATTATCAAAAAAGACTCTTAAAAGATTTAAACACAGCACTTGATAAAAAATATGACAAACACGATATGAGTTCGCTTATAAATCTCAAACGCAAAGATATAAAAAAATTAAAAACTTTTTGGGAATTTGACAATGCATACACGGCTCCTATTCATGGCTTTGATTCGGTAAAGGATTATTATACTAAGTCTAGTTCAAAACAATTTTTAAAACATATAAAAACTGATACTCTTATCATTCATGCACAAGACGATCCCTTTATGACAAAAGAAGTTTTACCTATGCAAGAAGAACTCTCTAATAGCATCGAATTGGAACTATATAAATATGGGGGTCATGTCGGTTTTGTTGGGGGAAGTTTTCTCTCACCATATTATTGGTTAGAAAAAAGAATCACCCAATATCTATCTTAACGTAACAATAGACTAATGTTAAAAGAATAAAATACTCGACTATACTCAAATAAAGGCATTTATAATGAAATCAAACTGGCGTTTAGTTGTAGAGAAGAAATTTGAAAATTTTACCTACATCATCATCAATCATAGACTCAAGGCACTATTTCTTACTCTTTTCATGATCTTTGCAATTGCATCAAACATACCAAAGATAACCTTTGACACCTCCACTGAAGGTTTTTTATACAAAGATGATCCACAAATTCTTCTCTATAACGACTTTCGTAGCCAGTTTGGTCGAGACGAAAAAATAATAGTGGCCATTAAAACAAAAGATATTTTCAATAAGGACTTTTTAGAAAAACTCTTTAAACTTCATGAAGAGATAGAGGCGAATGTTCCATACATAAAAGAGGTAGATTCACTAAAAAATGCCCGTAAGACAGTTGGAGATAGTAGTACATTAGTTGTTGAAGACCTATTTGTAGACGGTATCCCTAACGAGAATAAAAAGTTAAACGTCATCAAAGAGTTTGCTCAAAACAATTCAATATATAAAGATTTATATCTAAACGCAGACACAACTTTTACAACTATAATGATAACAACAAATACATATACATCTATTGGTATAGATGATTTCGACCCATTGGCAGAAGGTTTCGAAGACCAAAGTAGTAATGAAAATTTAAAATTTATCACTGCCAATGAGAGTGAAGAGCTTATTGTCGAGTTGGAAAAAATCATAAAGAAATATAAAAGTGAGAATTTTGAAATTTATGAAGCTGGCTCGCCAATAGTCACTAAAAACTTACAAACTACTCTTATGAACGATATGTCAAAATTTATCCTCTATGTAGTTTTAACAATATCTTTTTTACTTTTTGTCACCTTTGCAAGAGTAAGTGGTATTTTTATACCTCTTGTTGTTGTTATCTTAACACTTCTCTCAGCCATAGGCTCCATGGCTCTCTTTGGTTATCCTATAACCTCAATGACTCAAATACTCCCTTCTCTTCTCCTTGCTGTTGCTATTGGTGACAGTATTCACATCCTCTCTATTTTTTATCATAAGTACAATGAAACAGGAGATAAAAATTTCTCTATTGCTTATGCTATCGGTCACTCTGGACTCGCTGTTGCAATGACCTCGTTTACCACTGCAGCTTCTCTTCTCTCTTTTAGTATTTCAGATATAGCACCCGTTGCAGCTCTTGGTATTTTTTCAGCAATTGGAGTAACAATTGCTCTTCTTTTAACTCTTGTACTTATTCCGATTCTTCTTTCTTTAGCTCCCATAAAACATAAAGCACAAGATGAAGATAGTTTTCTCGACTCCATAATGGTAAAAATTGCCAACTTCTCCATAAACTACCATAAAAGTATAATTTTTTTAGCTGGAATTATTATAGTTGTATCTCTCGTCTTCTCTTCAATGATGCAATTTTCACATAATCCTCTCCACTGGTTTAAAGAAGACAATGTTGTAAGAGTAAACACTGAAACTATAGATAAGGAGCTCAGAGGTTCCATTAGTATCGAAGTTGTATTGGACACAAAAATAGAAAATGGTGTATATAATCCAGAATTTCTAAACGCAGTAGAGCGAGTCACTAAAGAGATTTATACCTATAAGGGAGAAAACTACTTTATAGGGAAGATAGTAAGTATTACAGATGTTCTCAAAGAGATTCATATGGCGCTTAATGAAAATAAAAAAGAGTTCTATGTGGTTCCACAGAACAAAGAGCTAATCGCACAAGAATTTTTACTTTTTGAAAATAGTGGAAGTGATGATCTTGAAGAAATAGTTGATTCTCAGTTTAGTAAAACTCGGCTTTCCATTAAGGCACCTTGGGTTGACTCTATCGAATATATAGAAATGATTGAAGAATTAAAAATTCTTTTAAACAGTGAGTTTAAGGGTATGGCAACCGTTGGAATAACAGGTATCATACCTATTTTATCTACAACAATAACAAAATCGATTGAGAGTTCTATAGATAGTTATTTGGTTGCGTTTGTAGTTATAGCAGTACTAATGGTTTTACTTATTGGAAATTTAAAACTAGGTCTTCTAAGTATGATTCCCAATCTCACCCCTATAATGTTTGGCATCGCATTTATGTATGTCTATAATTTACCTCTAGATATGTTTACAATTCTCATCGGGGCAATTGCCATCGGAATGGTAGTTGATGACACTATTCACTATATGCATAACTTTAAACGCTACTACATACTTCACAATGATGTAGATGAGGCGATAAGACTAACTCTACATTCAACAGGAAGAGCAATTTTTATCACTTCTATAGTTTTAAGTTCTGGATTTTTAGTCTTTATGTTTGCTAGTATGACGAATCTTTTTAACTTTGGACTGATTACAGGTATAACTGTTATCGTTGCCATGATTCTAAATCTTACACTTACAGGAGCTCTAATGAAACTGTTTATAAAAAGTCATGCAGATATATAATAGGTATGGGATTTAAAAATATTTAGAAGGTAAGGTGTATAGACATACCCACTAAATGGGATGTCTATGATTACATATTATTTACGTGAGTGACGTTTTCTTTCTGATTCTGTTAAGTATTTCTTACGAATACGAACAGATTTAGGAGTTACTTCAAGTAACTCATCATCTTCGATCCATTCTAGAGCACGTTCTAGTGACATGTCACGTGGTGGAATAAGTTTAATAGCTTCATCAGCTCCAGATGAACGAACATTTGACTGTGCCTTACCTTTAATAGGGTTAACAACTAGGTCATTATCACGTGAGTGCTCACCAACGATCATACCTTCATAAACTTCAGTCTGAACACCGACGTAAAGAACACCACGATTTTGGATACCAAAAAGTGAGAATGCAAGAGTTGAACCAGCAGTCATAGATACAAGAGCACCGTATGAACGAGAATCAACTGAACCACTATATGGACGAAATTCGATGAAAGAGTGATTCATAATTCCCTCACCTTTAGTGTCTGTTAAGAACTGGCCACGGAAACCGATTAAAGCACGAGCTGGAATTTCAAACTCGATTCTTTGGAAACCTGAACCCATTGGAAGCATAGACTTCATTTCAGCTTTTCTCTTACCAAGACGCTCAATAACACCACCACTTAATTCTTCAGGAACATCTATAACTAAATGCTCAAATGGCTCGCACTTAACACCTTCAATTTCTTTAACAATAACTTCTGGACGAGAGATTGAAAACTCAAAATCTTCACGACGCATGTTTTCAGCAAGAACAGTAATTTGAAGTTCACCACGACCTGAAACTTTAAATTTACCCTCACCAACTACTTCAAGTTTCATTGCAACGTTAGTGTTCATTTCGAACTCTAAACGCTCACGAAGTTTGTTAGAAGTAACATGCTTACCTTCTTTACCAGCTAAAGGAGAATCATTAACAGCAAATACAACTGTTAGTGTTGGCTCTTCAACGTGCATTGGGTCAAGTGCAACTGGATTGTTTGGATCACAAACAGTATCTCCAACGTCAACAGTCTCCATACCAGCAAATGCAACGATATCACCAGCTTCTGCTTGTTCTATTTCCATACGGTTTAGACCGTGGAAACCGATAAGCTTAGAAATCTTACCTTTAACCATTTCACCATCAGCTTTTGCAAGCATAACGTTATCACCTTTTTTTACAGTACCGTTAAATATACGAGAGATACCGATTTTACCAACATAGTTGTCATAATCAAGTGTAAATACTTGTGACTGAAGTGGGTTTTCTGGTGAACCTTCTGGTTCCGGAACATGATTTAAAATTGCTTCAAAAATACACTCGAAATCTGAATCAGGCTCAGACATATCTAATTTAGCAATACCATCACGTGCAGCAGCATAGATAATTGGGAAATCTTGTTGCTCATCTGTAGCACCCATATCTGCGAATAAGTCAAACATCTCATCAGCAACACGATCAACATCAGCAGAAGGCTTGTCAATTTTGTTAATTACAACAATTGGCATTTTACCAAGAGCAAGCATTTTCTTACAAACGAACTTAGTTTGAGGCATAACTCCCTCATAAGCATCAACAAGAACTAAAACACCATCAACCATCTTAAGAACACGTTCAACTTCACCACCGAAGTCAGCGTGACCCGGAGTGTCAATAATGTTAATCTTATAGTCTTTATAACGAATAGCAGTATTTTTAGAAAGAATCGTGATCCCACGTTCCTTTTCTAAATCATTACTGTCCATTGCTCTTTCATCATGTGCTTCATGAGAACCGAAAGTACCAGACTGTTCTAACAGTCCATCAACTAGTGTAGTTTTACCGTGGTCAACGTGAGCGATAACCGCAATATTTCTTATTTTTTGCATAAGGGTTTCCTTAAATTTGGAATATTTTCGCAATTATACCTAAATAAAAATAAGTATGGGGTAAAATAAGTGATATACTTATGTTAAGCATCCTTATACGTGCAGTATAAGCAATATCTAGGGCTAATCTATTCGCCATAAAAATAGTTTCATTTTTATGTGTTATTGCTGAATCTTGATTCATAAGAGATACTGCTGCTTCAAAACTGTATCCATCTTTTACTAGTTCAACTCCAAAAGGTATCACTCTCATTAAAGAACCATTACCTTGAGAATCTTTATTACTTTCATTGTTAATTAAAACAGCATATGTGTGTATCCCTATACCATCTTTTTGACCATAAACGATACTCTTCAGAAATTTTTTCTATAAATAGATTTTTATGCTTAATATAATGTTTGAATAATATCATTGCCATTTTTGTATCATCTGTTATCATAGGAACTACTGGTTTACTTGGTAATGTCTCAATCTCATATGTAACACCCATCAAGCCATCTCTCTCAAAGTAAGCACCATAACTATCGCCACAAGCAAGAGCCAATAAAGACTGATTAGGTAACATATTACTTTCCATTAATAATTTTAAGTTCAGAGAATGGATCAAATAATAGATTATCTTTTATATCACTTCCTTTTTTAAAAGTAACATACTCAGTTTTATCTCTGGTTACTTCAGAGTCATAAGTAATGTAGTAGATATCCTCTTTTATATCATAATAACCGTTTATTGGTTTGCCACTTGGATCTACATGTTCGCATACAAATGTTGCTTTATTCTTTACTTCTTCTATAGTCATTATATTTTATCTCCTAGGTTTTAACTTTATTAATTGTCTATATTATTAAAAATATTTTCTTGAAACTGGTGGCTACTTATCATTTCCTCTAAATTTATTGGAACTATTTTCAGTTTTTTATTTCCTATATCTGATTGATTTTTGAGATACTCAAATTCTAAACCATCTATTTTACCAACTTCAGGAACAAATAAATAAGCAGTATCTTCGCAATCATAAAAATGTAAATAACTAAATATTTGATAAACATCTCCAGAAGCAATATTGACTGTTTCACACCCTTTACTTTCATCTTCTTTAGTCTCTAATAGTTTCCATTTCGCATCAGTGACTATATCTATACCGTTGTCCATTTTAAGTAAATAATCTGGTTGAAGTCTTGCCATGTTACATTTACCATTAGATAATAAATATTCATTTTTCCCACCATTAACCATAATACTATTTATCCCTAATACATCTTTAGAATTATTTAGCGAATACTCAATATATTTTTCAAATACTGTTTGCATAGGAAACAGTAGTGCAAATACATTGTCATTTCCTCGTAAGGAAGTAAAGGATTGATGTTTTAAAAATACTTTAGCAAATCGTAAGGGCATTTCATAATACTCCATACCTCTATGAGTATTTACTTTTCTAAAGTCTACATCATAATTTGTGGATAACCGTACTTCATCAAAAATAAACATCTGTTGTCTCAATGCTCTTTTATTCTCAAAATCACTTGTCTTCTTCAAGAGTAATGCTACGGCAGATTTCAAAAGTCTATTTTCAACTCTGTCTTGCATATACTCATCATATTCTACATAAAATCGCTCTTTATGGATATAGTTCTGTTTTAAGTGCTGATTGAACTTTAGTTTACCTTTTAAAAAATACTGATTGTCTTCTTTTGATATATATTGTGATTTTAATCCACGATGAATTAGTTTATCAAGATGCTCTATAAACAGAGATATAAATATCTCATAGATATTTTTATTGTTTGTAACAGATAGATTTGCTTTGTTTATTTCTATAGGCTTTAAATCCAATATTGGTTTTAGCATTTGAGTAAATATATTTCTAGTTGCTACTTCATTACTTTCACCATCATATATTTTAGGCAATATCTCTATACTTAAATTTTTAGTTTGGATAATACCTACATAACTTGTGGCTTTTAAAGCTTTCCCACGTTTATATTCAAAAATTTTTTGTGTATCTACATTATCTTCCCAATATGTATAAAGCTCATCAAAATCTTTTTCATTGTCTATCTTGGCATGAGTATATTTTTCATTTAGATTCTTAGGCTTTTTAAAATAGATATACCCATATTCGGATATTGCAATATTTTTCATTCTTCTGGGATAGCATCGGCTTGAGTAGGAAAACCATCAGTTTGTTCTTCTTCACATTTATCATTGTAGATTTTAATGTATTCACATGATTCAAATTCATCTGCTATCTCATATACTTTGTTTAGCTGTCTATTGTCATTATTTTTATCAACTATATATTCGCTTTTCTTTTTTTTATCTATAAAATTATTGTTTAACACATATTTTATATCACCCCAGTCGCCATAGAAATACTCAGCTAAAAGTGGAATAATATTGACTTTAAAAATTTCATCTATCTTCTCTTTTGTTGGTGTATCTATGAGTGGTAAAAAATAGCTATGCCCAATAGTATGCTCTCTATCAAGAATATACTCTATTCTTTCGTTAATAGCAGTTAAAATATTTTGAACATTAATCTCTTTATCTCCATCTTTAACAATCAATGGGCTCTTTTGACCATCACTAAAAACTAATAAATCACTATTAGGCATCATCTCTACAAACTCAAACCTTCGTCTAAGTGCAGTATCTATTTGAGCAATACTTCTATCAGCTGTATTCATTGTGCCTATAATATGGAGATTTTGTGGTACACCAAAAGGTAGATTAGAATATGGAAGTTTTACTTGTACCTCTTCATCGGCTCCTATTCGTTTACTTGGTTCTATAAGAGTAATGAGTTCTCCAAATATCTTAGAAATATTTCCACGATTTATTTCATCTATTATTAGTATATATTTTTTTTCATCTTTCTCTTCTAAATCATCATATTTAACCAATCCATTGTTATATAAATATTCTAAAATTCCTATTGTATATGTTGGGTTATAAACTTTATTTCGTAGTCCACCTTTATATAATTTAATAATATTTTCAATAGAAGCAGGATAATCAGTGTATTCATTTTTAGTGTTTTTAGGTTTTATTCTAAAAGTTTTTCCACCTCGATAACTTACATTAAACCCAGAGGTATTATATTTAATATCTATAGACTCTTGTTCAATAAGCTGTGTCTTAAGCCATTCGATTTTTTCATCAATATTTGATGAACTTTTTGTTGATGCTTTTTCACAAAGTTCTTTAAAAGTACCAGGTTGAACTTCATAACTTATTTTACCATTTTCCGTTTCCGCCTTAATCCCTTCAACAAATTCTTCATATCCATAGCTTTGGTGAAATGTTATAAACTCAATTTGACCAGATGTTTTTAGTACATCAAAGCGATCTTTTGCTTCTTTCCTAGTATCTGGGACAACTCCATCAATAATTTCTAAAGCCTTGTTAATTGTATTATAAGTTTTTCCTGTACCTGGAGGGCCATATAATATTTGATTTAAAGGTTTATTGTTTTGATCGTTAAACTTTTGATATGGTAGAGGTTGTTGAATAATTTTTAAATGCTTTGGTAAACGGTATAATATTTGACTATTGTCTTCTATTTTATCAACAGCATATTTTTTCCATGAAGCCATTTTGGACAAATCTCCACCTATTGTTGACTCAGGGGTTTTTCCAGTAAATTGATATATGTCATGTTTAATAATGTATTCAAGTATTTCATTTGTACTTGATGGTTTTCCCAATGCTCTCAAAGTCTCTACAATTACATCTCTTGCATTTTTTTTTCTTTCTTCACGTTTTTCTAACATAAATCCACGTTTTATTAAAATTCTTCTGCGGAACTCTTACCTCCACCAGTAGAATAATAACTATCTTTATCAAGCACTCCTTCTATTCCTCTCTTCTTATTATAAGCTATACCTACTATACATTTATGGGGATATCTTTGTTCATTGACAATTAAATTATAGATCTTTGCTTCTCGGCCTTTACAGACCGATGGATTATTATCATATATTTTTATCGCTTCTATAATATTCTCTTTTGAGAGTTCACTTAAATCCACTTTAGTTTGCATTTTTATTCTCCATTAACTTGATTTCAAACCGTACTACATTAACCATAACAATAGCCTTCAAATAATATATCATCATCCATTGTTTTCACAATAACAAACTGTTCTTCTTGCGCACCCTTACCCTCAATATCTAAAGGGTCACACACAGCCTTGGTTAATAATTCTTGAACTCTTTTGTCCAGATCATTGAAGTCGTAATAAATCTCATGAATATAATCACTTAATGATTCATCGCAATACTCTCCATTACTATATATATTCATAATTTTGGTTGCTACATCAGGCCGAATATATAAAACTCTATCTACAATCTCATCTTCAGATAAAGTTTCATCAAGACTTACTGTTCCAATATATAGATTATTCACATCAAACTTCTCATCTTGCTCGATCTTTATTACTACTGGATAGCGAACTCTCTTCTCAATATAGTAACCCCCAAACATTAGAGCATCTGAATCATAATTTTTTTTAAATTCATTAGGATTAGGATTTAAACTCATGAAAGAATGGACACCAATATCATCTATATGTTCGTTATAAAATATTTCCTTGACTTCATTCTCACAATCTTCATCACTATATATTGACAGTGACACCTTAGCATTAGCTCCACTTGGTCCATATACATGCACTACATCATCAAACATAAAAAATAAAGCTTCTACATCACCTTCATAATTTTCTATGCATATAGTTGAACTATCTATTTTCTTTCTAATTAAATCTTTTTGATCTTTATTGGTTACAAATCCATATGTAAACTCTCCACCAGTAGCCATTATTTCTAGTTTAAAATAACTTGTAGTACTTACACTTAAATCCATCTTATCGCCTCCTTCAAATTATGTTATATCGACACTTGCTCAACGGTTTTTGTATGCTAAATCCAAAGCAACTTGGAATCTTTAATTTCATATCCCATACTAGACATAATGTTACTATAAAAATTTAACTGATTTTCATACTGTTTTTCTTTTGTATTACTTTCTACTCCCGTTTTAAAGTCAACAATTATCCAACCATCTTGATTGGTATCAAAATAGATAAAATCAATAAATCCAGTTTTACCATCAACAGTAAATTCTAGCTCAAAATGGTGTTCAACTCCATTCCTTAGTAACTCATATATATCACTTTTATAAAAGCTATTCATATTCTTTACAATTGTCTCTCTTTTAGAACTCTCAAATATTATCATTTTATCCAGTATTACTTCTTGATTTTCATTGAAGGTATTCCAATAAAGTTCAATGATTTTATGTGTAGCAGTACCTAAGTCTGTAGCTCTGTTATCATTACTTGCATTCTTACTATCAGAAGTGGCACTGGCTAAAGTGTTTGATTCAAAAACTATCGGTTCTAAAGAATGCTGTACATACTCTACATCATCTTTAATAGTATCTTTCATCCCTATATCTTTTATCTCTATACAGTAGTCTTTATTCTGTCCATAAAGCTCATCTTTATCAATTTCCAATGCTTCACACATCATATGAAGATAACTGTCTTCTCGAAGAGATATGAGTCCTTTAGCAGTCTGTTTTAGTTGTGCAGAAATTACTACATCATGTTCTGCTCTTGTAAGTGCTACATAGAGTAGTCTTTTCTTTTCTGCAAGGTGTTTTAGTTTGTCAATCTCTTTTAAGACTCTATGGCTTAATGGAGTGTAGTCATTGACTTTAAATCCAACTATCTGTTTTTTATCGTTACCTAGAGTAAAGTTGTTGTGTTTTAAGGCATCGGAAGTGATTTGAGAATATAAACCCTTATCACTATTTCCAAGCAGAACAAGAGGGTATGCTAAACCTTTTGTGGAGTGTATAGAGCATATCTCTATCGATTTTGTGTTATCTGATTTGAAGAAGGCTTCATCTTCTTTAGCTTCACTAAAATATATGGCATTTTCAATCAATGATAAAAACTTGTATAGATTTGATTCACTAGAATCTTCATAATCTTTACAGAGTGTTAGAAACTTATAAAGATTTGCCACTCTTTGCTCTATATCATCATAATGTGCATACACACCCATAATATTTGAATCATCATAAATATATTTTACTGCTTGAGACAGTGTCATACTTTTAAATATCTCTACATAATGAGTAAGCTTATCAGTTACTTTATTAGCATCTAAATACTCTTTAATGCTATTGTCATCACATCTTAAGATATTTGAACGCATGGCACCAACTACATAATACTTTTGAGCAGAACTTAACTTCTCTGGATCTCTTGATAAAATATCTATAGCTTTGAGAGTATTAAAGATGTCATTGACCTCTTTAGTGTAATAGAAGTTATCGCTTGCACTTACCTTAGCTGTTATACCTTGCGCTCTTAACTTCTGTTTTAACTCTAACATCTTAGTACTACTGTCAAATATAATGGCTATTGCTTTTTCTTTATCGTCAATTAATTTTGAAATATGTTTGTAGTCACTATTATTACTCTTATATATTTCACTTACAAACTGTGTAATAGTATCAAGCTCATTGACTGGTTCTTCTAGATCTTTTTCTTCTGTCGTTTGGTATTCTTGTGATGTTATGAGATATTTGAAACTACCTTTATTTACTCTTTTCTTATTAAATACAAATAGGTCTTGGGCTTGGGCTTCATAATTGGGTTTTATCAGCTTTAGATTTTCATCTTTAATAAGTAATTTGTTAAATATATTATTTACAGTATCAAGAACTACTCCATCACTTCTATGATTCTTATCCATAGGTTCAATCGATGAGAAAATACTTGTATCATTAGTAGCATCATTAAACACTTCTATCTCTGCACCTTGAAAAGAATATATTGATTGTTTAGAGTCTCCAACCACAAATAAGTTAGTATCAGTATTACAAGAGTTTTTAACTATCTCAAACTGAGTGGCATTTGTATCTTGAAACTCATCAACCATTATATACTTGAAGTTGGTTTGTACTTGTGGAATTATCTCTAATGTTTTAGTGATGATGGTGTCAAAGTCAATTTTATTTAACTCATCTAGCTTTGCATCGTATTTATTTTTTATCTGATGCAGTAAATCTTTTATCTTGTCTATTTT
>NZ_JABIOQ010000031.1 GCF_018698455.1 Sulfurimonas sp. | reverse complement strand
GCAAAAGATGTACTTTTTACTTATGAAACACTGATCTCAGACAAAATATCTTCACCGTATAGTGCAGGTTTTCGTTTTGTGCAGAGTGTTAAAGTAGTTGATAAGTATAAAGTTCAAGTTAAATATAAAAAGGCTTACTTCAAAGCTTTAGAGACTTGGATGATGGGTATACTCCCTGAGCATATTTTAAAAGATGAAGAAGACCTTATGGGTGCAAAGTTTAACACAGACCCAATAGGAACAGGACCTTATAGGTTAGAACAACTTGAGTTTTCAAAGAACATAGTCCTTACTGCATTTGATGAGTACTTTTTAGGTCGAGCAAAGATTGACAAGATAAGTTTTCATGTTATAGCTGACCCAATGACTAGGTTTTTGATGTTAAAGTCAGCACAACTCGACCTAGGTAGTGTAGAACCTATGGCATATGAAAGACAGTTAAATGAGGAGTTCTTTGAGAAGTTTAATATTTATGAGAAAATCAGCTTATCTTATTCATACTTAGGGTTTAACCTACGTGAGGAGAAGTTTAAAGATCCTCGTGTCCGTAAAGCACTCTCATTAGCTATAGATAGACAAGAGTTAGTAGATATACTTTTTTTTAAACATGCCAAAGCCTGTAGCGGACCTTTTTTACCAGGAACCTTGGCGTTTAACGAAGATGTTAAAGTTCCAACTACAGATATAAAAAAAGCAAAGGAGCTACTCAAACTTGCTGGATATGATGAAAACAATCCATTTGAGTTTGAGATAGTGACATCAAACTCTAGCCCAATTCGCCCCTATGCTGCACAGATTTTACAGCACCAACTAAAAAAGGCTGGGGTCATTGTAACACTAAGAGTGATGGAGTGGCAAGCTTTTTTAAATATGGTTGTTTTTCCACATAAGTTTGAGAGTGTTTTACTTGGATGGGGACTCTCACCCACACCAGACCCATATCTTTTTTGGCATAAAGATAGTGACAAAAAAGGTGGCTTTAACCTTGTAGGATATAATAACCCAGAAGTAAACAAAATGATAGAAGAATCGCAAAGCATTATAGATAGAGAAGAACTTGGTAAAAAGTGGAGAGAGATGTTTAAAATAATTACAGACGATAACCCATATCTTTTTCTCTACATACCAAACTCTATAACAGCTGTAGATAAACGAGTGAAAAATGTCACCCCTGCACTAGGCGGAATTTGGCATAACTATATACAATGGGGAAAAGAATAATGATAATACTGTTTGATTTAGATGGAACACTGATAGACTCGACGGATGCAATTTTAGAGAGTTTTCATAACTCTTTTGATGTGCACAAACATAAACATCCTAGTGATGAAGAGATAAAAGCACTAATTGGATACCCACTTGATATTATGTATAAAGAGCTAGGTATAGAAGAAAGTGTAGTTTGGGATTATGTAGACACTTATAAAGAACATTATAGAGTGATATCGTGTGAAAAGACTCACCTATTGGAGTGTGCAAAAGAAGCAGTGAAACTTGCTAGTGAAATAGCTGAGATAGGGATAGTTACTACTAAAACTGGTAAATATTCTCAAGTTCTAATGGAACACTTTGGGTTAATGGAGTACTTCAAAGTACTCATTGGTCGTGAACATGTTGAGAATCCTAAACCACATGCTGAACCTATATTAAATGCACTTAAGAGTTTTGGACACTGTTGGCAAAGAAGTCTGGATGATTGGTGATACCAAGCTTGATCTATTGAGTGCTAAAAATGCAGGGGTTAATTCTATAGGTGTACTGAGTGGTTATGATAGTAAAAGTACTCTTGAAAAATATACTGATATAGTAGTAGAAGATGCTCTTGAAGCAATAAAGTTTTTGGAAGTTAATTAACTAGGAGAACCTAGTTAATTGTTAGAGGTATAATGTTTGATAATGAAGTGATAGTATTTCCATCAATTCGTTTTGCAGCTATATATAGTTTACCGTCTTTAACTAGTGTTAATGCAAGAGGCCATCCTCTACTTAAATCACTTTGACTAGCTACTAGTATTGAGCTTGAACTTGTACTAAAGTCAGGAGTACTTGAAAAGTAAAGTAAAAACTCATTAGTCTCTTTTCTAAACTGTATAGATGGTACTTCATCTCCATAAAGATCATTGCTATATCTTAGTGATAGAACTGCAGGTGCATTTGATACAGATGAAGTTGAAGAACCATTTGATGTCATTTGAAGTGCTACTTCTTGCATAAGCTTTTCAGTCTCAACAATTCTGTCTGACATCTCACCAATTCTATCTGCCATTATTCCAATATCATCAGAAAGTTTAGAAACAAGTCCCATCATAGCTTGAGAAGTTTCTCCACCTGTATCAACCATGTTATTTGCAACATTAGTAGAACCTGTAACCATATTATTTGCAACTGAAGTCATTCCGTTGATCATTGTGTTAAAGAACCACGCTTGTGCAGAAATAGGAGAAAGTACAGTTAGTACTATAAATGCACCGATAAGTTTTGTTTTCATTTTATTCATTATTAAATCCCTTTTAATTTTCCGAATTATAGCGTTTGAACTAGTGAATTAAACTTAAAAATTATAAGTAAATTTGATATTGAATATTAACTTTAACAATTTATCTAAGCTTTCTCTAAAACCTCAATGATGTTTTGTAAAGAGTTTTCTTTGTCATAACCCCATGTTTTAGCAATAACATAGGCATTTTTTGCAATATCTGGAATATCAGTTTTAGGTATCTTCAATCCTTTTAGAGTGACGGGAGAATCTATTTTTTCAAACCATGCCTCAAGAGCATAGATACCCTCATCAGCTGTTTTTAGTCCAAATACTTCTTTTGAAAATCTTTGAAACTGAGCTATATTTTTTTCTTTATACCACTTCATCCATGCAGGAATGACAACTGAGAGTCCTGCCCCATGTGGAACATTATAAAGGGCAGAGAGTGCATGCTCTATCATATGGTTAGGAAAACTCCCACCTTCTGTTCCACTTGGAGTTAAGCCATTTAAGGCTTGTGTAGCTATCCAAGCAAATTCACCACGAGCATTATAGTCATTAGGATTTTTTAATAAGATTTCTGTTGTTCTCATCATAGACTTTATGATAGATTCAACGAGTCGTGAGTTAAAGTCACTATGGTAAGTCGCAGTAAAGTAGACTTCTATAACATGAGCGATTGCATCTACAGCAGAGTAAGCAAGGTAATCTTTAGAAACACTAGCCATTAACTCAGGGTTGATAACTGAAAGTACAGGATTAACAAGAACAGACCCAATTGAAAACTTTTCTTTTGTCTCATCATGTGTGATAACTGAGTTTCCATTCATTTCACTTGCAGTTGCTGCTAGTGTCATAACTGTAAAGACAGGAAGAGCCTCTTTAATGACTGCTTTATTTGAAAAAAAGTCCCATACATCACCATCATACTTAACGCCAACTGCAATGGCTTTAATAGTGTCAGCAACAGAGCCTCCACCAACGCCAAGAATAGCCTGGACTTCTGTTTCTCTTGCAAGTTTGATACCATCATTGACACGAGAAAGAAGAGGGTTACTTACTACTTTATCAAGTTCTTCATACTTGATACCATGCTTATTTAAAGAGATAATAGTTTCATCATATAAACCACTTTTTTTGATGCTTCCCATGCCGTATACAAAAAGAATCTTTGTAATTCCTGCTTCTTTTATATAGCGACCTATCTCTTTTTCTTTTTCTCTACCAAATTCTATTTTTGTAGGGTTGTAATATGAAAAATCTTGCAAAAAACGGAGCAAATCGGACACCTATGACACTTCAGTT
>NZ_JABIOQ010000030.1 GCF_018698455.1 Sulfurimonas sp. | reverse complement strand
ACAGGGCTTAAAAGCTGTAACAACTGAAACAACTGCTACATCTGAACTTGCAAATAGTTCAAGAAATGATATTAACGATGTTGTAACTCAACTTCACTCTCTTAATGACCAAGTAACATCAAATAACGATAGTGTTGTAGATTTAGCTTCGAGAACTGCTGATATCACCTCTGTGATTGAGCTTATTACAGATATTGCTGACCAGACTAATCTTCTTGCCCTCAATGCTGCAATTGAAGCGGCACGTGCTGGTGAACATGGTCGTGGTTTTGCTGTAGTTGCCGATGAAGTGCGTAAACTTGCAGAGAGAACACATAAGGCAACAAGTGAAATTTCTATCTCTATTAAGTCTTTACAGCAAGGTATGAGTGAGATTCAATCAAGTTCTGATCAAATGGCAACAACAGTTCTTAGTTCTACTGAAAAGATAGAGCACTTTGAGCATACACTTATAGAGCTTAATGATAAAGCATCAACTATTGTTGATTTTTCTTATCATATGGAAAACACATCATTTATAATTTTAGCAAAAATTGACCATATACTCTACAAAGCTCGTGCATACAACTCACTCTTAGCAATGAGAAAAATCTTAAGTCCTGTAGATTCACATCAATGTAATCTTGGCAAGTGGTATGAAACGGAAGGAAAGGGAAGATTCCAATCTACCCCTGCTTATGCTAAAGTAGGTACACCTCACAAACTTGTACATAAGTATGCTAATGCAAATCTTGCCTACCTAGAGAAAGAGGATAGCCTAGATATTATCATTGATGATAGTGAACTAATCCTTGCTAACTATGCAAATATGGAAAGTGCTTCAAATCAACTTTTTCCACTACTTGATCAGATGCTTCAAGAGGGTGAATAGTTCGGACTTAACGTTGAGTTAAGCCTTATATTGTAACATTTTGTAACTTCAATATAAGGCTCTCTATGAATTGGCGTACTAAAAGCGAATCTAGACTAGAAAAAATGGGTGAGAAGATAACTCTGCACCCAAAAAAAATAATCCTCTTTATGATGCTAATCAGTATTTTACTGATTTCAAACCTCCCTAAAATAACAATAGACACTTCTACTGAAGGTTTTTTACATACAAATGACCCTGCTCTTGTTCGTTATGAAGAGTTTAAAGAACAGTTTGGTCAAGATGAAAAAATACTAGTAGTAATTCAAGCTAAAAATATATTTGATCTTAGCACTCTTCAAAAGATTAAAACACTCCACACTGAACTTGAAAACTCAGTACCACATTTAAATGACATCACTTCATTAATAAATGCAAGAAATACACATGGAGAAGGTGAGCAACTCATTGTAGAAGACCTATTTGAGAATTTTCCTACAAATGAGAAAGAACTTGCAGCTATAAAAGAATTAGCTCTTAACAATGCAATGTATAAAAACCTTCTTTATAATGAAGACTATACAATGACTACTATTATACTCGAGCCAAATACTTATGAAAGTTCAAATGATGTAGATGCACTTGATGGTTTTGAGATTGAAAGTGCAGGTGAAGACATAAGTAATGAAGAGTCAGAGTTTTTAACTGATCCATCTAAAAGTGAAATGGTGAGAACAGCTGATAAAATCGCCAAAGAATTTAATAGTGAAGGATTTACTGTTTTTGTAGCAGGCTCTTTAGCAGTAAACGATTACAACAAACAGTCCGTTCAAAAAGATATGCAAAAGTTTGTAAAGTTAGTTCTTTTAATGATGATGGCATTCTTATTTATAGTATTTCGTAGAATTAGTGCTGTCTTACTTCCTATCTTTATCGTTGTTTTATCTCTTTTAACAACTATATCTATTATGGCTATTGTTGGGACACCTATAACTATTCCAACACAAATTTTACCATCCTTTTTACTCGCCGTTGGTATTGGTGCTGTTGTTCACCTTCTAGCAATGTTTTTTAAATATTTAAATTCCCCTGAAAATACTAAAGAGTCAGCCATTAGTTACTCTCTAGGACACTCTGGACTAGCGATTATTATGACATCACTTACAACTGCTGCTGGACTTTTGTCTTTTTCTACTGCCTCAATTGCTCCTATCGCCGATTTAGGTATTTTTGCAGCCATTGGAGTAATCATTGCATTACTAAATACTCTTGTATTATTACCTGCAATTCTAGCGGTTCTTCCTATAAAACCAGCGAAAGTGAAGCATCAAGAAAAAAGTCAAAAAATGGATACTTTATTAATCGCTATTTCTGACTTTAGTTTTAATCATGCAAAGAAAATTGTAGTGGTAAGTTCAGTCATCGTCATAGTATGGGTTTACTTTGCGATGGGAGTAGAGTTTAAGCATGATCCTCTCTCTTGGCAACCAGATGACTCTCCCGTAAAAATTGCAACTGCTACGGTTGACCATGAACTCAGAGGTTCTGTGACTATGGAAGTTATTATAGACACAAAACAAGAAAATGGTCTTTATAGTTCAGAGTTATTAACAAAGATAGACTCTCTTGTTAAAGAAGCACAAGAACTAAAAACAGAGAAACACTTTGTTGGAAAAGGGTGGAGTGTTGCAGATGTTTTAAAAGAGATTCATAGAGCACTTCATGAAAATAAAGCAGAGTATTATGCCGTTACTAAAAATGATGCACTTATACCTCAAGAGTTTCTACTTTTTCAAAATAGTGGTAGTGATGATTTAGAAGACTTTGTTGATAGTACTTTTTCAAAAGCTCGTTTAACATTTAAACTACCATGGATGGAAGCTGGTGAATATGCAGAAATTAGTGATGAGTTAACTCATCTTCTCAAAGTTGGCCTTGGTAATGATGTAGAGATTACGATTACTGGAATGGTACCATTGTTTCAAAGAACTTTAGCCGCTGCTATGAGTTCTATGGCTGTTAGTTATGTAGTCGCGTTTATACTCATCGGGATAATGATGGTTATACTTCTTGGAAGTTTTAAAATCGGTCTTACTAGTATGATTCCTAATGTGCTTCCAATCATTATGACGATTGGCTTTATGTCTATGGTAAATATGCCTTTAGACATGTTTACTATGCTTGTAGGAGCTATTGTTATTGGTCTGAGTGTTGATGATACTGTTCACTTCTTTCATAACTTTGCAAAATACCATCACCAAGGCTACTCAACTAAAGAGTCAGTTGAAAAGACAATGCTTGGAACAGGCCGTGCACTAGTAGCAACAACTATAGTTCTTTCACTAGGTTTTTATGTATATATGTTTGCATCACTTACAAACCTAATAAACTTCGGTATATTAGCTGGTGGAGCGATAACAATAGCACTGTTTTCAAACATTATACTCGGGCCTGCACTACTTACTCTTATAACTAAAGATAAAAAATAATTAAAGGATATAAAATGATTTTCAAAACACTACTAATTGCGAGTTTAACACTTAGTTCTCTAATGGCTATTACAGGTCAAGAGATTGCACAGAAAGCTCATGATAGAGATGAGGGGGATAACTCTATATCTAATATGAAAATGACTCTCATAGATAAAAATGGAAAAAAACGTATTCGTGATCTTAAAACTTTTACAAAAGACAAAGGGGAAGATAAACTCAAATTAATGTTTTTTCTGACTCCTGCAGATGTTAAGAATACTGCATTTTTAACTTATGACTATGAAGATTCAAACAAAGATGATGATCAGTGGCTATATCTTCCAGAACTAAAAAAAGTAAAACGCATTGCATCTAGTGATAAGAGTAGTTCTTTTATGGGAAGTGATTTCACATACTCAGATATGACTTCTAGAAATGTTAGCGACTATACATATAAAATAATGAAAGAACTTACAGTAAGAGGAGATAAAACATGGCAGATACTTGTTACACCAAAGAGTGAAAAAACTATAGATGAAACTGGATATACCAAGTCTATAATTTTTGTAAGACAAGATAATTTTGTAATCATCCAAGCACTGAACTACATTAAATCTGGGAAAAAACTAAAATATATGATTGTCAAAGGTTTAGAAAAAATTGATAATATATGGACCGCAACAGAGATTCATATGACAACTAAAAAAGGGAAGAAAACTCTTCATAAGACTATCTTTAAGTTCTCTGCTATTAAGTATAGCCAAGATCTTCAAGAGTCACTATTTACCACTCGTACACTTGAGAGAGGTCTGTAACAGATGTCAACGAAACTACTTTTATCACTTGCATTGACATCTTTAATCGCAAGTACACATTTACTTGCGCAGAATGATACTGATATGGATTTAGGTGGTTTTGACACAGAAGAACTGACGAATGAAGATAGTAATGACTTAGATGGATTTTCAGATGAAGAGAGTGAAACAAATTCAAATGAAAAAGTCCTAGCTCCAAAAAAACAATCTATATTCTCCATTAATGGTAACCTCGCGTTTAAAACCTCTTATGGGTATATTCCCCATAGTGTAAAAGCTCATCAAGTAGATACTAAACCGGTAGATTATTCAGGTTTTAACCAAGCACAAACTTCTCTTTACCTTCAAGTAGATGGTAAGTTATCTGATGATTGGAAAGTGAGAATAAGTGGTGATACTTTTTATGACGCTCTTTATGACATAAGAACCAATAACGATTATAATCAAGATACATTAGATGATTATCGTACTCAGATTAGATTTGATGATACTTATATTCAAGGTCGTTTATCTCGTAGTATAGATGTAAAAGTAGGACGCCAAATCGTTGTCTGGGGGAAATCAGACAGCATACGAATAACTGATGTTATCAACCCCATTGATAATCGTCTTCCTGGTATGACAGATATAGAAGACTTAAGACTTAGTACAACTATGGCTAAACTAGACTACTACCTTGGTCAATGGAATTTTTCAGCAATGGCTATTGGAGAGACAAGAACTTTTATAGAGTCAGCTCCTAGAAGTGAGTTTTTTCCTGTTGATAGTATTTTCCCAGGTGCACCCGATCCATTTATCACTTTAGAAAACCCAGAAATTTCATGGGATAATATGCAGTATGCTTTTGCTGCAAATGGAATTTTCTCCGGATGGGATCTCTCTTTTTACGGGGCTGATGTACTTGACTCTAGATGGCACATAGAAGGCTCTCTCCCTAATGCTACTCGCGAAGTATCAAAAATACAGATGCTTGGAAGTGCAATTAACATAGTTACTGGTTCTTGGCTTTTAAAAAGTGAAGTTGCTTATATAGATGGTATCAAATACAACTCTACTCTTGATGAGAAAGCCAGAGTTGATACTCTTGTTGGAGTTGATTACATGGGTATTAAAGATAGTGTACTCTCTCTTGAAATTGCCAATAAGCGTATATTTGACTATGAAACACAGATGTCAGGTGCACCTACTGGTATTATCCCTTATGTTCCTGACTATACACAAGAAGATGAAGTGCAAACAGCTATTAGGGCTACTCGTTCATTTGAAAATGATTCCATTAATACAACTGTCCTTTTAAGTATGTTCGGACATAATTGGCAATATGGTGGATTTTTCAGAGCTTCAGTTACATATGATGTTGTAGATGCTGTGGTTGCTAATTTTGGAGTTATTGATTATATAGATGCTGCTAAAAAAGAGGATAAGCCTTTTATGAATGCTATCAGTAATAACGATAGAGTTTTTGCAGACATTACTTATAGCTTTTAACTTATCCAAAATATTTATTTGAGCTTAAAAGCTCAATAAAAGTATCCGCCATCTTTTCATACCCTATTTCATTTGGGTGAACGGCATCATTTCTCAGAAAATCATCTAAAGTTATTTTTTTTAGAACTTTATTTTCGAGTAAAATATCCATCTCCTCTGCAGTATCTATATATATTTTGTGTACTTCATGAGCATAGTCATAATAATCTGGAACACCAATCAACAGCACTTTTGCACCTGAATCTTTAATAAGCTTAATCATTGCTAGCATGTTACTTTTTAGCATTTGAATTGAGAGTTTGCAGAGTATGTCATTTGCACCATGACAGAGTATCACTAAGTCTGGTTTATATAAAAGTAACTCTGGTAAGCGAGATAAACCCGCATGTGAAAACTCACCATCTACTCCAGCATTTATTATTTCCAGTTCAGTTTTTTTCTCAAAATATTGTGGATAGCTACACTCATACCCCACTCCAAAGCCATTCGTTAGACTATCCCCAAATGCTAATATCACACTTTCATCCTTTATCTTAAGTAATTTTATATGCATATTTTATCAGTTTTATTCAGTTTTTATTTTCAAAGTTAAAAATAGAATAATTTTGTATAATAAACTTATAAAACTTGGAGAAACTATGTTTAAAACTTTATATGCCATTACTTTTACTTTGCTCTTTACAGCTTGTTCAAATACGAATGAAACCCCTCAACCACAAGTTAAAGTATCACCAACTATATTCCATGAGGGAGTAAAATTTCTTGAAGACGACAGAGTGCAAAGTTCATTTTGTTATGCATATGGACTAGATGAAGGGAAATTATCTGCAAGAAATAAAGTAAAAGAGATTGCTTTACGTCAAGCTATAGAAGCTTCTAGTGTTAAAATCATGAGTATGTTTGAAAGCTCAGAAAAATGTGAATCAAGTCAACCCTCATGCCAAACTCAAATTAAAAGCTATTTTCAACAAGTAAGTAATAGTTTTTACAATAATGTCACCCTTAATTATCAAGATTTATCTACGAGTAAAGTTTGTGTCATAGCTACAGGACAAGTGATAAAAATACTCCCCAAAGAAAAAACAAAAAAAAGTCATCGAATTATTGATCTTATGAATAAAAATTTTCTTAATAACCCTAAAGAATTAGGTGAAATTTTTGAAGACATGGACACTTATATCAGACCAGCGACTGTAGAGATAAAAAGTGGTCAATATCGTATGGGAACACTACTGAAAAAAAACTCACAACCCCTTCATACAATTCTTATAGAAAATGATTTTCACATTGGAAAATATGAAGTTACAAAAGCAGAGTTTAAACTTTTCATCAAAGACACAGGTTATGTAACAGATGCTAAAAAAGATGGAACATGTATGGTATACGATATGAAGCATATTAATAAAAAGGGTATTACATGGGATAACTTGCCTTTCTATCAAGGGGATAACGAACCTGTAGTATGTGTGAGTTACAATGATGCTCGAAACTATGTAAAATGGTTAAGCCATAAAACACAAGATAATTACCGTCTTCCCACAGAAGCTGAATGGGAATATGTTGGACGCGCAGGGACAGATACTACATGGAGCTTTGGAAATGAGAAAAATACTTACAAAGAATATGCTTGGTACGCTTCAAATTCAGGAAAGCAGACTCATCCTATAGGTACTAAGAAGTCTAATCCATGGGGTATTTATGACATGAGTGGTAATGTATGGGAGTGGTGTGAAGATTCATACATGACATACAAAAGCACACCTCGTGATGCTACTGCCCTTACATCCTCTCATGTTAAAGTTTTAAGAGGAGGAGCATGGATGACAAAATCTACCCCAATAGGTTCAAGATGGGCTAAATCTTCAAATAATCGTTATTACGGTATTGGATTCCGAATAGTTAAAGATGCCAAAAAATTATAATACTACTATATATCCAAGAAGTATTATAAAAACAGTGAGGTTAATCTTTAAAGTTTAAAGATATTATCGTGCCCTCTCCTACCTGAGAGTCCGCAGATATATCTATTTCCATCACTTCACAAAGTCTTTTCACTATGTCTAAACCTATTCCATTACCACTGACATGCTCTTTATAAGAACGTTCAAATATATATTCGGGGTTTTCTATGCCAATGCCATTGTCTTCTATACACAATAAATCATTTTTCATATAAATTTGCACATAGCCATTCTCAATATTATATTTACAGGCATTTGAGATAATATTAACAATTATCTGTTTAAATGCACCTCTATTTACAACGGCATATACTTCAGTTTGTTTTACTATAAATTGTAAATGTGGAAATATTTTTCTATGAGTATTGACAACCTCATTTATAATGTCAAAAAGGTTCTCTTTTTGTACTAGCATAGTATCTTCTTGCAGTAAAACAGTAAGATTATTATGAAGTTGACCAATATCTTCAAGACTATGCTTAATTCTCAGAAGTGGCTTATTATTTGTAAAGTCTTTTTTTGACTCTAAAAGTTTTATGTTTAAAAACATCGCAGCTATGGGTGTATTTAAATCATGAATTAAATCTTTAGAGAATTTATCTAGTTTTGTGATTGCTCTTTGCATAGGTCTTAATGCTCTCATCGCTAAAAAATAACTGAGTATTGCAAAGAGTAAAAGGAGAATCACTTGAACGAAAATAATATATAATTTAACACTCAAAAGCTTCTCTAAGTAATCTGTTTTATCTTTAGTTATTAAGATATACCCACCTTCCCAACTGTGAGGCATATACTTTAAAAATTCATTTTCTTTAATAGTAAAATTACTCATATTAAAATTTTTGATCTCTATTTCTTTTATCTGATGAGTAATATGTGAACTTATAGGATTTTGTTTCATCTTAAGCTGTCTAGTATATTCTATCATCGAAAAATGTTCTTTTTTAATGAGTGCTTTTTCTTGTTCCATGTAGTAAAAAAAGCCTGCTACTAAGATGAGGGAGGCTACACTTCCAAAATAAATACTAAAAAACTTCCAAAAAGCCTTCTTTTCATCATTTAACAAGTCTATATCCTATACCTTTGATGGTCTGAATCTCTAAACCTGTTTTTCTTAGTTTAGTCATGTAAACACGTAGGGCCCCTTCACTAGACTCGTTTGCTCCATCTAACTCATAAAGTAAATCATACTTCGTAATAGTTTCATTTATATGTTTAAACAAAATTGCAAGTAATTTTTGTTCCTGAGGTGCTAAAAGTATTAGTTTTTCGTCTTTAAAAAGTTCATTTGTTTTTATCTTATAAAGAAGATCTTTATAGTGGACCTCATTCTCTTTTGATGCAAATGATTTTCTCAGTATGGCTTGAATTCTAACCAACAGCTCATCAAAATCAAAAGGTTTTTTCAGGTAATCATCTGCCCCTACTTCAAACCCACGAGATAAAGATGCTATGTCATTAAGTGAAGTTAAAAATATACAAGGAGTTGTGTTATCTGCTTCTCTAAGGTTTTTTAATAATTCAAATCCATTCAAATCAGGAATATTAACATCAAATAGCATCAACTCAAAACTATTTTCGTATGTTATCTCTAATGCTTTGTTACCTGTTGTCGCCAAACTAACTTCATAGCCCTCGGCTTCTAGTAATTCAACAAGTGTTTCTGAGAGTATTAAGTCATCTTCTACCAGTAATATCCTAGCCATGATTAGACTTAGTCCCACTCATCAAACATAGAGTTTGAATGTTTATCTTTTTTATATCTTTTGGCATTTTTATCTTTATCAAGTTGGTTTGAACTATGAAGAAGTTCTTCTTTGATGTTTTCTACATCTTCCTCTGAGTCTTTATAACTTATCATTTTTTTGACAAGGGTTTGCAGGTCTTTTAACTCACCCTTATAAAGGTCAACCTCATCAATACGCTTAAGTAATTTTACACTGTTCTCTATCTTTTTGTTAAGACCTTTGCTTGTAAGCTCTGGAGTATTCATAAGGTATGAAATCATACCTTTGTGAAATCGTTCAAGTGCTCGTATGTAACGTAATCTATTTGCATTATCTATCGCTTTTTGTGATGCTGCCATTGTTACCCTATTATTTATTTATAGATATAATTATACAAGAGAGTTCTTAAATGGGCTCAAATAACTTTTGGAAATAACTTTGAAAAAAATAATTCTACTTCTTACACTATTAACATTATCACTTTTCGCTGAGGCAAAAAACTCATATATGACACAAGAAATCTTAGATTCGGACATGGCAATCGTTGATGTTAGGACATCTCCTGAATGGATAGAAACAGGACTACTAAAAGGTGCCATTCCTATAGTGTTTTTTAATCAAAATGGTAAGCCTGAAATAAACAAGTTTTTAAAAGAACTGCAAGAAAAAGTTGATGTTAAAAAGCCTTTTGCCATCATTTGCCATACAGGGAGTAGAACTTCTATGATTGCCCCTTGGTTAGCAGAGAACTTTAACTATAATGTTATAAATATCGTAGGTGGTATGGAGTATGCAACAAAAGGTTTAAAGATGAAAACACACCCGTATAAAAAATAATGCCAACATTCCTCAAATTTCTCTTCCATCTTTTTTTAAGATTATTTATTGTGTTTGCTGTCATAGGCATCATTGTATTTTTACTTTGGGGTGCTTTATACCTCATTTTTTACTAGCAGGTATAGTTTCCACACAATTTTTGTATATACTTGCGTTTTAAAAGGAATTAATTATGATATTAAATAAAAGTTTTATAACGAACCTCGGAGCATGTATACTTATTGGTCTCTCATTTGTCTTTATTGAGTGCGCAAATTTCCTACTTTTTACAGGGCTATTTGCTCTCTCTGGTGCATTAACAAATCAACTTGCAATACATATGCTCTTTGAAAAAATACCATTTCTTTATGGAAGTGGTGTAGTTCCCTTGCGTTTTGAAGCCTTTAAAGAAGCTATAAAAAACCTAATGATGAATGAATTTTTCACATCTGAGCAGTTAGAAAACTTTTTACAAAAAGAAGAAAAAAAGATAGACTTAGAACCCATCATAGAAGAGACAGACTTTAGTCCTGCGTTTGATGCACTAAGCAAGACTGTAATGGAATCATCTTTTGGTGGGATGTTAGGTATGTTCGGTGGGGAGACAGCTCTTGATGCACTTCGTGAACCATTTTCCAAAAAAATGAAAACAGCAGTTATAGCAATAGTAAACACTAAGACTTTTAATCAAACACTTAATAAGCATTTAAAAGAGTCTTCAATCAATGATGACATGATGAGCTCCATAGAGAGTGTAATTGACTCGCGTTTAAACGAGTTAACACCACAACTTGTAAAAGAGATAGTTCAAAAGCTTATAAAAGAACATCTTTCATGGCTCGTTGTATGGGGTGGTATTTTTGGTGGACTGATCGGGTTAGTGAGTTCATTCTTAATATAGCCCTATAATAAGAAGTCTATGGATAACATAGATAAAATTTTACAACATTTAACTATTAATCTTCTGAATTATGATTAAACTAGCTAAATGTTGTAAAAATTCCCACTTGATAAAAATTATTTTTCAGAACTAATTATGCTATTTTTTATTAGTAGGTTTTTTATCAACTTTGATATGCTAATATTATGTTCACGGGCATATTCTATTATCTCTTGTTTTGCTTTTTCATCTACACTAATAGTAATTTTATGATAATTTTTTGATCTATCTCTGCCATGGGTTTTTCGCTTAGGATAGTTCAAATCTTTTCACAAATCACTTAAAAAGTGGAAGGTAAAAAGTGAAAAGAGTGGAAGGCAGTTTGTGAAATTTCCATGACACGATATCTAATCTTGAACGGGCTAACCTTTAGTATCGGTAATTTTATTCAAACAGGAGAGTATTGTCTAAAAATCATCAATTATGCGAAAAACATGAAGAATTTACTGATTAGGGAGTCCGATACATGTAAAAAGTAATTTTATAGCCTACTTAGGTACTTCTGGATTCAAAAAAATAGATTCTTGATGAATTTGGAAGTAAGGAACAAGTTATGGAATTATTTGGGTATAACTTCATTCATCTTAAGTATAAATATTATTGTATAATAAGAGAAATAAACTTTAGGAAAGAACTTAATTTTATGATAAACAAACTTTGCCAAAACCCTAGGGTTAGTGCTTACTTCCTCATTTTACTATTAGCTTTTTTTGCACTTATCTACAATGCTTTTTTACCTTTACATGGAGATGAAGCATACTACTGGATGTGGAGCCATGACCTAAAAACTGGTTACTATGATCATCCTCCCATGGTTGCGTATTTTATTTATCTGACTAACTTTATTTCAGAATCCGAGTGGGGAGTTAGGCTATCAAATGTATTTGCTATTAGTATTTCATCTCTTTATATTTTTAAACTAACATCTAAACTCAGTGATGAAAAAACTGCCTTAAACGCGGTCATCATTTTTCTCTCTGTCCTGCTTACTCATGCTGGGTATATTTTCACAACTCCAGATACACCACTGAACCTCTTTTGGACACTTTCTTTGTACTACTCTTACAAGGCTATATTTGAAGGAAAACTTAGAGATTATGTTTTAACTGGACTCTTTTTAGGTCTTATGATGACAAGTAAATACTCGGCTATTTTATTTGTAATGTCCTTACTGCTATTTTTACTTATTAAACGCCGTGAGCAATTTTTAAACCCATATATGTACCTTTCTATATTCATTTCGCTTTTAGTTATAGCCCCTATGCTTTACTGGAACTACCAACATGAGTGGATTAGCTTTTTATTTCAAATTGACCATGGTTCTACGAGTGATTTTTACATTCAGCCTTGGCTTATACTCGAGTTCTTTGGAGCTCAGTTTGGTGTTTTCACACCTGTCTTTACAGCTATTTTGTTTTTCTTTCTAGCAAAAGACAAACTTTATTTTAAAGATGAAAAACTTTTCTTCATTGCACTAATGACGGTCGGAATACTTCTCTTTTTTCTTTACAAAAGTTTTTATGTAAGTATGGCTCCTAACTATGGTGCACCGGCTTATATTGGGGGAACTATACTCTTGGCTATCATCATAAGAAACTATTCCCTTAAGAAGACTTTTATTCTTGGACTTGGTGTAGCTCTGTTTTTTACAACTATTGTACGCATCGCGATGATTACTCATCTTCCAGAACTACAGCGTTTTATGTATAAACCACAAGAGATAGTTGAGCGTTTTGCGACTCACTTAAAAGAGGGAGACCACATTTATGGTGCACACCTCACAACAGCCGCTTATCTTAAGTACTATCTTCCAAATCATCCCAAAACAGATGTAGGAATTCCATCGCGTTTTTCATACTATGACATGGTTCGTGATGATTACTACCATAAAGATGGACTTCTTCTCTCTCGAAATGTAAAACGCGGTGACCAACTAAAAACTATGTATAAAAATGTAGAACTCATAGATACTTATGAAGTTTTTAAAAATAGAACTTTTTACACCTATCGAGTCTCAGACCCAATAAATAAGAGCAGTAAATGAAAAATATAATCACACTTTTAAGACCACACCAGTATGTTAAAAACATCTTTATTTTTGCACCTCTAGTTTTTGCTTTTAACTTTAGTCAAGATGCCTTTTTAAATGCCGGTATCGCGTTTGTTCTCTTTTCACTATTAGCGAGTAGCATATATATATTTAACGACTATATGGACATTGAGGAAGACAAAAAACATCCTTCTAAGAAAAAACGCCCTCTTGCAAGTGGAGCTATTTCTAAAAAAACCGCACAGCTACTTTTTTCTATTCTGTCTATAACAGTTTTAGTTCTCGCATTTATATTTAGTCTTCCTCTGTTCTTTGTCCTTGCTGTATACTTTCTGTTAAACATTGTTTATTCTTTAAAACTCAAACACATTGCCATTGTAGATATTTTTATCATCAGTACTGGTTTTGTGCTGCGTTTATTTGCAGGTTCACTCGTGACGGACACTCCTCTTTCTATGTGGATAATCATCATCACATTTTTACTCGCTATCTTTTTAGCGCTAGCTAAACGCCGTGACGATGTTCTTTTATCACTTGCAGGAAAAGAGACGAGAAAAAATATAGATGGATATAACTTAGAGTTTGTAAACGCAGCCATGGTTCTTATGGCTGGAGTTGTTATTGTGAGTTACTTACAGTATACAGTCTCAGCAGAAGTCATTTCTCGCATAGGAAGTGAGCATCTATTTTTGACAACATTTTTTGTTATTCTGGCCATCTTTAGATATATGCAGATAACCTTTGTAGAAGAAAAAAGTTCAAGTCCTACAAAAATAGTTCTGGGCGACCGATTTATGCAAATTAGTATTTTACTTTGGCTACTTAGTTTTGTAGCAGTTGTGAAGTTTATATGATAGCTTTTTGGTATGTTGTTTTTGCTATTATTTCAACTATAACAAATTTAGGATTTCAATTTCTTAGCTTTTTCGTTTATGATGGTTACTTAGCACTGTATGTCGCCATGTTCATAGGAACGCTTGCTGGTCTTGTCCTCAAATATGTTTTAGATAAAAAGTACATCTTTTTTCATGAGACAAAAAGTAAAAAAGATGATGGTAAGAAGTTCTTTTTGTACTCACTTATGGGAGTTTTCACAACTTTTATATTTTGGGGTTTTGAGATTGGTTTTGACACTCTTTTTGAGAGTGAAAATGCCAAGTATATAGGTGGACTTATTGGTCTATTTATTGGTTATATTGTAAAGTATAACCTAGATAAAAAATTTGTGTTTAAGGATTAATTTTTGAGTTTAATAAGCTGGGGGAACTATCCTCGTACACATAACAGTGTTCATGAACTACAAGATATAGAAAGTCTAAAAGAGAAACTCTCAACTGATGGAGATTTCATCGCGTTTGGTAATGGACGAAGCTATGGTGATAGTGCTGTTAGTGATAACATCGTTCACACAAAACCTTATGACTACTTTTTAGATTTCGATGAGACAAATGGTGTTTTAGAAGTTCGTTCAGGCGCTCTTTTAAGTGATATCTTAGAGTCTGTTGTAAAGCGTGGCTGGTTTTTAAAAGTAACTCCGGGAACTAAACTCATAACAGTCGGTGGTGCAATAGCTTCTGATATTCACGGGAAGAACCATCATATAGAAGGTTGTTTTAGTGAATGTCTTGAAGAGTTCACTATCATGATGGCAGATGGTGAGATAAAAGTGACTCAAAAAGGTGATGAGCTTTTTCTTGCTACTTGTGGGGGAATGGGACTAACGGGTGTTATTTTAACTGCAAAAATCACTCTTAAAAAAATAAACTCTCAGTTCATCCGTCAAACAACCATAAAAACAAAAAACCTCAAAGAGACTTTTGCTGCATTTGAAGAGTATAAACACTTACCCTATTCTGTTGCGTGGATAGACTGCTTAGCCACACAAGAGAACCTTGGAAAATGTCTTTTAATGGCTGGTGATTTTGCGGATGATGGTGATTTAAACTACAAACCAAAGTCTAAACTCAACATCCCTTTTAACTTTCCAAACTTTGCACTTAACAAATTTAGTGTAAAGGCTTTTAATTGGTTGTACTATGCAAAATCTCCTAATGGAGTCTCAAAACAAAGAGTTCATTTTGATAGCTTCTTTTATCCACTGGATTCCATTAGAAACTGGAACCGTATTTATGGTAAGAATGGTTTTACTCAGTACCAGTTCATACTTCCTAAAGAGGGAAGTTTTGATGGTTTAGAGAAAATTTTAACAAAGATAGCACAGAGTGGCAAAGGCTCGTTTCTTGCCGTTTTAAAACTTTATGGTGCAGAAAATGAAAACTATTTGTCTTTTCCTATAGAAGGATATTCGCTCGCACTTGACTTTAAAATAGAAGAGGGACTTTTTGAGCTCTTAGATGAACTTGACGAAGTAGTCAACGAGTATGGTGGACGAATTTATCTTACAAAGGATGTTCGTGTGAGTGAAGAAGTGTTTGAAAAAGGTTACTCTAAAATAGATAAGTTTAGAGCATTTAGAAAAGAGAACAATTTGGACGAGAAATTTAACTCGTTACAATCTAAAAGAGTGGGGATATAAAATATGAGTTATGTACTAATAGTCGGGGCAAAGAGTATCGTTGCACAAGAGACAGCTCGCGTTTATGCGAAAAATGGGTATGACTTATACTTAGCAGCTAGAAAATCAGATGAGCTCGGTGAGTTTAAAAATGACCTTGAAGTTCGTTCAGGTGTTAAAGTTCAACTTCTAGACTTGGACTTAGTCGCTTACGATACACATGAAAATTTTTATGACTCACTAGATGAGAAACCTCTAGGAGTTATTGTTGTTGCTGGTTATATGACAGAACAACATAAGGCTGAGCAAGATTGGAGTGAATCATTAAATACTATCAGTGTGAACTATACCGGTGTAGTGAGTCTTTTAAACATCATAGCTAATGACTTCGAGAAACAAAGACGTGGCTTTATCGTGGGTGTGAGTTCTGTTGCAGGAGATCGTGGTCGTAAGACAAACTATATCTATGGAAGTTCAAAGGCTGCGTTTAGTGCTTACCTCAGTGGTTTAAGAAACCGCCTTTTTGAGTCTGGTGTTACTGTTTTAACAGTAAAACCTGGTTTTGTTGCTACAAAAATGACGGAGAACCTAGACCTCCCTGAAAAATTAACAGCACAACCGAGTGATGTTGCAGATGATATATTTATAGCACAACAATCAGGTAAAGATGTTCTCTATACAAAATGGATTTGGAGATATATTATGCTTATAATTACAAGTATTCCAGAGTTCATCTTTAAAAAGCTGAGTATATGATAAAAGAGTTTCCACATGAAGTGAAACTTGTCGCGTTTATACTCCTTTTTAAACTTCTTATACTTGCTCTTGTTCCTCTAACAGGAGATGAAGCGTACTTTATCAAATGGGCTACACATCTCAGTAGTGGTTACTATGATCATCCTCCAATGGTTGGTTGGCTTATCTACCTTATGAGTTTTGTAAGCGAAAGTCATATATTTTTCAGACTCTTCTCTTTTATGAGTGCTATTATCGTCGCATTTAGTATAGTAAACATTGCCAAACTCTATATGGACGAGAAAAAAGCATTCTTTTTAGGACTACTTTTTTTAGCATCTCCCGTAGACATTCTTATGTCTCTTTTTACAAATGACATTCCCCTTGTACTCTTTGGAACATTAGGAACTCAGTTTTTACTTTACTCTTTTCATAAAGAGAAAAAAATTACTTATGCCCTACTCTCTGGACTTTTTTTAGGAGCTGCTTTTTTAAGTAAGTACTTCGTTGCTTTTTTACTCATCTCTCTTTTAGTATTTGTTTTTATTGTTTATAAACGCGAGGCTATTAAAAATGTAGCCATCGTCGCGTTTATAGTACTTTTAGCCATCGCTCAAAACCTTTACTTCAACTACAACTGCTGTTGGAATAACATCATGTTTAACTTCTTTGCAAGAACAGAGAGTGAGTACAACTTTCAAACAGTTACAAACTTCTTTTTAAATCTCTTCTATGTTGCAACTCCTTGGGCATTATACTTTTTATATAAGTGTAGAAAAAACTTTGTGAATAAGGAACTTTTTAAACTACTGAGCCTTATTTTAGGCTTTATGTTTCTTATATTTTTTCTTGTTGCTCTTAAAAATGAGCTTGGAATTCATTGGTTTATACTTTTTGTTCCTTATTTCTTTTTACTCTTTAGTTTTTTAGATGATAGTTATTTAAAAAAATTATTTACATATAACTCAATTTTTACATTCATTCATATAGTTGTTATTTTAAGTGCTCTTATCGCCCTTAAGACATTGCCTACATCATACCTCTCAAAAAGCTACTTCTATCCAGATATGCTCTTTGCAGATGAGAACAAGGTTGTTTGTGCAAACATCGAGACAACCGAGAACCTTTTTGCTCTTGGTTATACTAATGCATCCCTACTTTCATACTTTTGTAAAAAAGATATTATGATGCTTTTTAATGACTCAAAGTTTGGAAGATTTGATGATGTGCTTACAGATATACGTGAACTTGATGGAGAGAACGTACACCTCTTTAACAATAGAATCATCAAAACTAAAGAGCTTGATAATGTTTGCTCAAAAGTAACCATAGATACTTTTAGTATCAAAAACATTCCATTTTATCTTGCAACTTGTACGGGCTTTAATTATCAAAAATATAAAAATATTCATCTACAAAAACAAAAAGATGAGTTTTATACCATTCCAAAATGGCTGCCTCGAGGCGAATGCTACTTTGATGAAAGATACACTTTTAATGAGAGTATAAAGTGATACTTGCTCTTTTTGACTTTGATGGAACTCTCACAACAAAGGACTCCTTAGGAGAATTTGTAAAGTATGCCGTGGGCAGTAGAACCTACTACTTAAAGTTACTACTTTTTTTTCCTATATTTATTTTGTATAAAACAAAAATTATGGATAACTCTTATGCAAAACAGCTCTTTTTTAGACTTTACTTTTCAGGTATCCATGAGAACTCATTTAAAAAGCTTGCCCTGAGGTACTCAGATGAAAAGCTCCCTACTATTTTAAATCAAGAAATATACAAAAAGTTTTTATCCCACATTGAAAATGGAGATAGAGTTCTTGTAGTTTCTGCCTCTATGAGATGCTGGTTAGAGCCTTTTACATCAAAGCATAATGTCGAACTTTTATCAACAGAACTTGAGTTTATAAATACTCAATTTTCAGGAAGATTTAGCACTAAAAACTGTCATGGTGAAGAGAAGCTTTCTCGCATAAAAAAACATCTTAACCTTGATGAGTACGATGCCATATATGCCTATGGAGATAGTTCTGGAGATAAACAGATGCTAGAAATTGCAGACTTTGCATATAAAATCTAACCCAATTATTCTATTTTTAACAATTATTTAGATAAAATAATACTCATATGAAAAACATTATTAAACTCTTAATAACCATTGCTATTTTTTACTTTCTATTTCGTGAGATAAATTTTGTTGAATTTAGTAAAATCATCTTTAACTCTCATGGTGGATGGATAGTAGTCGCACTTATAATGCAACTCATCTCTACATACTTAGCTGCATACCGATGGTTTAAAATTTCTCAACTTTTAGTTTTCAAAGAGAAACTCTCATTTTATGTTCAGAGCTACTTCAAAGGAACTTTCTTCAACCAAGTTCTCCCCTCTAGCATAGGTGGTGATGCAGTTCGCATCATCGACCTTACAAGAAAAGAGTATGATAAAAAAGATGCTTTTTATGGTGTTTTTGTAGACAGAGTAGTCGGTCTAGTTGGTCTTTTAGTTTTAAACCTTTTGGCTTCACTCGTTTTTTATGGAACATTTGAAAGTGATTTTTCTCAGCTTATAATTTTTATAGCACTGGTTGGAATCATAGGTTTTAGTCTCCTTTTTCAGCTACATCATCTAAAATTTTTAGCAAATATTAAATTTTTAAACCTTTTTGTAAGACTTGCAAATAGACTTAATTCTCTTTATGCCTCAAGACTACTACTTATTCAACATATTAGTATTTCTGTCATCGTACACCTGTTTTCAGTCTTAACGATGTATGGACTTTCTCTAGCACTTGGACTTGACCTTAGTTTTCAGACTTTACTCATAGCTGTTCCACCTGTGTTTCTCCTTACTATTGTCCCTATATCACTTGCGGGTTGGGGAGTGCGAGAAGGTGCTATGATAGGTATCTTTATGCTTGTTGGAGCAGACCAGACTAAGGTACTTGCTATGAGTATACTTTATGGTTTACTCCTTATACTCAGTGCATTACCAGGTTCATACTTTTGGATAAAGAGTAAAAAAACAACATAAACCTAAAGCCCTATAAATAACTAAAATAGAGAAGGATAAATTACAATGAACGTAGACACAATGAGAAATATAGACCATTATGCAGGTGTTCCACTAGCTTTTGCAGGTACAATCATCAAAAAAACTATACAAGCTTTCGTACCACCAAAACAACAAAAAGCAAAAAATGTACTTCTCATTGAACTCTCAGAAATGGGAAGTGCCATCTTAGTCGACCCTGCTATGCGTAAGCTCAAAGCAAACATCGAGGGTGAACTTTACTTTGTAATCTTTTCTAAAAACAAGGCATCCCTCCAACTTCTTGAGACTGTAAAAGAAGAAAATATTTTCACTATAGATGAAAGTGGAATAATGGAAATAGCTCAAACATCTTTAGCATTTTTCAAATGGTGTAGAGAAAAAGAGATAGACTCGGTTATAGACCTTGAACTATTTTCTCGTTTTACAGCACTACTAAGTGCAGCTAGTGGAGCTACTAATACTGTAGGTTTTCATGCGTTTCATAATGAAGGGCTGTATCGTGGAGACTTTTTAACACACAAAGTAGCTTATAATGCACACCAGCATATCTCTAAAAACTTCATTGCACTTGTAGATGCACTTTTAAGTGAAAGTCAAGAACTTCCATTTATGAAAAGAATTATTCCTGATTCAGAGATAGAAATAGCCAAAGCGACTATTAGTGATGAAGAGCAAGAATCTATTCTTTCAACTATCTCAGGTATATATGAAGGTTTTGACAAAGAAAAAAATCCTGTTATATTAGTAAACTCAAATGCTTCAGACCTCCTTCCTCAAAGACGTTGGGATAGAGAAAACTACGGAGAAGTTATCAACAAAATATTAGCATACAATGAAAATGCAATAGTACTTCTGACTGGTGCACCTTCTGAAAAAGATGGAGCACAACTGCTTGCTGATTATGTAGGTGATAAACGCTGTATTAACTTTGCTGGAGCTGTAAAATTTTTACAACTCCCTGCACTTTATAGTGTTTGTGCTTTTATGCTGACAAATGATTCAGGACCTGCTCACTTCGCTTCTATAACTGATATGCATACATTTGTTATTTTTGGACCTGAAACACCTGCTCTATATGGCTCTCTTGGACCTACAACACCTATTTACTCACATATGTCATGTTCTCCTTGTGTAAGTGCTTCAAACCATAGAAAAACGCCATGTAGTGATAACCAATGTATTAAAATCATTACGCCTGACTGGGTATTTAACACGCTAAAATTCAAGCTTGATGAACTTAACTAGCAAAGAACATTCTCCTCTTTTATACTTCATCAGCTTTGTAGCCATTTTCAGGCTACTTATTGCACCTTTTCTTGGTCTAGGAGCTGATGAAGCTCATTACCTTATTTATGCGCTTAATCTTGACTGGAGTTACTATGACCACCCTCCTCTTGTTGGATGGACTCAGTACCTTTTTACATCTGTTTTTGGGGTAAATGAATTTGGGGCTAGAGTAAGTGCTATAACTATTGGTTTTATCACTTCTTTATTTGTTTATAAACTTCTTTACCAAATTAACTTAGATGCGAGAAAAGCCTTTATTGGAGTACTTGCATTGCATGGTGCATTTATATTTAATGCCCTTTTTCTTATGCTTATGCCTGATACACTTCTATTTCTTTTTATTATTCCCATTATCTTTTGTGTTATTAACTTAGAGAAAAATGATTCTTTTAAGAACTGGCTTTTACTAGGATTATTGCTTGGACTTACAGGACTTTCAAAATATACAGCTGTTCTTTTTATAGTACCTATTGTTTTATACTTCATCATTAAAAAGAGATTTGATGTATTTATAAATCCTAAGATCATACTTTCTATTCTTCTCGCGTTTACCATTGTACTCCCGGTAATATACTGGAACATACAAACCGACTGGGAGAGTTTTACTTACCAAAGTAATCATGTTATGGGTAACTCTAACATAGAGTTACAAAATCTTTTTCTTTCTCTTGGTGGACAGTTTGCAACTTATAACCCACTTCTATTTCTAATTGCCTTTTATGGTTTATATAGAGCTTTCAAGTCATCTAATGACATACTACTATTATCAGCTTTATTTGGTTCAGTTCTCTTCTTGTTTTTCGCTTACAACTCTTTATATTCTCGTGCGCTTCCTCATTGGTCAGCACTTTTTTATCTACTTTTTATTCCCATAGGAAGTTACTATTTATATGGCAAGGCTAAGAAATACACTCTGTTTTCTATACTTCTTGGAATAACACTATCTGCTCTGATATACATAGAGATAGCTACAAAAATAGTGCCTCTTCCAGATGAAAACTCATTACAACTTGATATATATGGTTTTGAAAAAATAATGAGCAAGGCAAACGCAGAGATAAAAAACCCTAAAAATGAAGCTATTGGAGTGACTCTTTGGACTCTCGCTTCACGAGCAATAGTATATAACAAAAAATACAGCTCAGAAGTTTTTCTTTTAGATAAACGCCATGACCAATTTGATATCTGGCAAAAAAGTTCACCTATTGGTAAGGATTTAATAGTTATAGATATCAGTTTTGCACATAAAGACATAGCATCTTATATGCAGTGTGACAGTATTATAGAGCTTAATTCTTTTAATCTTATAGATAAGAGTCAAGAGAAGAAAAATATAGCTCTTATCAAGTGCATAAACTATCAAGGAATACGATGATATTTTCAAAAAGAGCATACTTCATTTTTACATTTACTATGCTACTACTTATAGTTACTTCATACTTCACAGTAGACAAAAGTATCTCTTTATACTTCATAGAGCATGCAGATATATACAAACAATTTGGAAAGACTGCGAGCATGCTTGGAGAGTCACACTGGTATATAGGCATTGCTATTTTAGGTACTGTTTATTCTACTTATATTAAGAAGAATGAACTCTATAAAAGTAGGTTTCTCTTTCTTCTCTATGCAAATATATTTTCAGGTTTTATTAGTCTAGTGCTCAAGATGATTTTTGGAAGATTACGTCCATGGAAGTTAGAAAATGGTGAAGATAGTTTTGGATTTTTAATTACACAAAACCCAGAGTTTTCATTCGTGCAAAACATCGAGTACCATATCAGTATGATGATTCAAAACTCAACACACTATACGTCTTTCCCATCAGGACATGCAACTACAAGTTTTGCAGTTTTTACCTTTATGAGTATCATAGCACCAAAGTACATCTATCTATGGTTAAGTATTACTCTTCTTGGTGCAGGGAGTAGAATCCTTGCTAATGATCACTTTGTAGGTGATGTTTTAGCAGGAGCCTTAGTTGGAATACTTTCGACACTCTTTATCTGCTATAAACTAAAAATTTATCCTCATAAATCTATCTAATATATTTTCGACTTGTATCTGGTTCTCTTGTTTTAAAGTAACCTAAGTTCTTATCTATTTCAGCATCAACACTATTTACTTCTTTTGCAATATTATCTACATCGTTTGCAAACTCTCCATTTTCAGATGATAAAGATGCTATAGCTTGGATCTTCTCAACAATAGAAATTATTTGAGTTTCCATATGTCCCATACTTTCTTGTGAATCATCTGCAAGAACCACACTCTTATTGATACTGTCACCCATATTTACAAAATCAGCTCTTACCTCTTCTCCGTAAACAACAAGTGTCTGAACAATCTCTTTATTATTATCTATTTGTTCTGTCGCATCACCAACAGATTGAACAAGGACAGATATGGAAGCATCCACCTCATTAATAGCCTTATTTGTACTCTCTGATAGTTTTCTAACCTCTTCTGCAACAACAGCAAATCCACGACCATGTTCACCTGCACGAGCTGCTTCTATCGCTGCGTTTAGTGCAAGTAAATTTGTTTTTTCTGAAATATCACGAATAACATTTGTTATCTCTTTTAAACCCTCAATGTCATTTATAAGTTTTCCAAACTCATGACTTATAGTATCAGCACTCTCTTGTGTTGTCGAGATACTGCTAATAATCCCTTCTATCTTTTGTGTTGTTCCCACTAAAACAGATGAGCTTTGTGTATTTATCTTCAAGATTTCTTTGGAATCTTCTACATTTTTTTCAAGTAAATTGCTAACACTATTAAGTTCACTCATAGTCTCTTTTGCCATATCACCAGAATTTGTTGTGGTATCTCTTAGTTTTTTAGTAAGTATACTCAGTTCTACGGCTAAAAGAGTCTGGTAATGACTACTTGATTTGATATTGACAATTGTATTATGTATTTTGTCTAAAAATGCGTTCATTTCAATACTAATGCTTCTAAATACATCTTTCGTTTTTAATACTGGTAGTTTTATTTGTAAATCACCCTCACCCACACTTAAGTCATGTGCTACATCTTTAAGACTTTGTGCATTTTTAAGAATCACAGTTCCAGTAAAATAATTTATAAGTATTAAAACAAAAATAAAGAAAAAGAGTAAACCTGAGAAGTACTCTATAAAATGTGTATTTATATCATCAAAATAATCAGCCTTATTTACACCTGGCACTAGCCAAGCATCCCATTCTGGTATATATCTAAATGCTGCAAATTTTTCTTGTCCTGTAGTTGAAGAAGTATAAGAGTATACCCCTCCTTCTTTATGAGAAATAATATAATTTCCATAATCAGTAGCACTAAGATTTGTACCCTCTTTCTTTGGATGTGCCAAAAGTGTACCATCGCTTGAAATAAGGTATACATATCCACTTTTTCCTACTTTCATCCCACGAATAAAGGCCTTAACCTCTTCATCTTTATAACCCGTGCTATTCTTCTTAGCTATATAGTTTACAGCACTACCAACTGTTTTAGCAACTATAGAAATGTCAGTTATCATAATTGCTTTTATATTACTAATAGCAATAAAATAAGACACAATTAATATAATAATTAGAGATACTATTGAGACACTAACATTAAGTATAAATTTAGACTTTATAGTTTGAAACATTGACCATACCTTCTTGATAATAATTTAAGCAATGATACTAAATTCTACATAAATTACTTCTTTATTACTTGTATTTATGTTATGATTTTTTTAATACATAATTATGAGGATAAGAGTATGAATGATACAACAGACATAACAACATTAAGTATTAGGGTTGCTGTATTTATAGTGATTGCGGGAATATTTTATGTAGTTTTAAAATCTAAAAAGAGCGATAAGTAATCTCTTACTTTGCTCCTTTTTATTAGTCTTTATTTATTTAAGTTTACCATTACCATAGTATGTAAATAAGTAGTTAACAACTGTTTCAAAATCTTTTGAATCTTCTGTCATAGGCATTTTAAAGTGAGTTATCATTTTCTTTGTTTTCTTCGCCCAAAAGTCTTTTGATTGTGGACCTTGGTTTATAACATAACCAAAAGAGTGACACATAAGACAGTTAGCTTGAATGGCATCAAAACCTTCGCCCATTTTTATCTCGTATGAGATATATGGAACTTCAACATCACCTTTAACTTGTGCTGCGAGTGAACCTGCCATTATCATAACTAGTATTATTATTTTATTCATTATTTTCATCCTAAACTACCTCTACAGTTACAATATCGATACCGTTAAATTTATATCCACCATGGTTCCATAAGACATCTGCAGCTAAAGGTTGCTCATCACCTAAACGATTTACTGCCTTTGCCATAATATTCACTTTTCCATACTTTGTCGGCTTATAAGTAAATCTAAACTGAGTATAAGCATAACGTCCACCTTCTTGAGCAAGCAGAGATTTTTCCCATGTCTTACCTTCATCTGTAGATATAAGTACATCTTGTATTCCATGCCCGTCATCAAATGCAACACCACGAACAACAACATGAGAATTATGATAAACCTTCATACCTGTTTCAGGGTAACCTATGATAGATTTCACATTCATATTAGTAATAGGCTTCGTCTTTTTAAACTTGTTTTGCGGTGTTTCACTTTCTGTTTCATTGTCTGGAACTCTATAAGCAACATCCATAAAAAAGAGTGATTTATAGTCATGTGTTACAGTAATATTGCTTAACATTTTAACCCAACTATCAGAGTAATAACCAGGAATGATTAAACGCAGTGGGAATCCATTTAAGTACGGTAAATCTTCACCATTCATCTCGTAAGCTATAATCACGTGGTCATTTAATTCTTCAATTTCTAGCTCTCTTATAAAGTTTGGAGTCTCATAGTAAGCAGCATTATCTTTACCATTAAAACCTATCCAGTGTGCGCCTTTTTTTAATCCAGCACGATTTAAAAGGTCACTAAGTCTCACACCTTTCCAAACTGCTGAACCCATAGCACCATGACCCCACTGAATACCACCACAAATTGGCTTAAATGCAGAACGGCTATTTCCACCACACTGAAGTACTGCTTCAACTTCAACTTGTTCGAAATCTTCTCTAAGCTGCTTCAGAGTAATGTTTAACTCTCTTTCTACAAGTCCATCAATTTTAATAGTATATGAATCTAAATCAATATGAGTTGGGATATCTGGAAGGTGCCATCTTACAAAAAATTCATCATTGGGAGTTACTCTCGAAGTAAAAGTACTTCTAGGTGACTCTAAAAGTGGTGGTCTATCTGAGTATGTTATAAGAGGGCGTTTTTCTGGAAAAGCCATCGTAGATACTTCTTGTCCTGTTATAGGTTGCATAGTAACACCAGCCGAGAGGCTAGTTCCCATGATAGCTGCTGATGTAGCTATAGATGTTTTTAAAAAATCTCTTCTTTGCATTGTTATTCCTTACCAAAAGTTTGTAAAATTAATATAAAACGATTATAGCTCTTTTTACTTTAAAGTCTGTTAAATAATATTTATTATCTTGCCTTATAATACTCCCCTTTCATAGGTTCTTCTATTACTCCATCGACAGAATTAAACCGAATCTTTATAGTATGAATCTTTCTTGCACTCATCGATTTAAAAACGCAAAAGTGAAGATGTGGACCACTAGAGTAACCGGTATTTCCAGAGTAGCCTATTGCAAAACCTCTAGGGATTACTTGTCCTTTGTGAACTAAAACACCTCTTTGTTTTAAATGGTAGTATGTCCCAAAGGTTCCATCATCATGTAAAACTCGCACATAATTTCCAGAAGACGCAAACTTTTTGTCATAACCACCTCTGTTTGAGTTAGATTTTGTTTTTATTACAACACCTGCTCTAGCAGAGTATACTTTAGTACCTATAGGCATTACAAAGTCTACAGAGTACTGAGAACTACCCTTGTGTGTTTTAGTTCCATTAAAACCCTGACTGACTAAATAAGCACTATTTTTAGCAAAGGGGAGTCTGTAAATATAGTTGTCATTATGTTTTGCATTTTTTGAACCCATCATCCAGTGAAAAGAATAACCATAATAAGCTCCTGAACCTAATACTTTTAGCCGTACATATTGAAAGTTTGTATTTGCTTTTATCACTACTTCTTTTTCAACATTTCCTAACTGTTTTATATTTTTATATTGAGGTATTATTTGCATAGTAACATCGTAACTATTTTTATTGTAGAGAGAAACTGTTATAATATTTTGTGAGCGTGATGCAATTATTCCAACACTTTTTTTCTTATTTGATTTTGAATTTGAGTTATAAGATGATTGTATAATTTCATTATACATTTCTTGTGATGAACTCTCTAAAAGTTTATTTATTTCTATCTTGTTTTCTAAGAGTTTATTAGTTTTTTTATGTGCATTCTTCGTATAAAATTTTATAGCTTTATTTTGAATATTTTTATTTTCTAACAGTCCATTCATCTCATACTTTGTTAGTTTGCAAAAAAGTTTATAATCATTATTTTTTATTGATTTTGCTATCTCTTTATGTATAGAATGAATAATATAATCATAACTTTTTTGAAGTTTTCGTAGTTCTTTTAAATGAAGTTTAATCACTTTTCTATCTTCGACTTTATCTATTTTTCTCCCATTATTTAAACATATGGAAGCTTTGTTTGTAAAAGAAGTAACACTCGATTGAAGTCCCTTAAAATCTGAAAAAGAGTTGATTTTTGGTATGACTTTATAGAGGGGAGTTCCCAGGGTTTTAAATATTTCTGGATACTCCTGAGATTGAAGTATGAAGAAAAAAAAAGAAAGAAGTGTAAAAAGTCTAAGAAACACTGATATACTTAGGAACTAAACTCTTTATCTTCTCATAAATTTTAAGAAAGTCAGTTGAGTAGACACGTGTATCAGCGATACTTGTCATAAAGTTTGTATCTCTGTTAAAACGCGGTACAAGATGCATATGAATATGTTCTGCTATCCCTGCTCCACCTGCTTTACCAAGGTTCATTCCTATGTTTACGCCATCTGCTCCAAAACCCTCTTTTAAAAGTCTTACACCCTGTTGAGCAAGCATTGACATTCGTAACCAAGTCTCTGCGTTTAACTCTTCGAGTTTATCTGTATGAGTATGAGGGATAATCATAAAATGACCAGGAGTATAAGGGTACTTATTCATAACCATAAAGCAGTGCTCATCACGGTAAAGAACATGCAGAGTATTATCCGCCGTTGTTTCTTTACTTATATGACAAAAAACACATCCCTCTATCTTCTTTCCAGTTATGTATTGTGTGCGCCAAGGAGCGTATAGTATATCTTCCATCTCTAAACCTCTTTAGTGATTTACTTTTCTACCTAAAACTTTTTCAACTGAGTCTATTTTAGATGTGAGTCTATTTTCACAGTTTTGACGAATGTCAAACTTTAGTGAAGAGTACACTCTCTCACAATCACTCACTTGCTCATAAGCAAGAGCGATAACATCAAGAGCTTCTCTCATATTTGGAGCTTCTATAACTGTACCCATTGGAGTAAGTTGGTATGGAACTCCTGACTTGTCTATCGCATCTATAATCTTACTAACTTGCTTGGAAACAGATCCACCTTCTCTTCCATCTGGAGATGTAGGGAACATTGAAAACTCTAATAAAACACTTAACATATTGATATCCTTTTAATTTAAATTATTACAAAAACGCGAAAACTAAATCTGGAAAAACTATAACCAAACCTAGTGCTATAAGTTGTAAAAGTATAAATGGGATTATACCTTTATAAATTTGAATTGTACTCACACTATTTCCTGCAGCACCTTTTAGAAAGAAAAGTGAAAGGCCGAAGGGTGGTGTTAAAAATGATGCTTGTAGATTCATTGCTATTAAAATTACAAATCATATAGGGTCTATACCAAAAGTTGCTATAACTGGAACAAGTATAGGTACTATGATGAAGCTAATTTCAATGAAGTCGATAAAGAAACCGACTATGGAAATACTCAGCATTGAAAGAGCTATAAAAGCCCATACACTCCCTATATCTTTACTAAAAACTCTAAGATTACTTTAGCTTTGAAAATTAAAGAAGATTTTTTTTAAAATAGATTTGTTCTGCTATTTCCAAAAATTTGAGGTACTTGCTTATAGCCAATACCTTTCATCAAAGAAGTTCTTTTTACTTTACCTTTTATAGTTGAATACACTTTTTGTAAATTTTTCTTACCTGCAGCTAATTCTTTTATTAGGTAATATGTAAACAGACGTTGTTTCTTCTCTTTGTAATCATTTGCAAAGTCAGTAGAGGAGCCAGCCGTAATAACTGTTAATTTATTACCTCTAATTATAGTCTTATTTGTTCTCAGAACTGGGGCTACTCCTTTATAAAGTAATCCACCTTTATCATCTTTACCACTAAAGCAACTATCCATAAAAACAAATACATTTTTAGCATTTGATTTAGAAAGTTTTGCATAAATCTTATCCAGCTGTAAGTTTGGCTCTAGATGAATTGAATCAGCACTCATATCATTTGGAAGCATATAGGTATTCCCATCTTTTCCTGGTACACCATGTCCTGCAAAATATACATAAATGTTTCCCTTAGCATCTGACAACTCTTTCACAAGTTCAATTTTTGCTTTTATCTGCCCGGATGTAGCATCATCGTTTAATAAAGTAATAATATTTTCTTTTGGGATGCCAAGTGTTTTTTCTGCTAGACTTTTAAATGCCATTGCTGATAAATCAGCATACTCAACTGGTGTATTTTGTTTATACTCATTAATACCAATTACCAAAGCAAATGAATCGAAATTTTTCGCTTTTGTTTCCTTAAAAGCATATTGGTTTATAATACCCTTGATATCATTAGCCTTTCCGATACTTGTACTTTTATTCGATTTATTATCAGCATAATAAATTGGATTATTTGCAGTTTCTAAAATTGCAAATCGTGCTTCACCTTCTAAATAGCTCTTAAAATCCTTTAAATTTTTACGTATGACTTGCTGTAAGCTTTTTTCCACAATGGATGTTCTAAAAAATCCATAAAATCTAACATCTACTTCTTTATTTGCAGTAAAAGTTTTTGTCATTTTTTTACCGCCAATTAGAGCTATCATTTCGACACTGGAACTAATATCAGAATGATACTGCTGTAAAGGCCAATATGCAGGCATAGGATAAACTCCAGGCCAGCTTATAAGCCAATTGAAGTCTCTTGTATAGCTTGGTTTGATAACAAATTGATATTCATCAACACCTGTATTTTTATTAGATTTTTTATAGTTGTATTGAACAGCTGAATACATTCCGCTACTTTTTAATGTTTCTTCTAAAGAAAGCTTTAAAGCTGAAACACCGGAGTCATCTAAATATGTATCGTCTACTTCAAATTTAGAGATAAAAGCTATTCTATTGTTAACATCCTCTGATATCTTTTTCTGTGGTTTATAACTGAACGAAGCATCAATATTTTTTACAGAACATCCTGAAAAAACTAAAAGAACAAACAATGTACCGATAACATTAATATTTAACATTAAGATTCCTTATTTAATATTAATCTTTGACATTTTAATAAAACTATCTTAAATTTAACTAGTAAATTCTACTTTCTTATTAAAAAATAAGAGACTTGACTCTCTAAAAAATATATTTTATTTATACTAATTTAAGTATGTTTGAATATTTGATTGATATAATTCACTCAATTTATTGTAATAAAAAGGTTCTTTTATATTAATGAAAAAAATATTATTAGTGATTTTCACCCCTCTTATCATGTTTGCAAATCCATTATGGCTCTACCAAATAAAACATGATAAAAATTGTGACATTATAGGTTATGGCATCAGTAAAAACTTACAAGAAGCAAAAAAAAATGCTCTTGCTGATATAGCTAATACACTATCAGTAAGTGTTGATACATCCTTTGATATGTCAACGATAGATAACAATGTTAATGTTAAAACAAATTCATCATTATCTTTAAAAACAAATTCAAAAGCTGTTTTAAGTGGTGTTGAATTTATAAAAATTGAACAAAAAAACTCTATTTGGTATGTAGCTGCAAAATATGACAATTCTCCTTTAGATGTAAAATTAAAAAAGCTACTACCAAGCAACCTTCAAAATGAAACACAAAATAATTATCTAAAAAATACTTCATTATTAAAAGAGTTAAATAAAGAGCTAAAAGCAAAACTAAATTACAAAGTTATTAGAAAAAATAATTTATGGCAACTAAAGTATAAAGATATTTTATTGCCAATTAATATTGAAAATTTTTATAAACTATTTTCAAATCAAAATACAAACTTAATTTCAATAAAACCAAATAAAAACATATATATTGAAAATGATGATATGTTTTTTAATATAGCACATAAGAAGAATGGATTTATCTCAATTCTTTATGTTGAGCACAGTGGTAAAGTAGGCTTACTATTAGCAAATAAAAAGTCAGATAAATCATTTTTATTTCCGAATATAAAAAATGAAGATAGTTTTAAAATTGTAAATCCTTATAATAAATCTATTAAAGAACTGTATGTAGCACTTTATTCTCCAACACCCATTAAACTTCATAAGTTTGAAAATGTTGACGAGAATTTATTGGACGAATCGAATTACAATTTTGATGAATTAATTTCACTTCTTAATGAGTTTAAATTTTCTACATATGAAATAAAAATCAGAAAATAAGTTTTATTTAAAAATTATAGTTAACAACATAAAAAATATAAGGTGTTAAAAATACGCTTTAGCTGATGTGGGGAACATTGAAAACTTTAATAAAATACCAATCCTATTAGGACTATTATTTTTATACATCTCATCAACTTCTTTTTTTTACTTCTACTAAAATTATTATCATAATTCTACAAAAATGCGAAAACTAAATCTGGAAAAACTATAACCAAACCTAGTGCTAAAAGTTGTAAAAGTATAAATGGGATTATACCTTTATAAATTTGAATTGTACTCACACTATTTCCTGCAGCACCTTTTAGAAAGAAAAGTGAAAGGCCAAAGGGTGGTGTTAAAAATGATGCTTGTAGATTCATTGCTATTAAAATTGCGAACCATATGGGGTCTATGCCAAACGCGGCCATAACTGGAACAAGTATAGGCACTATAATGAAGCTTATTTCAATGAAGTCGATGAAGAAACCGAGTATAAAGATACTCAGCATTGAAAGTGCTATAAAAGCCCATACATTGCCAATATCTTCACTAAAAAACTCTAAGATGATGTCACTTCCACCAAGTTCATTAAAAACTAGGCTAAACGCGGTTGCACCTATGAGTATCATAAATATCATTCCCGTGAGTTTCATCGTTTCAAACAGAGCGTACTTTATCATTTCATAATTAAGAGTTTTGTTCATGCCTGAAAGTAAGACACCACCCAGTACTCCAAACGCGGCAGATTCCGTAGGAGAAGCTATTCCCGCGAATATGCTTCCCAAAACACTCACCATTAGTAAAATAGGGGGAATAATGGCTTTTAATAAATCAATAAAGTTAGTGTTCTCCAGCGGTTGCATTGTAGGGGCATCTTCTTTTTTAATATAAGCTCGTATTAGGATATATGTCACATAAAGACTTACAAGTGTCATACCTGGTAAAACGGCACCCATAAACAAGTCACCAACACTAACACTCATAACATCACCAAGTATGATAAGAATAATAGAAGGTGGTATGATTTGTCCTAGTGTTCCTGAAGCGGCTACTGTCCCACTTGCTAGAGATTTATCATAGCCTGCGTTTATCATTAATGGAAGTGCTATCACACTCATCATAACGACTGAGGCAGAGACTATTCCTGTTGAAGCTGCAAGTATAGCTCCAACTAAAACAACACTCACTCCAAGTCCACCACGAACACCTCTAAACATACTACTCATTGAGATGAGGAGTTTCTCTGCCATGCCTGACTTTTCTAGTATGAGACCCATCATTATAAACAGTGGAACTGCCATAAGTGTTGTATTGTTCATAATTCCATAAATTCTAAATGGTAAAATATTAAACACATCAAAACCTAAGTCAGGAACGATAAATGCAAACATCATCGCAACACCACCAAAAGCAAATGCAACGGGGATACCCGTCAGTAAAAGAAGCAGTGCTACTACAAACATTACTAAGGCTATCATAGTGACCTCCATTTTTTTACTTCAATTACCAGTATTTTAAAAGCCTGCAGAGATAAAAAGATAAATGAGAGAGGCATAAGAGATTTCACTATCCATCGGTATGAGAGACCTCCCGGGTCTGATGACATTTCATTTTGAATAAAACTCAATTCCACAAAACCTATACTAATATAAACGATTAAAAATGAGAATGGGAGTATGAAAAAAACAACTGAGAGTATGTTGATAAGAGTCTGTGTTTTTAAAGAGAAGTTATCATAAAAAATATCTACTCTAACATGAGCATTATGTTTTAAAGTGTAAGCAAGACTAAGAAGCATAACAACATCAAAAAAATGCCATTCTAACTCTTGAAGTGCTGTTGAACCTGAGGAGAACAGATAACGATTAGTTGCATCAAAGATTATTAATGCCACCAATAGAACTAGAGTGAATGCTGTCAGATATGAAATATACCTGACAATTAAACTAATAAAGTTACTCAATAAGTTGCATCCAACATAGTCTAGTTAAGATCTCCATCTTTCCAGTATTTTGTTCCTTGTATGTTAACTTGAACAGCTAAACCATTTACCGTTATTCTATACAGTTTTATCCCTGGAGCAACGGTTACTGCCGCATTTAAAGCTCCTCCTTTTTCCCCGGACTTTGCAGCAGCATCAGCTTGTGCATTTGCTTCCCATCCTTCTTCTACAAAGCTATCAAACACTTGTTTATTTTTAAAAATAAAAATTGCTCGAAAATCTTTTATTCCAAGGCCAAAGCCTATTCCAGCAGAACCCATATTCATATATATATCTTTGCCACTCTTATTGTTGTGAGCCAATCCTGATCCACCTTCTATACTTATAGCTGGTAAGTATAGTCCAACATTAGTAAAAGTGGCATAACCATAAGATGATTCTACTAATATTTTTGCTTTTGGAGTGTGTTTATAGAGAAGCTTTAATGTCTCTGCATTTTCAATTTCCCTTTCTTTAATTAATTCTGCAGGAGTCTCTCCTGACCAGAAACCAGAAAACATGACAAACACAATGCTCATTGCCATTAGAACTTTTAAATTTTTCATACTTTTATCCCCTTTTATTTATATAAAGTTCGGAGCATCATTAGCAAAAAGTATGACATCCCCTGCCTTAGTTTGGTTAGCTAAAACTGTAGTAAGTTCTGTTTTATCCGCTAACATTATTTTATTTTTAACATCTAAGTTTTTATCAAATAGACTCGCGTTTAAAGAACCAGTAACTATTACTATGTCAAAAACTTCATTTATCGCATTTATAAGTTTTAGGTTTAGCTCATCACTGCTCTCAACAAGTCCAGGGGTAACGATTACTTTTTTGCCAGTTTCATGCAGCGAACATAAACGTACACCCTCAAGCATACCATCTATATTGCCATTGTAACCATCGTCTAGTATAAGTTTTCCACCAGCTTTTATCATTTGAAGTCTATGTTCAACTGGTTCAAGTTCTTTGACTGCATTTACTATTTCTTCATAACTCATGCCAACACTATTTGCTATATGTACAGCAACAGCTATGTTCATAGTTTGGAACTCACCTAATACATCTGTATGTAATGAAAGCTTTTGTCCATCGAGTTCTATCTTAAAGTCTGTTCCATTAAGAGTCGCATTTATATCGCTAATCTCATTCCCAAAGAATTTCACCTTATCGTGTGGTTCATCTGTTACTGAAGTATGTATAAAAGCCTCTTCTAAACGTGGTGACTGCATTATCTCTAGTTTTGTGGCCTTGATGTTCTCTAAAGTTTTAAAGTACTCTATATGAGCTGCTCCAACTTTTCCGACAACAACTCTTTGAGGTTCTAAGAAAGTTGTGATTTCATATATGTCACCTCTTTGTCTTGCTCCTGCTTCACATACATATACTTGAGTATCTTCTGGGAGACTATTATTTATATCACCCATGATTCCACCAAGAGTATTTATACTTCTTGGAGTTGCATATGTTTTAAACTTTTTACTAAGTATTTGAGCCACAAAGTTTTTTATACTTGTTTTTCCATAACTACCAGTGATACATACTATTTGTAACTCTGTGAGAGCTTTTAACTTATTTTTTGCTTCTTTTTTATAAGTCATGAAAAGAAACTTTTCTATTATTGTAGAACCAATGTATGCAATAACTAAAGGCATAAAAACACCATAAACTGCACAAGCATCTTTTAAAGTACATAAAACATCTTGAAAAAGTGTAAGACTTATAAGGAGAATGAGAAAACGTTTAACTCTCCATGTAAGAACAAGCTTTTTATCTAAGTTTTTGTGCCAAAGTAAAATAGAAGGTAAAACTCCAAAGAAAAAGAAAATAGGAAAGAACTTTCCTGTCGTATGGTAAGCAATAAAAGGAATAATAAAATAAAATACATGCCATCGTGCTTTATGGTGTTTAAGAATCACACGAGATAAAGAGTAGTTGTACCATTGAAGGTTTGTAATGAGATACCAACCTAAAAGTGTCACAAAAAGAGCATTAACTACTAACGAAAGAAGGATTTCATATTCTTGCATCTATTTTCCTAGTGTTTTTAAAAAAGTTTCTTCAATACTTTGAGATATATCTTGCGTATTGTTTAAAAATGAGAAATGATCACCCTTATAAACTTTTAACTCTGATTTTTTCACAAGAGAGTTTATTATCTGCGCTGAACTAAGCGGTGTCGCAGTATCATCTTCACCCCAACATAAAAGTGCATGTCCATCGTACTTAGCAAACAAATCACTAAAGTCTTCATTAACAACATTTTTAAAAGTTTCATACATTGGTTGACTTAACTCTTTTGCATCTTGTGCGACAAAAAGTGAACGAAATTTTTTGAGTCCAAAAAAATTAAACACTTTAGTAGCTGCAATTTTGAGTTGTATTGAAAGTGGTTTAGTTCTATATATACCTGCACTAGCAACTAGTATAAGTAATCTTGGATCAAGTAAAAGAGCGACTTTACCGCCAAATGAGTGACCAAGTATAATGCTTTTTCTTGCATTAACATGCCCCATTAATAGTTCAACTATACGAGCTACATCAGATGTATTTAGAGCTATAGGACAAGTGGATTTTCCAAATCCTGGTAAATCAATGTATATATGGCGAAAACCACTCATATATGGAGAAAATGCTTTTTTCATTATCATTTTATTGCTACCCCATCCATGCAATATAATCAAATCAACTTTTGCATCTGGATTAAGTATTTCATAACTTAAATCAAAAGTGTATTGCTTATATTGTATAGATTTTACTGCCATTTATTTACCTTTTGCTTGTGATATAGAGTGTATATAGTCATAAGTCACTTTAACTCTTTTTGAATGTGGAAGAGAGTTACTTAGTTCTTCTATAGAGTGAGTAAAGTCTTCAAAAAGATAATTTGCCATAGAACCAGGAACTGGATTTATCTCGTTTAAATAAACTTCCCCATCTATAACAAAAAAATCACATCGTATTAAAGCACCCTCAAAAAGACCTCTATATATCTTCTCAAAATTTGACTTTAATTTTACTATTAATTCTTCACCAATTTCAGCTTTTAAAACCTGCTCACTTCTTGAAAAATCCATATACTTTTTTTCAAAATCTAAAAATTCTTCTTTTTGAGGTTCTTCAACGATAGAGAAATGCATCTTCTCATTTGCTATATACCCAGCAAGATTATACTCCATAACACCATCAATAAAAGGTTCAACTAAAACATGTTTATCATACTCAAATGCAGTATCAAGTGCATAGTCCAAATCATGCTCATCTTTTACAATACTAACACCAATAGAGCTACCAAGAGAAGCAGGTTTTACTATGATGGGAAAAGGAAGAGTGATGTTTTTATGCTCATTTTTATAAAAACTTTCATACTTTAAACTCTTTACACCAATCGCTTCACATAGGTACTTTGTATAGCGTTTATCGTAAGAAAATGTACAGGCTTCACTTCGTGGTCCAATGTACTTTATAGAAAAGAAATCTAACATCGAAGCGATACTACCATCTTCTCCATCCGCACCATGAATAAGGTTTAAAACAATATTTTTATGTTCACGAGAACTAAACATGCTCTTTTGAATAAAAGCACCATTTCGTAGTGTTAGTTCAGGCATATTTTTATGTTCAGCCTTACTAAAAGTAGTTGCTTTCATCTTTTTATCATCTATAAGATAAAATTTATGATCACCATCACAAAATATAAAACTCAAATCAAACTGTGAGAGCTTTTGCTTTAAAGTTATCGCACTAACGATACTAATTTCATGTTCGAAACTAGCTCCACCAAATAAAATTGTTAATTTCAATATATGTTTCCTTTTTAGACTGTCTGTAGTAATTTCAATGCGCTTTTTACAAGAAAGGCTGTATCATCGCCATCACAAGAAGAAAGTGCCTTAGATATTTTGTCTTTTTTAAAGCCTAGTGCTTCTAGTGCTTCTGTCGCTTGTGTAAATGCTAGTGATGAAGGAGATGTAGTATTTCCAGTGAGTATTTCCGCGTCAAAACCATTAAGTTCAACTAAGATTCGCCCTGCACTTTTAGGTCCAATTCCTGGTACTTTTTTAACACCATTCATATCTTTATTGGTTATAACTGTTGCAAATTGAGAAGGAGTATATGTAGAGCAAATGGCCATTGCAACCTTAGGTCCTACTCCATTGATTTTTATGAGTCTTGCAAACATCTTTTTTTCACTCATGTCCATAAAGCCGAACAAAAGGGAAGCATCTTCACGAATGATTTGAGTAGTAAAGATAGATACCTCTTTTTTAGGTAGTGCTGAAAATGTTTGAAGTGATATAAAGACTTCATAAACAACCCCTCTAACATCTATATGCACAAATCCAGGTTCTTTATACACTATATCACCACTTAGACCAACTATCATTCTTCCATTGCCTGTATTTCAAATGTTCCATCATTGAGTTCAACTAAACCAAAAGCTCTTTCTGATGAACCTTCTTCAGGTTTATATACCAACTCGATAGGAGGATCAACAAGCTTAAAACGTATCTCGTTATAACCTAACCAATCATCTCTATTTATAACTCTGGCATCTAAAATGTTATCTTGAAAAGATACTGTTGCCATCATTTTCAATGCAAGTGAATCAACCTTTACTACCTTTTGTGCCTGAATCTCATTATAATGTTTTTGCATCTGCACAAACTGTCTATATTTAAGTACAAATGAAGCAGGTGCTTTTACCCCTTTCTTCTTGTAGCGTATTAACCTTTTTTTTATATCTAAGAATGATGTAGTACCGATTTTCATCATTTTAGTGTATTTTACAAGCTCTTTTTTTATATCTGAGAGTTCTGATTCTAGTACTTGGATCTCGACTTGATTTCTATTCAAGTCAGCTTGTGTAACTTTTTTAATTAAAGGGTCAATAGTAAAAGTATTTTCACTACCCTGAAGTCTATGAATTTCTATACGTTTTGAAGCTGTAGCCTGAACATGTGCGTTACAAATATCTATATCAATCTCTTTAGCTTTAATCTGTCCACCCATTGCCTGAGCAATACTTACCTCATCTCCATCAACTTCACCATGTTCAAGTCTGCTAATCTTTATTTTTTTGCCGTAAGCCTTGCCTCTATGAACATCTATATCCAGTTTATCGGCTTTAACAATAGAAGTCGCATGTGTTTGTCCTGATATACTAGCAGTTCTTGCTATAACACGTGCGTTTGAACCGACATTCCCTTCTATATTTATATCGGTTACCTCAACACTCATTCCTATGCCAATTGCATCTTTTTCAGGATCATTTTCTTTTACACTAATACTTACATCAGAATCAATACCACTAGTAATATTTCCTGTTGTTTTAAAATCTATACTATCAATATCCATATCATTTTTTATGGAATAAACACCAGATGCCAGAGACACATATCCACTTTCTTGAGCAACATACTTTATACTTGCTTCTTCATCAAACTTTGTGATACTATTATCTGTATTAATAGATGCCTCATTTAAAATTGTAGGTTCATTTTGTTGCATAAACTGGCCACAGCAATTACGCCCAGGCTCACCCATTTTGGGTTTAATATACTCTATTATTACTTCTTCTTTCTTAACACTCTTAATAAATCCCCTTGCTGCATAGTCTATTCTTTGATCTTCTTCTACATCAATTGTTTTATCATAATGCATAATTAGAGCATCATCTATAGTTAGTGTCGGTTCATAAGCCTCTCCTATTAGAATAGTCTCTTGATTCTCAAAAACAATCTTTTTATCTATATTAGTTTTATCCACGATTTTTGAAATAACATCATTTAGCATTTGATCAAATATATTTATTAAAATACCTGCACGTACTTTTCTTTTATTGATCATTTTTTTTAATTCTTCTTTAAGATCTTTATCAAAGTCTAAACTAGATTTAGCTCCAATACTTAAATAAACTTTACATTTAGTTGCATTTGCACCAATAGCTATTTTCATATTTTCAAAAAGTTGTTTTTTTTCTTTATCAATTGAAAATACTTCTATTTCGTAGGTTTGTTTAATTTCAAAAATGGGATTTAATATTTCAGTTTTATCATTGAGTTCATAAAGGCTATTATTGTCCACGAGATTCCATTCGGTTTCTTGCTTCTCATCAGTCTCTCGTGTATAGGTCTGTACCTCTAAAATATTAAAATCTAATGTATCAACACGAATTTTATTTGACTGGGCAATATTTGTTAATTCTTTAGTAATATTTTGTGTTCTAATAACAATTGGATGAAATACTTTTTCAGAAGAACTATCCTCGTCTTTAGAGTCAAAAATTGCCATGCTTTTTTTACCATACCTGTCAATAGAGTTTATTTAGGCTCTATTTTAACCAAATCTTTGTTAAACTTGTGTGAAAATTAATAAAACCCAACAAAGAAGCCTATGTTTAAAGCAATATTTACCAATAGTTTTGGAATTTTAATCTCAAGAGTCTTCGGCTTTATACGTGATTTACTCACCGCATCTACTCTTGGTGCAAGTATATATACTGATATATTTTTCATTGCATTTAAACTTCCAAATTTATTTCGTAGAATCTTTGCAGAGGGTGCATTTACACAAGTTTTTATCCCCGCATTTGCCAGAAGCACTCATAAGGCTGTCTTCTCAGTAAATATCTTTTTTGTTTTTCTCTCCATTATATTGCTCATTACTTTACTGGTTAACTTAGTACCCCAACTTTTCACTCAAGCTATAGCTGTGGGTTTTAGTGAAGAGACTCTAAAAATTGCAGCACCTTTTGTTGCCATAAACTTTTGGTACCTTCCTCTCATTTTTTCCATGACGTTTCTTAGTGGAATGTTGCAGTATAAGCATCACTTTGCAACAACTGCTTTTAGTACTGCACTTCTTAACCTTTCACTCATTGCTGCTTTATATTTAAGTCAAGATAAGACAGACGTACAAATAGTTTATTATCTTAGTTATGGTGTTGTCATTGGTGGTGTCTTACAACTCATAGCCCACATTGTAGCAATTAGACAGATGGGGCTTTTCAAACTTTTATATGGTGGAGTTAAATACTTACGACTTAAAAATGTTACGATTAAAAAGGAGACTAAAAAGTTTAGAAAAAACTTCTTTCCAGCAATGTGGGGTAACTCAACAGCTCAAGTTTCTGCATTCCTAGATACTTTTTTAGCTTCATTTCTTATAACAGGTTCTATCTCTTACCTTTACTATGCAAACCGTATATTTCAACTCCCTCTAGCTCTTTTTGCCATAGCAACATCCGTAGCACTGTTTCCAAGAGTTGCAAGATATATACGAAACAAAGATGAAATGCAGGCTAAAGAGTTTATGTCTAAAGCTTTCTGGTTTTTAACATTTTTACTTACGGCTAGTACCATAGGAGGCATAGTCCTCTCAAGAGAAATAACATGGCTTCTTTTTGAACGCGGTGCATTTAATGCTACTGACACAGCTAACACAACAGCAGTACTACAAATGTACATGCTAGGACTCTTACCCTTTGGGCTTCAAAAGCTCTTTGTTCTATGGCTCTATGCAAAAGAGATGCAAGGTAAGGCTGCCAAAATAGCAACCTACTCTCTTGGAACCTACATCATTATTGCACTCTTTCTTATCTCACCTATGGGAGTAAGTGGTTTAGCCCTTGCTAGTACTACGGGTGGTTTTGTAAGTTTCTTTCTTACCATAAGAGTATTTGGATGGACAAATTTCAAAGACATCCTCTACTCTAAAAAACTTCTCTACCTAAGTGTCGGAGCTGTAGTGCTTACTCTCTTACTACTCATGTTTAAAGAGTTTTTGGCTTTTTATATTTAGCCCTAATAACTCCATACCATATTAGACAATAAGCCAACTTGCTCTATAATTAGGTATCTTCAAGCGAAAAAGGTACACCTAAAACTTTCACTTTGGCTATTGCTATGAAAACTTTCATTGCTATTCGTGAGGAAGTAGCTAAAATTGATGATATTGTAAACAGAAATGAAGATTTAACCTCTATTATCAGTGTCTTGCAGGATATT
>NZ_JABIOQ010000029.1 GCF_018698455.1 Sulfurimonas sp. | reverse complement strand
TGTTTTTTGATGGAACTTTTTCATCAAGTATAGTACATATAGCATCAACTATCTGAAGATTAGTTCTCTCATTTCTTCCACCGATATTATACACATTAGCTTCTTTACCTGTATGGTAGACTAAATCTATACCTTTACAATGATCAAGTACATATAACCAATCTCTAATGTTCTTACCATCACCATAAATGGGAATGCTTTCTCCAGCTAAAGCTTTTCTAATAATAGTTGGAATTAGTTTCTCATCATGTTGTTTTGGACCATAGTTGTTTGAGCAGTTAGTTATAACTGTATTCATTCCGTATGTCTCTTGGTAACTTCTAACTATCATATCGCTACTTGCTTTAGAAGCTGAGTATGGAGAGTTAGGTGCATATGGTGTTTCTTCTGTGAAGAGATCAGTCTCATTAAGAGTTCCGTATACTTCATCTGTTGAGATATGGTGAAATCTACAGTTATTATAATCTTCTTTATACTCAAATGGTTTATTCATCCAGTATGCTCTTGCAACATCTATAAGAGTAAAAGTTCCATTTACATTTGTTTCTATAAATACGCCAGGATTTTTGATGCTATTATCTACATGAGACTCTGCCGCGAAGTGAATAACACCGTTGATGTCATACTCAGTAAATATAAACTCTACAAGTTCACGGTTACAGATGTCACCTTTTATGAACTTGTATCTTGGGTTAGATTCACACTCTTTTAGATTTTCTAAGTTACCTGCGTATGTTAATAGGTCTAGGTTTATTAAGTTGTACTCTGGATACTTCTCTAAAAAGTATGGTACAAAGTTAGACCCTATAAAGCCTGCTGCTCCTGTTAGTAGTATGTTTTTAGCTTTTTGCATTGATGATATCTTCCTTGTCTATTTCTAATATATTACAAACTTTACTAAAGATTTCCTTTGCAAAGTCATAAAATTCTTGAGCGTCTGCAAGAGTAGGCTTACCATTTGGAAGTAGCCCCATATCACCAGGGTATCTTGAATCTATATACAACTCATCAAGATTTGCTAAAAGTTCATCATTTTCTATAGTTAGCTTATCTGACAATATTTTCTTTAACCTTATAAGCTTATGAATTTTAGGAATATCTATTTCATACTCTTCTATTAATGCTTTAAGACTCTTTTCAATTGCTTGCTGAGCATGAAAAGCGACCATGTGTGTAAGATGTTCTATATTTATGATTTGTTCAATTATTAACATATCATCTCTTGAAGCCTTTAACCACTCTTTTGAGATTACTTTCATAATAGTTTGATGCCTTGATTTAATATCTTTCTACTAAACATACTATCCATCTCTACAAATTTTTTATGCATTGCTTTTGTGTGTGTTATTATGTCTGTTGGATATTGTTCACAGATGTCTTTTAATCTTTGTGAAACTTTTTGAGAAATACTATGCTTTTCTTTCCAGCTTTGTGGTATAAAATCGTCATTTGTAACCACATATAAATCTATATCACTATCTTCATTTGGAGTTCCATAAGCATAACTTCCAAAAAGAATAATTTGATTTGGATTTAGAGAACTAAGATTTTCTACTATAAGTGGTTTTAACTCTTCAATATTTATCATTCTCTCTCTCCCATAACAGTTAAACACTCAGCAAGTGAATCTTTCCAATATGGAATCATTATATCAAACTCTTCTTTTATTTTTGATTTATTTAGTAGACTATAGTGTGGTCGTTTGGCAGGTGTTGGGTATTCTTTGGTTTCAATAGGGTTTATTTGACAATCTATCTTAGCCATTCTCATAATCTCTTTAGCGAAGTCATACCAGCTTAGAACGCCTTCATTTGAGTAGTTGTATATTTGGACATCACTAGGTGCAGCTGAAGCAGCACATCCAGGTGAACTGCTCTTCGGATGTGTGGCTTCTAGGAACGCTAACCCGTGGCGTTCTCCACTCTGAGCCTCACCGCTCTTAACCTCACCAATCTTAGAAATAATTTCAAGTATAGCCCTAGCTAAATCTCTCGCATAAGTTGGAGTTCCTACTTGGTCAAATATTACACCGAGAGAATCTCTTTCTTTGCCTAAACACAGCATTGTTTTTACAAAGTTAGCTCCGAAACTACTATATACCCATGAAGTTCTAATGATTATAGAGTTTAAAGGATTTATATCTTGCATAGCTTTTTCACCATCAAGTTTAGTTTCTTAACTTTCGCACCTAAATCCAAGCATTTTCTGTGTAATATCCTGCAAGACACTGATAATAGAGGTTAAATCTTCATTTCTGTTTACAATATCATCAATTTTAGCTACTTCCTCAAGAATAGCAATGAAAGTTTTCATAGCAATAGCCAAAGTTGAGAGTTCACACTCTAAATCTTTAAACAATCCTCCAATAGTTTGAGGTTCATTACTGATACGATTAATA
>NZ_JABIOQ010000002.1 GCF_018698455.1 Sulfurimonas sp. | reverse complement strand
TATAGTACGCATGAGTACAGGTAAATTCTCTTTTGTAGTCTCTATAAGCAGATGATAATGATTATCCATCAAACAGTAATCATGTATAATGACTTTATTTAAAGTAGCACTTTTATTTAAAATCTGAGTTGAAAATATTACAACGATTTACACCACGATTGATAACATGATGATAACCAGCAATATCAACTCTTGATCTTGTAGGCATTAAAAATCCTTATTTCTTTTATTATGTCAATAGTTGAAAATTATATCATAAAAGTGGAGATTCATTCACAGGGGTGTAATTTGCAAAATTTAATAAATAAAGCTGTCGCAAATGGAGATTCGGAAACTGCACAAGCTTTACTTAAAATCCTAAATAGTAAAAAATAAAGATAAACAAGAATTGAAAGAACTATTTGATTTAAGTGAAACTGTCAATTATCATCCTGCATACGAAAATATAGCACTAGAAAAATCTTCACTAGCAATTGAAGCTAAAAGTTTTTTTCAAAAACTTTATAATAAGTATGTAGAGTTGAACTATGAAGAAAATAACTTTTTAGATGGTATTAAAAAACAGTGGCATCCAAGAGTTTGGGAATTATACTTTACTATTAAACTTATGGAATTAGGATTTGATATTAATTGCCCAAAAGGCAATGCCCCAGATGTTAAAATACAAAATGACAATCAAATTATTTGGATAGAATGTGCTACTTTGTCAAAAGGAAATGGTGCTGTAAAAGAATGTGATGATGACGTATTACATACATTTAATGATGAAGATTATATATTGAGAATTACTTCAACAATTACTTCAAAATATAAACAAATAGAGAACCATAGAGAATCTGGAGTTATTGGTAGTGAGGATATCGTCTTAATCGCTATGAATACTGGAGAGTTGGACTTAACAGAAATTGCTCAAATGGATTTTCCACTAATCCAAAAAGCTCTTTATGGAATTGGCTCTATGACATATAACTTTACGACAAAAGAAGTCAGTAATCAACATAGATTAAATGTAAAAAAGTCCAATAATGTAAAAATTAAAACAAATTATTTTGCTACAGATGAGTATGAGAATATTAGTGGGATTATTTTTTCGGACTGGAAATCAACAGAGATTTCAAAGAAACTAACAGAAGGTTTTGAATTAACTCATAATTTATATGCTAAAAATAAATTACGAGAAGGTTTTTTTAAAATAGGCTGTGAATATATGCCTTATATAAATGATAATTTAGGTGAATTCAAAAAATTAGCTTATTAAAAATTACAAGATAGTGAATATGCCAGTAGTCCTTAAAGGGACCGTTCTACAACCTGTAGGTTTTGGAGTAAATAAAAGAACAAAATATAACTTAAGACTAAAAATAAGGCACTATTTAAGACCCGTTATAAAAAGAAGATGTATGAAAATGTAGGCAGTGAAGGGAAAGTAGAAGGTTTGGCCCACGATAACAGTCAATGCTCCACAATTCTAAGATATATAACTCCACAGAGTTTATTAATATAAGCTATAATAGAAGAAATAATTTCAAAGGTTAACACTATGACTTTACATTTAAATGCATCAGAGAGTGTATCTCAAAAAATATTATCATTTTTAGAATCACTAACAAAACAAGGTGAATCTGTAGAAATCATTGATGACTCTATCTATAAATTTGAAAAGGATGGTATTACCCGAGGTTTAGAACAAGTTAAAAATGGTGAAGTTTACTCATCAGATGAGATTCTAGATGAACTCAATAAATAAATGAAAGTAAATTTTTCAAAAGACTCTAAAGAATTTATATTTAAAACAAAGAGTTTCATCTCAGAAGATAACCCTCAAAGAGCAAAACAGTATACTTTAAAACTTGTATCCCGTATTACAGATATGTTACAGTACCCTTTTATAGGTAAAATCAATGCTACATTTAATGATGAGAAGATTAGAGAAATTGTTCTAGACGGTACTAAAATAATTTACAAAATATACCCCAAAAGTGTTAGTATTTTAATGATGTAGAAATATATTGACATTAATGAATCAGAGATTAATACAGACTAATTTATCAGAAGTAATTTTATTATCATAAACCAGTAAAATCAGTTTTCTTATTTCTCAAATGATGAGTGTAAAAAAGTTACAAAACTGTAGGTTTTGGAGCATCTCTAAGTTTCAAGCCAAATTGTCGAACTATAATATAATGTTAATGACTATCGGCTACTGACACAAAATTAAGTAGCCTAAATAAATGTATCTAATTCCTAAAAGTTTTTGTAAAAAAAGCTATAGCTAGAGAATTAATTACAGTCGTCACTTTATAGTTAATACCATATAAAACTACTTTCCACTCTGTTTCTAAAGTAAAAGTAGATTAGTATTTTGATATAATACAAAAAACGAGGAGTGCCACATGAGTAATGCACAGATACTACAAGAAGCACTAAAGCTAAACCCTCAAGAACGTTATATAGTTGTAGAAAGCTTACTAAAGAGCTTAGATATACCAGATGAGAGTGTTGACACTATTTGGGCTAATGAAGCAGAAAAGAGACTTAACAACTATAGAGACAATAAAGTTCAGACTATTCCATTTGAGGATGTTTTCAATTAATGAAAATTGTGTTTTTACCAGAAGCAAAAGCTGAACTAGATGAAGCAGTTCAATACTATGAACTCCAAGCAAAAGGTTTAGGAGTTACATTTAAAAGTGTCGCTAAGTCAACGATAAAAAGAGTTGCTACCTTTCCAACAGCATGGACTACTATTAAACCAAATATACGAAGATGTATCATGCATAAGTTCCCATAAAATGTACTCTACTCCATAGAAGAAGACTGTATCTTAATCATAGCAATTGCACATCATCACAGATATCCAAATTATTGGACTGAACGAAAAAAGTAATAAGAAAAGTTTAAGTAAAACGGCTTCTATAATGAACACCAACTAAAGGTGCTAGTTGAGAAGCTTGGAAATCTTCTTTTCCATCCAAGACTAAATAGGTAATGATGTAAAGAATAGGTGCATAAATCATAAACATATCTGTAATAAAAGCCTATAGAGATTACGAAATCATTCCTTTTTGTCCAGAAGCACCTCATTTTTGAACACCTCGTGAACGCATTAATGTCATTAATATTAATGGTGAAAATAGAATTATCACCGACTCCACAAACAAAGATATAACACAACAACTTCACGATGAAATAGAATCCTTTTGTCTTAAACACCTCGATGTGGATGCAATAGTTCTAAAGTCTAAATCCCCAAGTTGCGTTTATAAAACAACGCCTATTTTAAATGAAAAAAGAGAGTTTTTAACTCTAGGTAATGGTATAGCCATAGAGATATTTAAAAAATACTTTAAAGATGTTGAAATATTCACTGAACTAAATTAATTCTTTTTTCATTAATTTAGACTTTATCACCTTTAGTGTAGTTCTTTTGGGTATAACTTGTTCTGACCATTGGTATAAAAAGAAAAAGAGAGTCTAAAAATCAATAAATTTAGTACATTTTAGCTATAATCGCGTAATTTTATATAAGAGATGCATTATGGACATTAGAGAAGAATATTTAAGATTTTTTGAATCAAAACAACACACGAGAGTAGCATCAGGACCATTAGTACCTGATGATGTAACATTACTTTTCAACAATGCCGGAATGGTACCTTTTAAGTCTATTTTCACAGGTGAAGTACCACGTCCCGCTAACCCCCGTGCCACTTCATGCCAAACCTGTATTCGTGCAGGTGGAAAACATAACGATCTTGAAAATGTAGGTCATACAGCACGTCATCATACTTTCTTTGAAATGATGGGTAATTTCTCTTTTGGAGACTACTTTAAAGAAGAAGCTATCTCTCATGCTTGGGAGTTCATTACTCAAATACTTAAACTTGATATCGATAAGCTTTGGGTAACGGTTCATGATTCTGATGATGAGGCGGAAGAGCTTTGGAAAAAACATATAAGTGCAGATAGAATCATGCGCTTAGGCGATGCTGACAACTACTGGTCAATGGGTGATACTGGACCATCTGGACCATGTTCAGAAATATTTTATGATCAAGGTGTAGAAAACTTTTCTGGTCCTGAAGATAGAATGGGTGGAGAAGGTGATAGATTTTTAGAAATCTGGAATCTTGTTTTCATGCAGTATGAAATCAAAGAAAAAGGTGGACCAAAACTTCCACTTGCAAAACCATCAATTGACACTGGTATGGGTCTTGAGCGTGTTATAGCTATAAAAGAAGGTCATCTTTCTAACTATGGTTCATCACTTTTCATGCCAATGATAGAACTTGTTGAAAAAATGATAGCTAAAAAGTATGAGTATGCTACAGGTGCATCTTATCGCGTTATAGCAGATCATATTAGAACAGCTGTTTTTCTTCTCTCTCAAGGAACAAACTTCTCAAATGAAGGTCGTGGTTACGTACTTCGTAGAATTCTTCGCCGTGCAGTTCGTCATGGTTACCTTCTAGGTTTTCGTGCTCCATTTATGTTTAAAATAGTTGATACTCTTGTAGAGATTATGGGTGGTGAGTATGAATACTTAGCACCAAAATCAAATGCAGTCAAAGAACAAATACAACTTGAAGAAGCAAGGTTTTTTAAGACTATTGAGTCTGGAATCGCTCTTTTTGAAGAAGAGTTGAAAAATACTAAAGACATTTTTTCTGGAGAGGTTGCATTTAAACTTTATGATACATTTGGTTTTCCACTTGATTTAACAGAGGACATGCTTAAAGAGAAAGAACTAGGTCTTGATTCAAAAAGATTTGATGAACTTATGTTAGCTCAGCGCACACTTGCAAAAGCTGCTTGGAAAGGCAGTGGAGACGATGCGGTTAACGGTGACTTTAAAGAGCTTTTAGAGAAGTTTGGAGAGAATACTTTTGTTGGTTATGACTTTACTGAGCATTCTGGAGAAGTTTTAGCACTTTTAGATGCAAGTTTTAAATCCACACAAACATTAGAAGCTAATGTAAAAGGTTGGGTACTTTTAGACATCACTCCTTTTTATGCTGAATCTGGTGGACAAACTGGTGACTGTGGCGAGTTGGAAGGTTTTGCTAAAGTTCTTGATACGAAGAAGTTTTTCGGACTTAACTTAGTTCAAGTAGAAGTTAGTAAAGGTCTAAGTGTTGGAACTGTTGTAGATTCTCATGTAGATATAAGTAGAAATGAAATCATAAAACATCACTCAGCTACACACCTTTTACATGCAGTCTTATCAGACGTACTTGGAGATCATATCTCTCAAGCGGGTTCACTTAACGAAGCGACTCGACTGCGTTTTGACTTTTCTCATCCAAAGCCTGTAAGTGCAGAGGAAGTTCAAGAAATAGAAAATAGAGTCAATAACTCCATCATGAGAGGTATCTCAACTAAAACAGAAGTTTTAGGGATAGACGATGCCAAAAAAAGTGGTGCTAAAAGCCAGTTTGGCGAAAAATATGGCGATGAAGTTCGTGTTGTAAGTTTTGCTGATGCATCTATAGAGTTTTGTGGTGGTGTTCATGTAAATAACACTGCTAACATAGGCTCATTCATCATCACTAAAGAGAGCGGTGTTTCTGCCGGTGTGAGAAGAATAGAAGCAGTTTGTGGTAATGCAGCTTACAAACACTTTTGTGAACAAAGAACTCTAGTAAAAGCAGTTGAGTCTGAAGTTAAGAACCTTGATATTCTTGCAGGTGTATCGCGTTTAAAGACTAACATCGTAGAACTCAAGTCTGAGTTAAAAGATGCAGAGAATTCTGTAAAGATAGAAGTTGTCGCATCAGAAGTAAATGGTGTTTCTGTAATAGTTGAAGAGTACCCAACTGGTGATATCAAAGAGAAGATAGACGCACTTAAAAATGACAATGAGAAACTCTGTGCTATGCTCTTTCAAGTAAAAGGAGATAAAGTTCTCATAGCTTGTGGTGTAAAAAATGCCAATGCAAAAGCTGGAGACTGGATTAAAAATATTGCTCCTATACTTGGTGGCGGTGGTGGCGGTCGGCCAGACTTCGCTCAAGCTGGTGGGAAACTTCCTGCTAAACTACCAGAAGCAAAAGTTGCTTCTTTAGAATTTATTACAAAGGCTCTTGCATAATGACTGAATTTTTCTTAGAATATAAAACATACATAGTTTTTTTACATGTAATCTCTGCTGTTGTTTGGGTTGGAGGGATGGTAGCACTTCGTTATGCCGCACATCCATCATTTATGGAGATAGAATCTCCAGGACAGCGTTTAGAGAGAGTTTCTCATGCACTCAAAAACCTTTTTATTATAGTCGCTCCTTTTATACTTATACTCGTTGTCACAGCTGTTTTAATGATTAAAGGCTATTCAATTTCTTCTACTGACTATAAAACTATTGGTTATGCTAAAGAAGGTATTTGGACTGTTATGTTCATTGCATATTTAGTGATGGTTTACAGAAGAAACAAAGCAGCAAAAGCTCTTGTGCAAGGTGACTTTGTAACAGCTAAAAATCAACTTGGTATGATCGGTCGTTTTATGGTTCCGCTAAATATCACACTTGGAACTATCGCTATATTTCTAGGTTCATATTTCTCTTCAGTTTTTTAAATGCTACGTCTAGCTTCTTCATCTCAAACACGACATATGCTTCTTACAAACGCAGGTGTCGCGTTCAAGCAAGAAAGCATTGATTATGATGAGGACAGCATCGTCGCGACCTCTCCTAAAAATTTTGTATATCAAGCTACACTTGGAAAGTATAATGCCAACATTACCGCTTTTGGCTATGAAGACATGCCCCTTTTAGTCGCCGATACCGTTGTCACAGCTCAAGGAAAAATACTGCGAAAAGCAAAATCCATTGATGATGCTCGTTATATTTTATCTACACAAAGTGGAAATATTACGAGTATTATTACCTGTATGATTTACCACTCTGTAGAGAAAAAGATTATAGATATCAGTCAAACAGACTATCTTTTTGATAAGTTTGATGAAGAAGACCTTGAAAATTACCTCAAAAATGGTGAATGGAAGGGTAAGGCTGGTGCTTGTATGGTTGAAGGATTTTGTAAATCTTACATCAAAGAAGTTAGAGGCTATGAAAGTACTGCTATGGGACTCAGTATAGAAGTCCTTCAAAGATTTATCTAATGTTTTATGAAAACGAGTTAAAAGCACTTAAAAAATCAGGTCGCTATAGAACTCGTGAAGTTATAAACTACTCCATTAAAGATTTCGCTTCTAATGATTACCTTGGCCTCGCTCACAACAAAGAACTTCACGAAAAAACATCCCAAGAACTTTCAAACTTAGAAGTTCATAGTGCGAAAGCATCTCTCCTTGTCAACGGATATCATCAAATTCATAAAGATTTTGAAGATGCACTTTGTAAGGCAAACAACTTTGAATCGGGCATAATTGTAGGAAGTGGTTTTAATGCAAATATTGCTTTAATCGAGGCCCTTGTACGTAAAGGAGACACTCTTTTTATGGATGAGCTTTATCATGCATCTGGTGTTTTAGCCTCAAATCTCAACAACATTGATGTAGTTTTTTTCAAACATAATGATATGGATGGGCTAAACTCACTTCTAAAAAACTCTCATGCTAAACGTAAAATAGTTGCGGTAGAAGGTATATATTCTATGGACGGTGATCTTTGTCCTAAGAAAGTCTTTAAGATTGCAGATGATTCAAATGCTATACTAATAGTTGATGAAGCTCATAGTAGTGGTGTAATTGGTGATAGCCTTATGGGTGTTTTTGATTACTATAACATTACTCCAAAAAAGAATCATATTAAGATGGGAACACTCGGTAAATCTTATGGTAGCTTTGGTGCTTTTATACTAGCGGATGAGCACATAGTTGAGTATCTACTTAATCGTGCAAAACCTATTGTATATGCAACTGCTCTCTCTTTATATGACACACTCTTAGCTCATAAGTCACTTGAATATATTTTAAACAATAAAGATACTTTAAATAAAGCAATTAAACGCAGACAATATATTATTAGTGAAATTCTCGGCATTCAAGTTAAAGGCCTCATAGTTCCTATTTTAATTGGAAGCAATCAAAAAGTCCTCGATATAAAAAATGAACTTTTTTCATTAGGTTTTGGAGTAGGTGCTATACGTCAACCAACCGTTAAAAGTGCAATTATTAGGCTTATTGCGAGAGTATCACAAAGTGAAGAGTCATTAAAAGACTTATGTAAACACTTAAGTAAGATGCAATAATGAAAATAGAAAAATTAGTAATCACACACAAGAATAACAACCTAGTAGATATTAATTTGAACATAGATACGTCTCTAGCTTTAGTCGGTGAAAGCGGCAGTGGTAAAAGCCTAACTTTAAAAGCTCTTCTGTCTATACTCCCCCAAGATATGTCTTGCGAACTCAAGATCAATTCTGATTTTGACTTAATAGCAGGAGAGAGTGTCGCGTTTATACCTCAAAACCCATTTACGGCACTCTCCCCTCTTACGAAGATAAAAAAACAGTTCTTTGTTAAAGAGTTATTGATAAAAGAATTATTTGATAAGGTTGATTTAGATTATGAACTTTTAGAAAGATTCCCACCTGAGCTTTCCGGTGGACAGTTACAACGTGTTCTTATAGCAATGGCTTTGAGTATAAGTCCAAAACTTTTACTTCTAGATGAACCAACAACAGCACTAGACCCACAGACAAGAGAGCTTATCCTACAGCTACTGGGCGACTTGCAAAAAAAAGAGCATTTTAAGATACTCTTTGTAACACATGATATAACTTCAGTAAAAGTACTTTGTCAAGATATAGCCGTTCTTAAAAATGGAAAAATAATTGAGAGTGGTAAAATGAGTGATATAATTAGCTCACCAAAACAAGAGTATACAAAAGTACTCATAGAATCAAATTTTGTTAATAGGGAATTTAGGAAATGATAAAAAGAACACTACTAACACTATTTATTATAGGTTTCATTTCTCCATTTGTTCTTGTTGCCTACTTCCTTCTCTTTTTTGACTATGATATCTCACCGTTAGAGAATTACAGACCATCTCTTACAAGTAGAATTTATGATAAACATGGTGAAAAAATAGCAAATATATTTCAAGGTGAACATAGATATTTTGCACCTTTTGAGACTATTCCACCTCGCATAATAGAAGCTCTTGTCGCAATAGAAGATACAACATTTTTTGAACATCCCGGAATAAATATTGACGCAATCTTTCGGGCTGTTATAAAAGTTATCCGCGCAGGTCGTGCGGTTGAGGGTGCAAGTACAATCACTCAACAACTTGTTAAAAATGTTCTTCTCACGAGAGATAAAAAATTATCTCGTAAAATAAAAGAAGCAATCTTTGCTATAAAAGTAGAACTCTCTCTTTCAAAAGAGCAAATATTAGAATGCTACCTCAATGAAATATACTATGGGCATGGATACTATGGTATAAGAACAGCTGCAGATGGATACTTTCATAAACACCTCAATGAACTCACACTTAAAGAGATGGCTATTTTAGTAGGTTTACCAAAAGCGCCCAGTACATATGCACCAACAAAAAACTATGAAATCTCAATGGGTAGAGCAAATAGAGTTATAAAAAGAATGCATGTTTTAGGTTGGATAGATGACATAACATACGACAATGCGATTGCCCAGAATCCTAAAGTTTTTAACACTACATTAACACAGAACAAAGCTCCCTTTATCGTAGATGAAGTAGCACGTAGATTTAGAGCTATTGGTATTGACAACTTTAAAAGTGGTGGTTATGAAATTTACACTTCAATAGATTTAAGACTACAGCAATTAGCAATAAAAGCCTTAGAATTTGCTTATAAAGCTTCTATAGGTCGAGTGGATAAGTACAAAGCAAAAGATTTAAAAAAACTTCAAAAAGATGAAAGCTTTGTACTTCAGGATGTAAATATCTCACAACTAAATGGTGCTTTAGTTTCAGTTGACTCAAGCAGTGGAGATATATTAGCTCTTGTTGGGAGTGTTGACTATAAAGTGAGCTCATTCAACCGTGCCACACAAGGTCGTCGTCAGCCAGGTTCTGCGTTTAAGCCTTTTATCTATCAAGTTGCTGTTGACTTAGGATTCTCAGGAGCTACACAACTTGTTGATATTGCCAAAACTTATGAGTATCAAAAGAATGGTGAAGATATGAAATGGCGTCCTAGAAACTATGAGAAAAATTATAAGGGCATAGTGAGTTTGCGAGAAGCTCTCATACACTCAAGAAACCTTGCAACAATTAACCTTGTAAACGATATAGGGCTAAAAACACTTATTAAAAGACTTAAGAAATATGATATTAAGCACATTCCTAAAGACCTCTCCATCTCACTTGGAACAATGTCAATGTCTCCGCTTGAGTTAGCCGAAAACTATACTTCATTTGCGAACAATGGAAAAAAAGTTAAACCACAGATGATATTAAGAATTGATCAAAGAAACAAGACTATCTATGAAAGAACAGAAGTGTCACATCAAATCACAGTTCCTACTCAGGCCTATATAATGACAACAATTTTAAGAGATGTTGTTCAACGCGGTACTGCTAGAAGAGCTCGAGTGAGAGGTTTAGAGTTAGCAGGTAAAACTGGAACAACTAATAACAATGTAGATGGTTGGTTAGCAGGGTATTCTCCAACTATGACAACTGTAGTTTGGTTTGGAAACGATAATAATACTCCAATGCATAATAGAGAGACTGGTGGACGAGTTGCTGGACCAGCTTTTTCTCATTTTTACAGAAGTGTACTTAAGTTATATCCACAGATTAAGCGTAAGTTTGATGTTCCTGAGGGAATTATTGAAGTAGAGTATGATGGGGAAAAAGAATACTTTAGTGATATATCTAAACCACCCAGGACAGAGGATAACTCTGACCCTGAAGCGGAACTTCTTTTTTAGTTAAATGTCCTATTAAGAGCACAGAACATTGCTTTAATAGATGCTGTTGCAATGTCGTTATCAACACCTACTCCAAAATGCATATTTCCTATATCGCTAAGAAGTTCAATATATGAAACTGCTTGGGCACAACTTTTGTCTCCACGAGAGTGTTCAGAGTAAGAGTTTATACTAAACTTATGTTTATAATCCTTGCTTAGTGCTTTTTTACAAGCGTCTATTGGACCATTTCCTTCGCCATTAGATATAACCTCTTTGCCATCGTAAAGATAAGTCAATGTACATTTAGAAACTTTCTTATCAGATGTAAATGTAAAATCAACTAAAGAAATATGCTCTTGAACTTCTAGATAAGTCTTTTTAAAAACGTCTAAAATTTCTTGATTTTCTAACTCTCGTCCCTTTGTTTCAGTCAATGTTTGTACAGCCTTGGCTATTTCAGGATGCATAGCCTTTGGTAGTTGGTATCCATAATTTTTTTCAAGTATATAAGCCACTCCACCTTTACCTGATTGAGAATTTATTCTAATAATACTCTCATAAGTACGGCCTACATCAGCCGGATCAATTGGAAGATATGGAACTTCCCAAAAAGAATCTTCTTTCTCTGCTTGATAACTCATACCTTTTTTTATTGCATCTTGATGTGAACCTGAAAAAGCCGTATATACAAGTTCTCCAACATATGGATGACGAACATGAGTATCTATCTCTGTACATCTCTCAACTACATCCAAGACTTCATCAACATTGCTAAAATCTAACTGCGAGTCAACACCTTGAGTTGTCATGTTTAGAGCTAGAGTAATGATGTCTACATTACCAGTTCTCTCACCATTACTCAAAAGTGTCCCCTCGACTCTATCTGCTCCTGCTAAAAGTGCAAGCTCAGTTGCTGCTACCGAAGTTCCTCTGTCATTATGCGTGTGAGTAGAGATAATTACGTTTTCACGGTTGTCTAAATTCTGAGCCATCCATTCTATCTGGTCGGCATAAATATTTGGTGTTGCCATTTCCACAGTTGCTGGAAGATTTATGATGACTTTACGAGTAGGACTGATACCCCAACAAGCCGTTACTGCATTTGATATTTCAGCTGCAAACTCTAACTCAGTTCCAGTAAAACTCTCCGGAGAATACTCTAAGCAAATTTGTCCATCGTGAGATTTTTCATGTTTTTTAACAAGCTTAACTCCAGCTAATGCAAGTGCTGTGATTTCTTCTTTTGTTTTTCCAAAAACTATTTTTCTTTGTGCAACGGAAGTTGAATTGTAAAGATGAACCGTAGCTTTTTTAACACCCTTAAGTGATTCAAATGTTTTTTCTATAAGGTGCTCACGAGCTTGAACAAGTACCTGAACCGTAACATCGTCTGGAATAAGATTATCATCAACAAGACGACGTAAGAAATCAAATTCTACAGCAGATGCGGAAGGAAATCCAACCTCTATTTCTTTAAATCCAAGTTTGAGTAAGAGTGCGAATAATTCAAGTTTTTTCTCCATTGACATAGGGTTAACAAGTGCTTGATTACCATCACGTAAATCTACACTACACCATATAGGAGCGGATGTTATTGTATTGTTTGGCCATTGGCGAGATGGCAACTTTATTTGGGGGTAAGCTCTATACTTACCTATTGAAATCTGATTCATTATGAATCCTTCACTTGATATTTTAAAATAACAGCACTCTTACATATTGTTACTATATTGCGATTATATCTAATTTGTAGTTATAAAGGTATTTGAAGAAGGAAGCAAGCTCCATTGTTGACATTTTTTACACTTAGTTTTCCACCAAGTTTTTCAGCGATTTGAGTACTCATATAAAGTCCTATTCCTGTACCTTTTCCATCTACTTTTGTTGTCACTTCTGGCTTAAAAACATGATTGATAACATTAAGAGGAATACCTCCAGCAGAATCTTCAAAATCAACACAATTATAAATGTCATTTTTATAAATATTAATAGTAATTGTTCTTTTTTGAATACTTTTTTCGTTAAAGGCATCTTTTGCATTGTTAATTATATTTAAGACAAGGTGCTTAAACTCATTTTCAATACCATGGATCAAGATTTCCTTTTCACAGTTTATATCTATAGTAATATAATTTTTCATAAACTCATCATTCACTAAAAGCATCACGGACTGTACACAACGCTTAAGACCAAAACTCTCTTTAGTCTCTTTTGGTCTAAAAAAATCTCTAAATTCTTGTAATGTTGTTATCATATGCTCAATCTGAACTTGAGTATCACAAGATAAACTATCAATATACTCTTGATCTACTAATGAATTACTAAAGTCCTCAACAAGCATATCAGACATCATTGAAAGAGCGTTTAAAGGTTGTTTCCATTGATGAGCAACTGCATCCATCATTTCACCCATAGCTGCCATCTTAGCTTGTTGTTCAAAGCGTTTATGATTTGCCTTAGAGAGATTTACTTCCTCTTGCATTCGTCTTTCTAAAACTTTATTTAACTCATCTAGTTCTTTTTCTCTAGCATCATAACGTTCTAGAAAAAGACCAAGTAACATATCAAAGTCTGCACGATACTTTGAATGTGCACTTTCTTTTACCGCTCTGAATAGTTCTTCAGTGTTTAGATGAGAGTACTCTCCCATAGGATTTTTACGAGATTTTATTTTAATTGGGACTTGGTTAGATGTACTTAGATTCATTATTATATATTATAACAAAAGATATCAATTAATTCAAAAGAAGAGGTAAAAGCGAGATAATTCTCGCTTTTATTAACACTGGTATGTAGTTTTAAACTCGTAAGCAGTTGGACGACCTTCATCTGGCCATACATCACGCTCAAATCTATAGTGCTGGTAAGCATTGATAAATTCTTCAGTAAATACTGGTTTTAAGAAATCATTATCACCGATAAGACCTTCTAGTGCAGAGCGTAATGTGTGTGGCATTTGAGGAATCTTTTTCTCACGGATTTCATCAAGAGAAAGTTCAAATAAATCTTCATCCATTGGACCAACAGGAACAGTAGCTTGTTTGATACCATCAAGACCAGCCATCATCATTACAGCAAATGCTAAGTAAGGACAAGCAGTAGAATCTGGGAATCTCATTTCAATACGTGTAGCCATTTCGCCAGCACCATAAGGGATACGACAAGCTGCAGAACGATTTTGAGAAGAGTAAGTTAAGATACTTGGAGCCTCATAACCTGGAATAAGTCTCTTGTAAGAGTTAGTTGTTGGGTTAGTAAACGCAGCAACAGCATGAGAATGCTTAAAAATACCACCTGCATAGTGAACAGCCATCTCTGAAAGATTTGCATAGTTACCTGGTGCATAGAAAAGGTTTTTACCATCTTTCCATAGTGATTGATGAACGTGCATACCGTTACCATTATCACCATAAAGTGGTTTAGGCATAAATGTAGCAGTTTTACCATTAAGGTGTGCAATCATTTTTACAACATACTTATACTTTTGAACATTATCAGCAGCACCGATAAGATCAGAGAAAACTATCCCTAGCTCATGTTGACCTTGTGCAACTTCGTGGTGACCAAGAACAACTTCAAGACCAACTTGCTCAAGAACTTGCATCATCTCAGCACGGATATCAACAGCAGAATCTGTTGGTGCAACTGGGAAGTAACCACCCTTAGTTCCTGGTCTGTGACCAGTGTTGTACATATCTGGGTATGGATTATTTGAATTCCATTCACCCTCTTCAGTATCAACTTTGTAACCAGCTTCATTGATGTTATCAACAAAAGTTACAGAGTCAAACATAAAAAATTCATTTTCAGGACCAAAGTATGCAGTATCTGCAATACCTATTTCATCAGCATGCTTAAGAGACTTCTTAGCAATTGAACGTGGACATCTTTCGTATGCTTGATCTTTGTAAATGTCATAAACGTCACAGATAACGATGATAGTTGGATCAGCAGTAAATGGATCCAGAAATGCAGTATCTACCTCAGGCTTTAGTAACATATCAGACTTATTAATTGGCTGCCATGCTTCGATAGAAGAACCATCAAACGGAAGACCATTCTCAAGTTGACCAGCGTTTACAGCACTCATCCTGTAACTAATATGGTGCCATGCACCTTTAATATCTGTAAATCTAAAATCTACAAATTGAACATCATTTTCTTCACAAAAAGTAAAAAACTCTTCTGTATTATTAACAAATTTACCCATTTATTTCTCCTGAAATTATAATTTAAAGTATTATAACTCATTAATCTGTAAGTCTCTATTTATTATTGATTAAAAAGTCATCAATTTATTTGATTGTTTCGTAAAGTTATATTCTAATCGAAACTTTGCCATCTAGATTAAATTCCATATCATCTATTAATCTGTTGTTTTTTATAGAGTTTCCACCATTAGGTATAGAATATTCAAATCATACTTCTGGTAATTGTCACTAAAAACTGGTTGAAATGACAATTGTTAGCATCCCATAGAAGTGCATTGTCTTTATATTAATACGTAGTTTTACTTTCATGAAAGTTAGCAATGCAGAATTGTATTTAACTACTGTTTTTAAGATGCTGTTTTATAGGATTAGGGTAGTTATTATCACTTTATATGTAATTTTATCTCTTTCTTAAGACAACAAAGAATATAATCATACTTCTAAATCAGCCGAAGTGATGGAATGGTATACATAGGGCACTCAAAATGCCCCGCCTCAAGGCTTAGGGGTTCAAATCCCCTCTTCGGTACCACACTCTTGAAGCTCTAATCCTTTTACATATATCGTATTTATAAGAAATAAATTAAAGTTATATAATTAAACTTAATCATATTTAAATAAAAATGGCAAAAGTTTTAAAGAAGAAAGTTGTTAAAGCAGTAACTAGAGCAAAAGCAGCAGCTAAAAAAGCTACAGAAAAATCAGCTCCAAAGAAAAGGTAATTCTTAAAACTTTATACTAAAGGTTGAACCTTCATTTTCTTTACTAGTTATCCCTAGCTTAAAGTGATGAAGATTTAGTATATTACTTACTATAAATAGCCCCAATCCAAGAGAATTATTCCAACTATTTTCATGAACACGATAAAACTTTTCAGTAATGTTTAAAAGATTTTTTTGAGATATACCTATTCCGCTATCTATAATTTTTAGACTCTCCTGCGTAAATTCTATATGCACCTCATCTTCTGAGTACTTAAAAGCATTCTCAACGAGATTTGTGATGACAACACTAAATAATGAAGCATCCACTTTAATAACTATATCTTTATCACCACTTATAATAACTTCTCTGTTGTTGTAACTGAGTCTAATGTTTTCTACTGAATCATTGATGAGTTCATAAAGATTAGTAGTCTTAAAGTGCATAGCTTGTTGCCCACTATCTAGTTTACTTGAGAGTCTCAGTGTGTCTATGAGCTCACTGAGTTTTATTCCATTGTTATAAATTTTACTCAAGAACTTCTTTCTTATGTTAGGATTGATATCCTCATCATCCATAAGTGTTTGAGAATATCCATTAATAACAGCAATTGGGTTTTTAAACTCATGACTAATCGCAGAGATTATGTCATCTTTTTGTTTATTGGAACTCTGTAGTTTATCTGTAAATTTACTTTTTTGCTTCTCTTTTTTAACAAGAATTTGTGAAACTTTTGTCAAAAGGGAAGTAATACTTTGAAATTCCAATGAAAGAGTGGATGTGATATATGTATTTTTATTCTTTTTTGTAAGAGAGCTCAAGAATGTAGCAATTTTCTGGAATTCTCTTTCTATACTAGTACTAATTTTATAAGTAATAATAAAGATAATAATAAAAAAAATAGCTAAAGTGAAAAGTATCTCAGCACCTAAAATATATATTTTTTCATTAATGCTTTCAAGTGCTTTTGAGACTCTAATGTAAAAAAACTTATCATCATATTTATACTTTTTTGCAACATATAAAAAATCTTTCTCTATACTATTTGAGTGTCTAATGATGGAACCATACTTATCTTTATCTGCTTCCATAATTTCTGCTCTATATTTATGGTTATCAAGTTTTGTTTTATCTTTATGGGACTCTGCAACAACTACTCCATCTAGAGAGATAATGGTCAAACGCAGACCTAAGTCATTTTTTATGTTTGTAGCTATCCTGTCTAAGTTAGGTTTATTCTTCAGATTAAGAGAAATTATTTTGATGTTATTGAGAAGTGCCTCTCGCGTTTGAGAGATATAAAAATCTTTTATCCAGAAGTAAATGAGGGAACCTAACACTATAAAAAGTATTCCAAGAACTAGGAGTATCTTTCTAAGTACAATCTCATGAAATTTTAGCAAAGTTTGTAACCCTCCCCACGAACTGCTTCTATGTAGTTTTTTTCACCCTTAGGGTCAATGCTCTCTTTAAGTCTCTTTATAGCTACATTTACAGTTTTTAGCTGTTTGTTTTCACTATTTTTCCAAACATTTTCAAGAAGGGTCTCTCGACTAAGAAGTATATTTTGATTTTTAAGAAACTCTAAAAGTAAGTCATGTTCTAGTGTGGTAAGTTTTACATCTTCTCCCTCAATACTAAATATTTTGTTGGAAGAATTATATGTAATGTCTTTATATTTTATAATTTTTTGTTTTTTTGATGTTCTTCTTATAAGAGATTTTACTCTTGCTTTAAGCTCATTAACATTAAATGGTTTTGTAATGTAGTCATCTCCGCCACTATCAAGCCCCTCGATTATATCTTCACTTGAATCTTTAGCACTTACATAAATCACTGGATGATTGTAACCCTCTTCTCGAATTTGTGAGATGAAAACACTCCCATCAATTCCAGGTAAGTTTCTATCCATCAGTATCGCAGAAATTTCTTCTTCATCCAGTATATCCCTTACATTTGATGTATCTACACAGGTTATAACATCGTAACCATCTTTGGAGAGTGTATACTCCATAAGGTCTAAAATATCTTCTGAGTCTTCTACAATTAGAATTGTTTGGTTAGTTAATTGCATTTTGAGTTCACTTCTTCAACGATTAATATTGTATTATTCATAAAAGTATTGTATCTAATTTACCTAGTTATGAAAATTACCACCAACTTTGGCATATACGAGAAGGTTTGCTATACTCATCGCACGTGAGGCAATTTTTGTACTTTTTCTTAAAGCTTTTAACATTTTATGGTACTTCTCAAAACTATTTGCATCATCTGCCTGAAGATAAAGATTACGTTCTACCATCTCATACAAGTCATCAGACTTACTCTCTTCGATTAGAATCTCATTATATATCTCTTGAATCTCTTCTTCATCTTCACAGCTAAGAGTATTAAGAGTAAGTTGTATTGCTTTTACTGTTGAGGACTGCATTGGAAGTGCATACTCTTTAATGGTAGCAACATCTACATCATTACAAACATCTGTAAAACCACGTATGAAACTTCTAGTACTTGAACAAGCTCGTGAGAGTTCATTTGTGATTTTAAGATAAGCTATAACCTGTCTAAGGTCTCTAGCTTCAGGTGTATAAAGAGCTAAAACTTTAATGATCGCATTATCTACTTCATCTGTTTTTGAAGCAATGTTCTTAATATTTGCTCTTGCATCAATAAATTTTTGTTCTTCACAATCATTTAAGGCTGAAAGTATAAGTTTATTAGCTTCTAATAAACCACTCCCTATTTTTATTAACTTCTCTTTTATTCCATCTACATTAGTTTTAAAATTTGGTAACATATTTTTTCCTTTATTTTGGGGTTTAGCCCTTATACACAAACTATTTAGTAGTTTGTTGCATTGGGTTTTAACCCTTATACACAAACTATTTAGTAGTTTGTTGCATTGGGTTTTAACCCTTATTAACCGAAACGGCCAGTGATATAATCTTCTGTTCTATTCTCTTTTGGATTTAAGAAAATATTTTCTGTTTTGTCATACTCGACTAAATCACCTAAATACATAAATGCGGTGTAGTCACTAATACGAGAAGCTTGTTGCATATTGTGTGTGACGATACAGATACTTATGTCTTTTTTTAGTTCTACTAAAAGTTCTTCAATAGCCCCTGTGCTTATTGGGTCAAGTGCTGAAGTAGGTTCATCAAAAAGAAGTACTTCTGGTTTTACGGCAACGGCTCGTGCTATACATAAACGCTGTTGCTGTCCACCTGAAAGACCCATTGCAGACTTTCCTCATCTGTCATGAACCTCTTTCCACAGTGCTCCATCCTTGAGTGCTTGTTCTACTCTATCAGCTAATTCTGTTTTGTTTTTAAGCCCTGAAATTTTAAGGCCGTAAGCGACATTATCAAAAGTACTCATTGGAAAGGGAGTAGGCTTTTGAAAAATCATCCCTACTCTTTGACGCAGTTCTATAAATTCATTTTCTTTTTTAATATCTAATATATTTTGCATACTTCCATTTACTTGATTAAGTAATTCTATCTTTCCATCATACTTATTGCCAGGGTATAAATCGTGAATACGGTTCATACTACGAAGAAGTGTAGACTTTCCACAACCACTTGGACCTATAAGAGCTGTGATCTTGTTTTTCTTAATAGGAAGTGTTATATCACGAAGAGATGGATGCTCCACCCCATGGTAAGTAAAAGAGAATTTTTTTATGTTCATAACTTGCATGGGAAGTTCCTTGTAGGTCTTAAATAATATTTATTTTATATGGAATTATAGAAAAGTTTGGTTACATAATGGTTACGAGAGAAAGGGAGATGTTTTTTGACTTAGTTTGTTAGCATTTAATGAGAACGGTTGTCGTGCATTCTTATGTTTTGTTGTATCTGAACTTCTATAACGGTTTATTCTTTTGAAATATATTTAAAATCCTAAATTTAATGCTTTAATTCAGTAAAATATTTTTATGTATTAAGAACTCAAGTGAAATTCGCTTGAGTTCTGTTATAATAATCCTAATATAAACAAAAAGGTAAATTATGACTGCACCTATAATTATGGCAAAAAGCATTATCGACTCACTTCCAACAGATACTTCTTATGATGAGATTATAAAAGAGCTTGCATTTGACAGAATGATAAAAAAGGGTTTAGAAGATTCTAAAAATGGTAAAACCATTTCAAGCAAAGAGATGGAACATAGAATCAAGCAATGGTAAATATTAATTGGACCGATGAAGCAAGTTTTTGGCTTAAAGATATTCATGACCTCATTGCACAAGATACTCAAAAATAGCCAAGAGAGTTGTAAACGAAATTTTTACTAAAACTCAAATCTTGTCTACATTCCCAAAAGTTGGCTATCCATATCAAAATGACACAAATAATGAAATTAGGATTTTACTTTATGGACACTATCGCATTGCATATTTTATTAAAGATGCAGAAACTATAGATATTTTAGGTGTATTTCATGGAGCACTAGCGATAGAAAGATATTTATAAGTTTAGATATAACAAGTACGAGGAGACCAATAATTTTCCCGCTAGAGTAAATTATTAGTCTCTTCGAGTTTGTTATGTTTTTTGTGTTACCTTAACTCTATATCTAGTGTAGAAACTTCATCTTTTGTTAATTGAGATATCGTTTGTTTGTATGTTTTTTCTATTTTCTCTGCTGGTATCCATTGTCCTCCAGAAAACTCACAACAGTAAAAAATTGGGGAACCTTTAGTTTCTTTTACTACGGGAGCAATATATCTATAGGCTTGCTTAATGTTTTTTTCTACTCCGTTTCCAGTTAAATATATATTAGCTAATTGATATTGTGCGATTCGAGCATCACTATTTTGACCAAAAAAACCTTGCTCTCCAATCGCACCAATAATATATCCATCTGCCCATTTAGTATCTGACTTTTGAGCCGCAGCAAGTTTATACCATTTTATCGCTTCTGGTATATTTTTTTCTACAGATACTCCAAGTTCGTACATAACACCTAGTCTTAATTGTGCCCACGGGTAACCAACAATAGCTTTTTTCTTTATGATTCCATGTGCAGATTGAGTATCTCCCTGATGCCAAGCAACATCAGCGGTTCGCTCTCCTATATTTGGGTTTGGTCCTGCACAACCACTAAATCCAATTATTAATATGCTCATAATATAGTATAAGCTTTTCATTTATATAATTTCCTTTTGAACGGTTGTCGTGAGCGATAATTTCACGCTAGGGAAATTATTAGTCTCCTCGTTTTTGTTATATCTTTCTCTTTTTCCAGTAGTTGGGTTTTCTTTGGAGTTGCATAATGGCTAAAATAATAATCTCTTCATCTCGTTTGTAGTAAATTACTCCGAAAGGAAAACGGTTTGTCAGACATCTTCGTATATCTCCATCTAGTTTTTGCCAAGCAGTTGGGAAAGCTAAAATTCTTTGGATTGTTTTTTGGACTTCATAAGCGAATTCTGAGCCAAGATTTGTTTTGCATTCTTCATAGTAGTCAACTGCAGCATTTAGTTCAAGTTCAGCATCTGGATGAAATAAGTATTTCATTTATGAATTTAATCTTTTAGCTATTTTTTGAAAAACTTCATCCCCATCAATAAGTGGTACACTGTTTGTTTCAATATCATTTTTTCTTCTGTTTACTTCTTTTATCCATAGTGAGTCTATTGAAGTGTTTAAAGGTGTGATACTAGCTAATATCTTATCAACAATTTTAGTTTTTAAATCTATTGGTAAAATATCTATTTCATCAAATAGTTGTTCTTGTTTTAAAGCTAACATATTAAACTCCAGTTTTAAATATAAACCATTTTATCAAAATGATTTATATTTTGTTATTAAATTTTAAGATTATTTTTCAAATACTAAAACAAACCTACTTGTTCCACTAATGTTACCAAGAAACTTCCAACCTTTTTTATACAGCTTTTGCATTGTAGTTTTACCACTATAATCACCGCTACAAGTCGTTTCAGATGTTGCACCAACCAAGTATGACATACAAGTTGTAACTTTTTTGCATGTGCTGAACTTGTTAATAAACCTAACATTGCTAATCCTAAAACTAATTTTTTCATAAAATCTCCGAACATTTAATTTACCAATTTACTTTCATAAATAGGCATATTCAAACTTCCAGATAATGTGGCTTTTTGGATATAACGTTTGTCGTGAGCAATAATTTTCCCGCTAGGGTAAATTATTGGTCTCCTCGTTTTTGTTATATCTATTTGTTTGTTGCAGCCTTAAAGTGGAGATTCACTCACAGGGGTGTTTCCTCATCTGGATGTGTAAGTTTTAAAAAGGTATGTGGAATAAAGTTAGGATCTTTCTTATCATATATTCCATTGTCCACCATAATATTCACCATTGCATTACTCATTTTTCTTCTCCTTGTAATTTTAATTCTAATTCTATAAAATCATCATCATTAAATAAACTGCTAAAAAATCCGGTTTGTTTCTCATTCTTTCTACTAAAACTCAAGTATATTGTTAAATCTTTATCACCATTTTTTTTTGATAATTCAAATTCATCAATGACAATTGTAATAATTTCGTTAATTATTTTATAGTTTTCTATCGAATTAACCATTACCTGAATTTTAGGTTCTGCTTGATTCATAAAGAATAGTTGTTTTTCCTGACAATCTCGTCTAATGTCCTTACATAAATTATATTTGATAAAAACTCTGTCAATTTCACTTGAAATATGACTAGCATAATTATCATATTTCAGTCCACCCCACCCGGCCATTAAGGTTGTACTTAATGCCAATAATATAAATAACATGATTAAGACCCTTTTATACAGTATCATCATGCCACCTCTCTAGCATCATAATGAGCACCATCAAACTTATAAAAAGCCTGCAGTGCAAATGCACCCTCATATCTATCTAGTATCTCTTTTTGGAAGTAGTTGTTGTAGTAATCTTTTTGAAAGTCTATGGTTACACTTGAAGAGGTTTTACTTATTACAGTTGTGCTTTGGAACTCTTTCATCTCTTTTTCGAAGTTAGTTTCTATAGCAGTTGCATTTGTGTTTCTACCAAAAAGTCTATCTATTATCCATACTTTTTTATCTAACTCACTTAGTCCTATATCTCCACTTATGTTAAACTTCTCTTTAACGCCATTTACATACTCAGTATAACCTGACCATATTTCTATAAACTCTGTAAAGCCACTACTCATACTCTCTACCCCTGTCACTAACTCTTGTGCTTTGGCTTTGAGGCTATCGTTTATGTTGTAGCTTATGAAGCTGTTTAGAAAGAGTCCGTATCCTCTTAGATTTGGTAGGGTTAGTGTATCTAGGTCTATGCTATAGTCTGGTATGGTTGTAGTGTCTATGGTTGTTAGGAGTGGATTGTATTCTAGGTTTATATCTGCTACTAGTTCTTTGTTACCTTCGCTATCAGTATATTTACTCGCTTCGGATAAAGTGGCTCCACCTAGTTCTATATCTGTTGTTAAGACATTATTGGCGTTTATACTTTTTATACCTTCTTCTTTAAGGCTTACTAATTCATCTGTTTGGCTCATACCATCACCGTTAGTGTCATGCCATATTTGAAGTCTGTTAAAGAGTTCATCTCTTTTATCTATAACGCCATCAGCATTAGAGTCTATGAGTTGTTTAAGTTCATCAAACCCACTTGTAGTTAAGTTACCAAACACTTCATCTATGCCATCTATTTTACCATTCTCATTTTTATCGAAAGTAAGTATCCCATCATTAGCACCTATCCAGCTTACTTTCTCTTTTATACCATCGCCTGTTATGTCAAAGTATGTGTTTGAGTCTGCTAACGCTACAGTTGAGATAAAACCATCTTTATCTGTGTCTAGGACTAATGGGTCTCTTCTTGGTGGGGTTGGGTCTATTGGTGGGATGCCGTCGTCTGGGTTTGAGGTATCAGTTCCATCATCAGTATTTAAGTTGTTACCATCATTTGGGTCAAAATTGTTTGGGTCATTTGGATCTAGATAATCAAAAGAATCTAATCCTGGTAGAGCAGCTGTTGTTGGTGTTCCATTTAATAAATCATTCATAGTATTACTTAAATCAAAATCATTTTCTATTACCTTACCTAAACTTTTTCCACTTAATGAACTAGCCCATGTTGCAGATAAAGCAACAGCACTAAGTCCAACTGCTGCCCAACCAACTGGATTACTACCAACGACAATTATATAACCTGCTGTTAAGAGAGCATCAATTAATATATCTTGAGCAACATCACCAAAACCTTTAGCAATAGCCTCATCCCATTCTTTTTGACCTTCTGATGCTTGATACAAAGGAATTACTAAATTTAAACCATGTCCTGTAACCGTTAATTTATTTTGTGTAAATATCACATTATTTGGTTTAATCTTTCCACTTGTAATTGCTTGTGTATCAACTACTTCTTTTACAAACTGAGCAGTATCATAAGTCGCTTTACCATGTTGTAATATAATTTCTTGCATTTTATTTTCCTTCTTGTTTAACTAGTCTATAATTAATCTCTAAATCTTCAATATGTTTATTAAAATACTTAAATAAATATTCATCAAGTATCAAGTAATCCTTATGAGTGAATAAGTTTATATTTATTAACTCATGTTCTTTATTAAAAATAATGATATAATTAAAAATCATCAATTTGCTATTCTTCTTCAATACTACTTTATTCCATACCCAATAGCAGACCTTATACAAATACATCGTTAAATATATTGATTGAATAATTGGAACCACTATGATTAACAGTAAATGTACAGGATTAATTCTTTTAGGACTTTTACCAAAAAGAGGAAAAAAACTTTTTTTGATATGTAGTACATCAGAATGATTTATCTCACTTAATTCCATTGAAAATGGTATGTGAACAAATTTATCTGGATATAGGTATGTAAAATACTTTGGTTCTTTTTTTAAGTTTAAAAAACTTAAAAAAGCCATAACTGTTGATAGAACCCACAAAAAGATTGCAAAAATAAATCTTACATTTCTTTGACTTTCTTGTTTGACAATCTCAAATATTGAGATATTTTGATTCCAATCTATTATTCCTGCAAAGAAAAATGTGTAAGATATAATAATTGTAATTATTAACCAAAGCCCATTCCTATAACTATAAAATTATTATCTATTCTTTTATCTTCCATCATGCCACCTCTTTTTTATAATCTAAACTATTTGATATAAAGCTAATTAAAAAGACTTCCTGTCCTATGGCATTTAGAAAACTCAATGTATTTACAGTTGAAGCTATAAAATTCATTAATTTTCCTTGAATATTTTATTATTTTCCGGTACTTAGATTCTTCTTTAATTTGGTATCAAGGGATCATTGTCATCAGGATCATAAGTTCTAGAGTCTTTAGTATAGTAACCATCACCATCACGATCTTCACCATAACTTATATATGCTGTAACATAACCACCTATACTTACTCCATCTGTTGCAAATACTTTTAAGTAGTATGTAACTGCGGTATCTGTTGTGTTTGTAAAAGTTTTTCCTACCGAACTTGTACCTGAGAACTGAAGTGTTGCATTTTCATCTTGAATTTCATAAGAGTATTGATTTTTCGCATTGAGTGTACCCATCCCACTATCTATAAGTCTACCAGCACTATACGGTGCAACAATGATTTTAAAAAAGTCAACATCACCTGCTTCACTTATTGTTCTCATTTGACTATGTACATCAGTTCTGTTTTGAAACTCGCCCATAGAACCATAAGTTCTTCTCTAACTACTTAAAAATTACAGAAGAACTCTTCTAAGCTATTAAAATCTAAATCTACTTTATCACTGTATTTTAGATAATTTTTATTTAATTTATTAATAGCTCTTTTACTAATAGAATAATTAGAGCTTTCATAAAAATCTATACAATCATTTTTTAAATCTATATCTTCAAAATAATAGATTTTATACTTACTAATCTCATTTTTTAGATAACTCAAGAATTTACTAGAGCTATCTAATTTTCTTAGATTTCTAAAAGTTTGAGGTAGCAAAGATATTTCTACTCTCGTAAGAGTCTTTTCTAGATTTTCTTTTAGAGATTTATCGTAAATAGTAGCTCTATCGTTTCTATTAGAATTATATTTTTCATTATCTATTTCTAATCTAAAATTACCTTTTTTAGTATCTTTAAAATCAAAGTCAGCAAGAGAGTTATAATTACTTCCTTTAGAGTTTTTATATAAAAATATGTTTTTAGCTTCTTGATTTATATCTATAGAATAATCTAACTTTTGAATAAAGTACTGTTCTTGATTTTGTCTAAGCTCTTGGAGTAATTTAATATAAAAATCTTTCTTAATACTATCTGCTATCGGTAGATGTCAGGCTAGTTGTCCAAATTAAGTACCTAAAAATTACCACCTTTGTCTAACTTGAATATATTTCAGTTGCTATCATATCTGTTGTATTATTAGCCTTTACTTTATTTGGATTTAAATGCACCTCTTTGATAAAATGCCAATTACGAGTATTACCACTCCATCTAAGAGAATTAGCTTCTTTAGCCTTCTCGTATACTAAATGTCTCTTCTTTAAAATCTCTTCATCTTGAAGTAAATGCCTTTGAATAGGTGTCACAAACCCAATACTACTATGTAGGTCTACTCAAGGTAGGCATAAAATGCCTAACCTTTGGACTGTAGTTAAAAAGGTAGCTTTAAGAACGGTTGAGAGTGGAGACACAGGGAATATAGATATATTCACCCTCCTTTGAAGATATGATTTCTAAAATAGAGAAACTAAACCCCATCAATACGAAGAACTTTAGTTTTTCCAACCATCAATTCTAAAGTCATTCTCATACGTTTAAATACAGACTCTTGTCTGTACTCTATGTTATGTTTTTTACATACTTCCTTAACAAGAGGTTGCATCTCTTGATAGAAACTTAAAGGCATATTTGGAAAAAGGTGATGCTCTATCTGGTAGTTTAAAAAACCATGCATAAAGTCTATAAAATCACTTCCAGTGTTATAGTTTACACTTCCCATAATCTGTCTTAAGTAGTACTCTCCCTGTGTTTTATGAGGAGTAGAAAACTGATAAATGTCTTCTGCTGAATGATTAGGCACAATGACTAAAAATGAATGTAAATTTGTCATAATCTCTGCTATCACTAAAAAAACAAAAGCACTTAAAACACTACTTAATCCAAATGGTAAAAACAGCAGTGGCAAAAAAACGAACTGAAAAAGTCCATAAGGAAGTAAGTAACTTTTCCATAACTCTTTTCCATTTTTAGTAAAAGGAGAAACCTCATACTTTAGTGTCGGTTCTTCTCCACGTGCCATTCTCTGTTTGTTTTCTAAAATTCTTAGAGTATTAGGTCCGTAATAAGCGATTTTCCAAATAATTGCAAAAGCATATACTACTAAGTATTTTACAAATATTGGTACCTTCATATCATGTATCCATTTAACGTCTTTTTCTACGTTATCAGGATCGTCCATCTCGCCTAAATGGTAGTGGTGCATAATGTTATGTTCATATGCCCAAGCATCAGGTTTTATCCAGTCAAGCCAATCTATAAATCTTCTACTTCCAGAAGCAAAACCTTTTTTTGTATATCGGAAAGGGATATTCGGTACTTTGTCATAAGCACCATGTAAAATAGGATGTGTAATGTTTGCCCATCTAGAGAGGTTGCCAACTGAAACTAAAAAAGCTCCCCCTAAACCAAAGAGCCAAAAGTCGAACTGCTCTAAAACAATTCCATCAAAATTACCAGAACCAATGATAACCACTAATGCTATTATTAGTGAACCAACTATTGTTGAAGCACGGCCCCATCTTTCAAGTTTTAAAAGATGATCAAAGTCCTTTTTTTCAATCTTTATAACTTTTTTTATATCTTCAATATCGCGTTGTAATTGTTCTTGATCTATATCTCTATAGTCTGTATATTCAGCCAAATTATTTTTCCTAAATCATATTTAATTCTCGAAATTATATACAAATATTCTTAGAGTTAATACTATATAAATAGCATTTTGGATAGAATAGCCATAATTATAAACTATGGAGATTTTATGGACGCAGCCAAATACATTTGGATGAATGGAGAGTTTGTTGCTTGGAATGATGCCAAGGTACATGTCCTTTCACACACAATACACTATGGAAATGGTGTAATCGAAGGAACGAAAGCTTACAAAACTGCAAAAGGTTATGCAATCTTTCGTTTAAATGAGCACACTAAGAGATTAAAAGAGTCTGCAAAAATGACTCTAATCAATATTCCTTACACGGTTGAAGAGATGTGTCAAGCTCAAATTGACCTTGTAAAGAAAAATGAATTTACAGGGGACAATGTTTATCTTCGTCCTTTTGCATTTTTAGGTTATGGTGTTATGGGTGTTTACCATAAAGACGCTCCAGTAGAGACTGTAATGTCAGCTTGGGAATGGGGTGCTTATCTTGGTGAAGAAGGACTTCAAAAAGGTATCAAGCTTAAAATCGCTTCTATGACTCGAGCTGCTAATACTTCAAGTATGGGAAAAGCAAAAGCAACAGCTAACTATCTTAACTCACAAATGGCAAAGTATGAAGCTATTGACTGTGGTTATGATGAGGCTCTTCTTTTAGATGACCAAGGCTATGTAGCTGAAGCAAGTGGTGCATGTTTTTTCATGGTAAAAAATGGAGAACTTATTACACCTCCTAATGACAACTCACTAGAATCTATAACACAAAAAATGGTTATAGAAATGGCTGAGGACTTTGGTATAAAAGTAGTTCGTCGTCGTATAACTCGTGAAGAAGTTTATGTAGCAGATGAAGCATTCTTAACAGGAACAGCAGCAGAAATCACTCCAGTTGCACTAGTTGATGCAAGAGAAATAGGTTCTGGTTCTCGTGGCGAAATGACTGAGAAAATTCAGAGTACTTACTTTGACATTGTATTTGGTAGAAATGCCAAGTATGCGCACTATTTAACTTATATAGACGAACAGTAAAAATGGATGTGTGGCTTTAGCCTCACCCAATAGAAAATAAAATTAAAATTAAGGATAGAAAATGGCATCAGATATGAATGATTACTTTAACAAAAAAAAGAGCGAAGGTGGACCTAAAAAATCTTCTGGCGGTAATGGTGGCGGTCCAACAGGTCCTAAAATGCCAAATATAGACTTCAACATGGGTGGTAAATCTGGAATAGTTTACTTTATTATTGCTGTCGTAATTATGATGGTTTTAGCGAAACCTTTTACTATCATCGAAGAGGGTCAACGTGGTATTTTAAGTACAAATGGTAAGTACCAGGACCAAGCACTTCTACCAGGACTACACTTCATCGTACCTATTATTCAAAAGGTATATGTTGTAGATACAAAAGTTCGTATTATTAACTATGCTTCTCGTATTGAAGCAAATCATAGTAGTGCAGGTATTACTTCAAAACCAGCGATTACAGTACTAGACAGACGTGGACTTCCTGTTTCAATTGAACTTACTGTTCAGTATCGTCTTAACTCTCAATTTGCAGCACAAACTATATCTAACTGGGGATTCTCATGGGAAGACAAGATTATTAATCCTGTTGTTCGTGATGTTGTTCGTAATGTAGTTGGTAAGTATGATGCTGAATCATTACCACAAATGAGAAATAAAATTGCAACAGAAATCGATGATGCTGTAAGAAAAAGTGTAGTTGGACTTAAAAACTCACCAGCAGATTTACAGTCTGTTCAACTTCGTGAAATTGGTCTTCCTCAAAAAGTAAAAGAGCAGATAGAACGTGTTCAAGTTGCAAAACAAGAAGTTCAAAAAGCAGAACAAGATGTACAACGTGTAAAACAAGAAGCTCTTAAACGTGCTGCAGAAGCTGAAGGTATAGCACAAAAGAAAAGAATTGAAGCTCAAGGTATTGCAGACTCTGTAACTATTCAAGCAGATGCAAAAGCCAAAGCAAATATTCTTATTTCTAAGTCATTAACTACTAAACTTTTACAACTAGAGCAAATGAAAGTTCAAGGGAAGTTTAATGATGCACTTAGTGTAAACAGAGATGCTAAGATCTTCTTAACACCTGGTGGGTCAACTCCAAATATTTGGGTTGATACTAAAAATGCTAGACAAAGAACTACGGCTAAATAATGGTAGAGGAAGCTTTAAATAGAGTGGATTGGGAGAAGTCTGAACTTCTTCCCGTTATCGTTCAAGATTCTACAACGAATGAAGTTCTAATGATGGCTTATATGAATAAAGCAGCATTAGAACTTTCACTCTCTACAAAAATTGCACACTATTTTTCTCGTTCTAAACAACGTATATGGAAAAAAGGTGAAAGTAGTGGACACACACAGACTATACACTCTTTTAATATTGACTGCGATAGCGATACACTTCTCATAAAAGTCACTCAAGAAGGTGTAGCTTGTCATACAGGAAGAAAGTCTTGTTTTTTTACAGAACTAGAAAGTGGTGAGACTAATTCTCAAGTTGAAGTAGATACAACTGCTGCTTATGGCGTTATAGACACACTTTACCATACTATTCAAGAGCGTAAAAATGCAGATCCTGAGACTTCATGGACAGCAAAACTCATCCATAAAGGTGAGAACACTATTCTTAAAAAAGTAGTTGAAGAAGCTGGTGAATTTAGCTTTGCCTATAAAGACAACGATGAAGCAGAGATGATTTATGAAGCAGCTGACTTAACATACCATATATTAGTTGCCTTAGCTGTAAAAAATATCTCTCCAGATAGAGTTAAACAAGAGCTTTCTCGTAGATTTAACATGAGTGGTATAGCTGAGAAGAATGCAAGGAAAGATTAGTGAAGATAAATGTAAAAGAGTTTATCTCTGATCTTATAGTCTATGATTATATTCTTTTTACTAGTGTTTTTATTCTCTTTATCCTCTTTGTCATTCTAGGCATAGTTCTTAGAAGAAAACCTCTTATAGCTGCTTTATGTATACTACTCGCGTTTACTATATTTGTAGTTGGTTCTACCTATGGCTATATTACAATGCACGATATACTCTTTCAAAATACTACTAAAATAACAAGTCAAAAGAGACTAAGCTTTACAGATGCAATAGTTCTAAAGGGCACCCTCTCAAATGATTCTCAAAGAAACTTTCAAAGCTGTAAAATAACTGCGAGTACCTATAAGGTAGGTGGAAATTCTCTTAAAAATTATCTCTACAAACTAAAGCCTTTTAAAAATATGTCGATAATGGAAGAAGATATTGCTATATCTCAAACAATCGCGTTTAAGATAATAATAGAACCTTTTACATATGAAAAAGATTATAATATCACTTTAGGAGCTGACTGTAAATGACTGAGCTAAATTATGTACATTACCTTGTATTTTTCGCTATTTTTATCATCTTTATTATAGGAATTGTTACTTCAACAAAGCAAAAAAGCAAAAAAAATATTTTTGCTATGATGTTTTCGATCACTTTGATAAGCATCATTTTGACAATATTTTCAGTGCTAGCAGTTGACAAGTATACAAAAGTAGTAAAACTTCATAAACTAAAAAACGAAAGACTCTTAAGTATAGAAAAAATAATTTACACAGGAACTGTAAGAAATGAGGGTAAGCACTCAATAGGTAAAGTTACATTTGAAATAAAACTTGTAAATAAAGGTCATGCTATTGGGAATGTAAAAGGTGTTGATTTTTATAAGACAAGTGGGTTTTTGGACTTCTTTAAAGGTGGCAATAGCCTAAAATTTAGGCCACAATCTATAACAAAAAAGTTCATAGTTGCAGAGGACTTAGCACCTGGCGAAGCTAAAGCCTTTAGGGTTTACTTTCCATATCCTCCATATTTTAGAAGTACTACACAATTTGCTAAGGTTTGGGGTCACTAAAAGTTAGTATTTTAAGCCTATCTTTTTAAACGCAGCATTAATATTTTTAATTTGTTTATTCTTGTCTCTACACCATTTAGGTGAAAGGAGTGAATCATCATCTATTCCTGCCGTAACTCTTTGTACACTTACATTTTCAGGCTTCATCTGTACTGATTTAAGCAGTGTATCAAGATATAACTCTTCGCTAATAGGTGTAAACTCTCCACGATTAAATTCATTTGCTAAGGCTGTTTTTTTCACTACATATAAAGGATGGTACTTAACAGAGTCTATACCCCACTCATAAGCGGCACGTGATGTTTCAAGCATCATCTCTTGCGTTTCACCACCAAGGCCAAATATAAGGTGTCCACATACATTCACACCAGCTTTTTTAGACTTTATAATCCACTCTTTAACATTTGCACTATCATGTCCACGGTTAATTCTTAAAAGTGTTTCATCATATACGGACTGTATACCAAACTCTAGCCATATCTCATTTGTTTTTGCTAACTCCGCTAGGTACTCTAAAGTCTCTTCTGTAATACTATCAGAACGAGTTCCTATACTTAAACCAACTACATTATCAAATGAAAGGGCTTTTTCATACAAAGCTTTTAGAGTATCAAAGGGAGCATAAGTATTTGTAAAAGATTGAAAATAAACAAGAAACTTTTCTGCTCCATATTCTTTTGCTTGGCGTTTACTAATAGCATCAAATTGGATTTCAAGTTGTTTAATTTGTTTATCTAAAAAAGGATTTTCTTTAGAGTCAAGGTTAAGGTGAAAACCTTTGAGTTCCTGAACTTCATCAGTACTCGCAGAAAATGAATCGTTTTCACAAAATGTACAACCACCTTTAGCAACTGTTCCATCAATATTAGGACAAGTAAAACCTGAGATATTAATACCAACTTTATAGACTTTACACGAAAACTTTTCTTTTAGGTAATTACCATAAGTGAATATCTGTTTCATTAGACTATGTACTTACCGGTAAAACAAGCTGTACAATAACTCTCTTCACCTTCCTTCGCATTAACACTTCTAAGAAGTGCTGGTTCATCAAGATATGCAAGAGAATCTGCTTCTATATAATCACAAATTTCTTGGTTAGTCATATTTGCCGCTATAAGCTTATCTTTACTTGGAGTGTCTACACCATAAAAACATGGATCAGTTGTTGGAGGAGAAGATACACGCATATGTACTTCACTTGCTCCCGCTTCTTTAAGCATACGAATAATACGACGAGATGTAGTACCACGAACGATTGAGTCATCTATAACAATGACACGCTTCCCTTTAATAATATCTGTCATAGGAGAAAGTTTCATCTTCACTTTTAGATCACGCATCTCTTGTGTTGGCTCTATAAAAGTACGACCAATGTAATGGTTACGCATTATTCCCATCTCATAAGGAATACCACTCTCTTGAGCATACCCAATAGCTGATGGAACACCACCATCTGGAACTGGTATAACAACATCTGCTTCAATAGGAAATACATGTGCAAGTTCTTTGCCCATATTTTTTCTTGTTTGGTAAACTGACTGACCAAAAACAATAGAGTCCGGGCGTGCAAAATACACATACTCAAAAATACAATGCTTTGGAGTTGATTCAAAAACTTTAATACTTGTAGGTTCTTTGCCTTCTTCAAATATTAGCAGCTCTCCAGGTTCAACATCTCGAATATATGTAGCACTCACAAGATCAAATGCACACGTTTCACTGGCAACTATGTAACCACCATTTGGTAGTTTTCCAAGACTTAAAGGACGAAATCCAAATCTATCACGCATTGCAAACATTTTCTTTCTACTTAAAAAAACAAGAGAAAATGCACCTTCAATTCTTTGAACAGCATCTATAATTCTATCTGTAAGTTTTTCTTTTTCGCTCTTTGCTATAAGGTGAATTAGGTTTTCAGTATCCATAAAAGTTTGAAAAATTGCACCTTTTTTAATAAGGGAATTTCTAACTTCTTCTGCATTTGTAAGATTACCATTGTGAACAATTGCCATTTCACCTAAGTCATATCTTGCAAATACGGGCTGTGCATCCAATATAGAGTCATCCCCGGCAGTTGAGTATCTCGTATGCCCAATTGCACTTGAACCACTAAGTGTTGCTAGTTTCTCTTCGTTAAAAACACGCATCACTAATCCACGGTCTTTAATAGTATGAAGTTTCTTTCCATCTGAAGAACTAATTCCCGCAGCTTCTTGACCACGATGCTGTAGTGCATGTAGCCCAAAGTAAGCTAACTTAGAAGCCTCTTGAGACCCAAAAATCCCAACAACAGCACACTTTTCATTTATATCTTCGCGCAAATTAAATCCTTGTAAACATGGTAGCTCTTCATGTAGTGAAATTATACTAGAATTAGATATAAGCAATCTTAGATGAAATTGGAACTCTAATTGCTTTATTTTACAAAATCGTCCATTTAAAAGGTAAGATATATGAATATTGTATTACGTAATAATCTCATTCTTATCACCACCGGGTTTGATTCATTGGATACTGAGTGGATGAAAGAATTTTTAAATCATCATTCACGCGGTATGCTCTTTTTACCAAAAGCCGTTTTAGTCTTTAGAAATGAAACTTTAGTTGAAGCAAGGGAAGAATTTTTAAGTCAGTTAAGTTTACATCATGCTGCTAAACATGACTTTAACCATGAGTTCTTTTTACGTTCAATGCTAAAATATGGAAATCAACCTATCAAGATAGAACTAGAAGAGCTTCTCGAACCCGAAGTTGTTAAAGTAAATCTATATGCTTATGATAAAGACACAGTACTCATCTCTTTAAACAAATCAAATTCTTGGGTATTGAACTATATGCGTTCACAACTTGAAGTATATATTGAACGAGGAACAGATCTTTCATTGGTTGTTGATGTTTCTGATTTAAAAGCGAAATCACGACTTGAACGTGCTCTCAATAAACGCCATATCTTACACTATCAAATTCAGTATACTTATGATAATCATTTTATGTCTAAACTTTATTCAGACTTTGCAAACTTTAGTTTTGGTGACTTGGTTAGTGAGGAGGAAAGAGAAGATAACACTCTCTTTTATACAGTTTTAGAATGCCCTATTGGAGCGAGTCAAGATGCCCTTAAAAAGTCATACAAAAAACTTACTAAAGTATACCATCCTGATAAAATAATTCATGAAGCACCACATATGGTAAAGCACTATACACAAAAGTTTCAACTTCTTCAAGAAGCATATACAGCCTTGCGAGTCGTTAGTTAATAAAGTTTTCTATTAACTGCTCTTTTGAACTACTCTTAACAAGTGCTTCAAAATCTTCACTTCCATAAAGAGCAAGATCAACTCCTCTCATTTGCATTAACTCATTTGAAAAGCCGCGTTTAGAAAAAAATACTATCTGAGTCGGTTCAATACCAAGTTTTTCACATTTTTCATGAAGCTTATGTAACTCTTTTTTATTTATATTATGGTTCTTCCATTTACACTCACCTACATATATGCTATCATCATCTGTAATAGTTAAAATATCTATTTCTATATTCGCATCCCAATAACTTCCTGAGCTGATAATTTGAGCTTCTCTTAAGTTGTAGTTAAGAAGTACTTCTGATAATTCTTCAAACACTAAACTAGTATAGCTATTTTGATGATTTTCAAAGTTTTCAAAAAGTTTAGAATACTCCCCTTTTTGTATATTTTTTATTTGAGGTGCGATAAAATAAAACCAAAAACGGACAAATGGGTGAGTAAATAAAACTTTATGTGAGATTCTATGTCGTGCATCTCGGCGTTTTAACTTAGTATTTGAATTTCTATCTCTATTATCACTCTCTCTTGAGTACTCCATTTGAATGAGTCCGCTATCTTGTAAGAAGTTAAGTGCGCCTCCTCCGTTGCCATTATTCAGTCCTGCACGGTTAAAAGCAGAAAATATTCTTCTGTCTCCAATAGCAAGAGCTTGAAGTAAACGCTTGTTTATAGGTTCATTGAGGGTAAGTTTTTCTATTTTTTCATTTAAAGTATCGAAGTTTTCTAAGATAAGGGTCTGTACTAATTCTGCTATAGGCTTAGAAGTATCAACATCCCATCCAAGGCCACCAAAAACAGAAAAATAGTCTATTTGGATTTCCATATCATCAGGATAATTTCTAAAGTAAAAAGACCGGAATTGGTGAAGGAGTTTTGAATTTGTCATATAATAATTGTAACATACTTTAACACAAACTTGATACTCAATTGAGTATCAAGAAGTAGTGATTTAGGGCCTATTAATGTAGGTCTTTCCATATCTCTCTTTTCCAAAGAAAAGCAAAAAGAGCGAATATAACGATATAAATCATTACATTTCTACCAATTTCTTCACGTTCATGGCGTTTTGTATCACCTGCATTTTTTAAGTACTCTACAACTTTGTCTGCTGTATCTGCTGTTACACCGACACGAGGCATTGATGTTCCCTCAAGTTGACTCTGAGGGTTTTCTATAAATGTGCTTATAAAGTGCTCTCCACGAGAACGAATATACATACTTAAATCTGGTGGTAGTTTCCCCATGTATACTTTAAGTGAGTCTTCATACTCTAAGACTTTAATCTCAGCAGCTAAAGTATCTTTTTTGTGTTTGAATTTCTCAGTTGTTCCGAGCTGTGTCCATTTTTCATACACAACAGAATGACATCTTCCACAAGTATTTTCGTATGCCATTTTTGGTGTTACTTTTTCTGGAGAGATAGCAATTTTTTGCATATAAGCAACTACATTTGCTATATCTTCATCAGAAGACACCATGTACTTAACACTAGCCATAGGGTGTTCATTTTCTACAGAAAATTTATGATCTACATTTGAAATCATTACAGGATCTTTAATGATACCTATAAGGTAGTTTTTAGTGTAATAAACACCAGCATTATCAAGTGAAGGAGGTATTGTTCCCATAACAATTCCAGCATCATTATGACAACCGCTACAAGTTGCAAAGATTGCTTCACCAGTAACTGCATCACCTTTTATTTTAGCGATTCTTGCTACATCTGAAAAAAAAGTTTGCTTCTTTTCTAGTCGAACTTTTTGTATTGCTATATCATTTTCTGAAGTGATTATTGCTGTCTTTAGTTTTTGTTTTTCATCTGCTGATGCATCTTTATATTCAAGTTCTTTCTCTAGTTTTGTCTTTTGAAGTCCACTTATAATATTTTCTACTTCTAAGATGTCATCACTTCCATCATACACAAAACCTTTACTCTCAACATCTTTATGTAAAATATGGTGAGCATACGGCTCAACTAAATAGTAAGTAGCTAGTGAGAAGAATACAACTACTGCTAATATTAATGGTTCTTTATTTTTCATCCCTAGCTCCTTATACTTTTTTTTCATATGATGTTATGATTGGGAGTGCTAACCACTGAACAATAAACAAGATTGCAGCCCAATAACCAATAGTGCTATATGGATCTTCTGGAGGAAGTTTTCCCATAGCTGTAAGTACTATCATATTTGTAAGCATTAACCAAAACCAAATCATAAATGCAGGTCCACGACGGTTAGCAGCAATAGCATTTGGACTTCTATCTAAAAATGGAAGTCCAAGAAAAATACCTTGTGCAAATGCAAATGCGATAAGCCCTATGTCTATAGAAAACGGACGCAAGATTTCATACGACCATAGGAAATACCACTCAGGGTAAATATGTGCTGGAGTTTTAAGTCCATCAGCAGGGTCAAAATTTACAGGATCCATGGCAAAACCATAGTTGTAAAAGACGAGATAGAAAAAGAACACTAAGTATATTCCTGCAACCATCATATCTTTTGACATAAAGTCATTTGCAAAACGGATAACCTTACTGCCTTTCTTGTCACCATCTAAGTACTTTTTACTTTCTGCATCAAAATCAATCTCTTCACCATCTTGGTTATTCACATGGGGAATTCTAAGAGCTGCGAAGTGAAGCCCTATTAGACCTAAAATAGCTAAAGGAATAAGAAGCACATGAAGCATAAAGAAACGAGATAAAAATGCTTGAGCTGGAACATAATCACCACGAATCCATTCAACAAGGCCGTCTGCATGTAAAGAACCACCTGAAAAAAGATTTGTAATAACCATGCCTGCCCAGTAAGACATCTGCCCCCATGGAAGAATATAGCCCGAGAATGCTTCAGCTGAAAATGCTACTAAAAGTAGCATTCCTGAGAGCCAAATCATCTCTCGGCCTTTTTTGTATGAACCATAGTATATCCCTGTAAACATATGTATGTATATAATAAGGAAGACTACAGAAGCAGCTACACCATGAATATGTCTCCATAACCAACCAAAGTCTACATCTCTCATAATCGTGTAGTTCACACTGTAAAATGCAGTATCAATATTCGGCTGATAGTACATTAAAAGAAAAATTCCTGAAACTAAAAGAAGTACGAAAGTAATAACAAGTACCATTCCCATTGCCCAAAGAAAGTTTATATTTTTAGGAATCCAATACTCTGAACCCATCACTTTTTCAACTTTTTCAATTGCTAAACGCTGGTTTATCCAATCTTTTATACTTGTTGCTTTTGTAAATTTTGCCATTTATTTTCCTCGTTTAAAGCGTAATGCCAGATTCTTTCATCTTAGTATACTCAGGTCCTACTTCACCTAAGACCAACTTATTTCCATCAACTTTAAAGGGGGGTATATCAAGTCCGCGAGGAGGTGGAACTTTTGCTACAGCGCCAGAAAAGTCAAACTGACCTCCATGACATGCACAAAGAAAATCTTTTTTATCGGTGTTATATGCGGGAATACAGCCTAAGTGAGTACATAATCCAATGGCTACCATATAATGACTTCCATCAACGATAACATCTCTCTCTTGTTGTACTGGAGTTTGAGAAGCAATCATCTCAGCACTTTTTTTAAGCACAAAAATTGGTTTACCTCTCCACTTCTCAGTGATAAGTTCATTTTCATTGTAAGCAGACATATCTAGAGTAGTAAACCCTGCTGCTTTTACACTTGGAAGGGGGTCCCAAGTTTTTTTCATTGCAAATAATGAAGCTACTGCCCCTACACCGGCAACAGCACCAAATGCTTTACCCATAAACCCTCTGCGACTACTGTCTCTCATTTTTTCTCACTTATATCATAGTATTTCCAGTCATTATAACTTAGAAATGTAAATTTTAGTGTCTTTATGAGTAAAATTTAAACAATCTACTTAGCATCTCTTTTAGCAATTTTAATATATATGTGAAGAATTTCTATAGCGGCAGGTGTGATACCGCTAATGTTCATAGCAGCTTGCAGTGTAGGGGGAGCAAAACTTTTAAGTTTTTCTTGAACCTCTTTACTTAAACCACTCACTTTAGTAAAGTCAAAACCTTCTGGTATCTTGATTTTAAGATACTTTTTCATGCGTTCTATCTCTTCACTCTGCTTATCAATATAACGAGCATACTTCCCTTCTACAAGAATCTCTTCTTTAATGTAGTCATCAAATTTTGCAAGTTCTGGCACAATTACAAGCATTTTAGCAACATCAAAAGTTTTACGAGCGATAAGCTGTTGTGCAGTTGAAACATCTCTTAAAGTCTGTTCATCTATTGATTCTAAAATTGCATTAAACTCTTTGTTTGGCGTAAATTTTGTATCTTCTAAAAGCTGTGCCCCATATTTTATCTCCTCATCTTTGAGTTTGACTCTTTCGTACTCCGCGTCGTCAATCAAACCGAGTTCATGTCCATACTTTGAAAGTCTCGTATCAGCACTTTCTTCACGAAGAAGAAGTCTGTACTCAGCACGAGACGTGAACATTCTGTATGGTTCATTAGTCCCTTTTGTTACAAGGTCATCGATTAAAACACCGATGTAAGCCTCATCACGTCCTAAAATTAGAGGATCTTTCCCTTGAAGTGAAAGACCCGCATTTATTCCCGCCATAATACCCTGTGCAGCTGCTTCTTCATAACCCGTAGTACCGTTAATCTGACCAGCACAATACAGACCCGCTATCTTTTTAGTCTCTAATGTATGTCTTAGTTCACGAGGGTCTACAAAATCATACTCTATTGCATAACCATAACGAACTATCTTCGCGTTTTCCATTCCTACAACTGACTTTATCATCTCGCGTTGTACTTCTGGAGGTAACGAAGTTGAGAGACCATTTATGTAACACTCAGTGTTATCCATGGTTTGTGGTTCTATAAAAAGGTGATGTCTATCTTTATCTGCAAACTTACTTATCTTATCTTCTATACTGGGGCAGTACCGTGGGGAATTCCCCTCTATTTGACCTGTAAAAAGTGGTGCTCTATAAAAGTTTGAAGAGATTATTTCATGTGTAAGAGGGTTTGTATAAGCGATATAACAAGGAAGCTGTTCTTTTGAAGCACGAAACTGTTCACGGTTTGTTCTAAAAGAAAAAGGAGAAGGAAGTTCATCTCCACCCTGCTCTTCCATAACAGAAAAATCAATAGTTGAACTATCTATACGGGCACAAGTTCCTGTCTTTAAACGTGCGAGATTTAGTCCAGCATCATTTTTAAGTGATGCACTTAAGCCCTCGCTTCTTTCCTCTCCATAACGTCCAGCTTTTTTCTGAATCTCTCCAACATGAATGATTCCATTTAAAAATGTTCCTGAAGTTATGATAACTTTTGATGCCATATAGTCATTTAAAAGGTCAGTTTTCACACCTTTTACAACCTCGTTTTCAATGATGAGTGATTCTATGGTTTCTTGTGCTAGTTCAAGGTTCTGGGTGTTTAAAATTACATTACGAGCAATAACTCTGTACTTATCCATATCTATTTGAGCACGAGAGCCTCGAACTGCTGGGCCCTTTGTCTGGTTAAGTATACGAAACTGTATACCAGCCTCATCAGTAATGAGTCCCATTTCCCCACCAAGCGCGTCAAGTTCACGGACTAAGTGTCCTTTTGCAAGACCACCAACAGCAGGATTACAGCTTGTTGCACCAACATTTTCAGCTAGCATAGAGACTAAAAGAGTTCTGTGACCCATTCTAGCACTTGCTAATGAAGCTTCAACCCCAGCATGACCACCACCTACTACTATTACATCATAATTCATAAAAAAATCCATTATATTATCTTAATACGAATTTTAGCATTTTTGAGTATCATTTGTATAATATAAACTAAATTAGTTAAGCTTTTTAAGATGAGTGGAGGAATAGATAATGATAAATAAGGCAAATACCGCATATGGTGCGAAAGATTATAAAACAGCTTTTGAACTTTTTACAATTTTAGCAGAGCAAGGTGATGCAAATGCACAAACTTCACTTGGTTTCATGTACCAAAACTCTCAAGGCTGTGAGAGAAATGAAGCAAGAACTTTAGAACTTTACACAAAAGCGGCAGAGGCAAACCAGCCCTATGCACTTTTTAATCTTGCAATTCTTTATGAAAACGGAATTGGTGGTGTTGAGCATAACCAATTTAAAGCACACGAGTTACATATGGCGGCAGCTGAACGCGAAGTGCCACCTGCACAGTATGAAGTAGGCCTGATGTTAGAACGGGGTCTTGGTTGTATGCAAAACTACTCAGAAGCAGCATTTTGGTATGAAGAAGCAGCTAAACGCGGTCATTTAGAAGCTTTTAATAACCTTGGTGTTTTATATAAAGAGGGTCATGGAGTAGAGAAAGACGAGGCCAAATCATTTATATGTTTCACCCGTGCGTCTAATGGTGGACTTGCTCAAGGTCACTATAACTTAGGACTACTTTATGACCAAGGAATTGGCTGTGAATCAGACAACGACAAAGCATTAGACTTATGTAGAAAAGCAGCTTACGCTGGGCATAAAAAAGCCAAAGAGATCATACAAGGTCTTCAAGAAGACGGAAAGATAGTTTTTTAACTATCCTTTCCTTTTAGTACCCTATTTTTTAGAGTTTAACCTTGACTGATACTCCTCTGGATGTTTACAAACTGGACAAACTTTTAAAGCTTTTTTTCCATAATGTACATGACCACAAATTTCACAAATCCATGCTTCTTCTTCATTTTCACTCACAAATTCAGTATCAGATGCTAATCTATGTAAAAGCATTTTAAACATATTCTCATGTTCTATTTCTACTTTTCCTATTCCATCAAATAATCTTGCCGCTTCTTTATAACCTTCTTCTTTAGCAATTCGAGCGAACTCGGGGTACATAGTAGTATTTTCATATGATTCACCATCTATTGCCATTTGAAGATTCTCTTGCGTATTTCCGAAATTATTTTCACTTTCATTAACCATTCTATTGTTAAGAGCTAGTTCCATTTTTGCATGTTGTTTTTCATTATTTGCAGCTCTTTGAAAATGTTCTGCAACATCTCTAAGACCTTCTTTTTGAGCTACTTTTGCAAAGTACTCATACTTGTTTCGTGCCTGTGATTCCCCTGCAAATGCTTTCATAAGATTTACTAAAGTCAAATTTTCTGTAATCATTTTCATTGCTTGTCCACAACAATGGAGTTCTCCACCACCTACACTTTGTACTTCAACTGTATTGCCACACTTATCACATTTGTACGATTCATATTGTCTCATATACTTCTCTTTAAGAAATAATCTCGATTTATAAGTATTATCCCACAATAAGCTTTAAAAAAAATTATGTTTTTATTGTGAAACTTGTGTAAATAATTAAGTTTATTTATATAAAATAAGAATAAACTTTCACATATAAATCATAAAGGAACTAGACCCTTGTTTACAGGACTAATCAGAGAAATCGCAAATGTTAAAAGCCTCGTTGGTTCTACTCTCAGTATTAGAGCTAAACATAAAGCAAAAATTGGTGACTCTATCGCTATTAATGGTGCTTGTTTAACAGTAGTAAAAGTTTCCAATGATGGTTTCTGTGTTGAACTATCCCCTGAAAGCCAAAAATATTTGGTTATGGAAAACTACAAAAATGAAGTTCATATAGAGCCTGCCATGATGATGGGAGATAGATTTGAAGGGCATATTGTTCAAGGTCATATTGATACTATCGGAACTATTAGTGAGATTAAAAACTTGGGTAATTCTTATGATATCTTTATCAAAGTAGAGCCTAAGCACATCGCATTTATAGTGCCAAAAGGTTCTATAACCATAGATGGTGTGAGTCTCACAGTCAACGATGTAAGTACCGATACATTTAGACTTACTGTCATTCCATACACTATGAGAGAAACACTTTTTAAAAATTATAAAAAAGGCACCAAAGTAAATATTGAGACAGATATGTTTGCTCGTTATGTCTCACATATAATTAGCCATCAGACAAAAACCGCTTCAATTAGCTGGGGTGAAGTTGATGCTATAAATGCCTCTTTTTAAACAGAAATATTGCATTTTGGCATACTTTAAACTACTAACATCAAAACTAACTATAATTACATCAACTGTATTATATTAGGATAAAAAATCAAACATAAAATACTCAAAGATATTTTCGGACATAATAATTTTCGCGACTTCCAAGAAGAGGGAGTTGACGCCATACTAAATAATCAAGACCTTCTTATGATACTCCCGACTGGTGGTGGAAAATCTCTTGTTTTTCAACTACCGACTATGATGATGGAAGGCATAACAATAGTCGTATCCCCTCTTATAGCTCTTATGCAAGATCAGGTTTCAGCACTTAAAGCACAAAATATAAACGCAGAGATGATAAGTTCAGCGCAAAGTTATGAAGAAGTAGATGACATCATGTATGCTGCGGTCAATGGTGACTTAAAGTTTCTCTACCTTTCTCCAGAACGCCTGAACAATGGAAGAACATTAGATTTTTTACATAACCTACACATCAATTTTTTTGTCATTGATGAAGCACACTGTATCTCACAATGGGGACATGAGTTTCGTGATGACTATAGAGCATTAGGAAGTCTCAAACATAACTTTCCATATACAACGATAGCCGCGTTTACAGCTACAAGTACCGATAATGTAACAGATGATATACTAAGAGAATTACAAGTAACTGACCCTGTTGTTTTAAAAGGGAAAATCTTTCGCAAGAACCTCTTTATCTCAGCCCAGAGACGTATAGCAAATGGTCAAGCACAACTCAAAAACTTTTTACTTAGACATGTAGACGAGTCAGGTATCATCTATGTAAGTTCTCGTAAAAAAACTGAAGAACTCTCTAGTTTTCTAAATCAAAGTGGCTATAAATCTCTTCCATACCATGCCGGGCTACCAGCACATGTTCGTGAGCAAAATTTTAAGATATTTGTTAATGACAAAGTAAACATCATGGTTGCTACCATCGCGTTTGGTATGGGCATAGACAAGAGTGACATACGTTTTGTTGTGCATATGTCTCTCCCAAAATCACAAGAAAACTACTACCAAGAGATAGGTAGAGCAGGACGTGATGGAGATGATAGTGAAGTACTTCTACTCTTTAATGCAGGGGATATTGTCATTCATAAAAGATTTTTAAATGACATCTCAAATGAAGACTATAAAGCTCATCTTGAAACAAAAATAGACCAAATTTATAAGTACTCAACAAGTGAAATATGTTTTCATAAACAGCTCGCAGAATACTTTGATGACACACTCGATGAATGCAGGGATAGATGTGACAACTGTTTAGAGTCCGATGATAAACGCACAGATATAACCAAAGAGTCTCAAATGATACTCTCTGCCATTTATAAAACAGACCAAGGCTTTGGTAAGAACTATGTCATTGATATACTCCGTGGATCAAGTGAGCATAAGCTTCTCGCTAATGGAGCAGATAAACTTTCCATGTACGGCATAGGAACCGAGTTAAGTAAAAAAGAATGGTTTATCATAGTAGAAAGATTAATCGAACTTAGAGTTCTTAACTTAGGGGACTTTAGTGTTTTAAAACTCACTGATGATGCTATAAATGTTTTAAAATCACTTAAACTCATCGATATAAAATCCTCGCGTTTACTCATAAATGTCACAGAGAAAAAAGTTAAACAAGATAAAGAGTTTGATTATGATGAAGAGATGTTTGAAGAACTTCGCAGTAAACGCAGTGAACTAGCTTCTGACATGGGTGTTCCCGCTTACATAATCTTTACTGATAAAACACTCAAACACCTCGCGAATGACAAGCCCATTGACAAAGATAGTATGCTAGAGGTCAATGGCATTGGTGAGAAAAAATTTACACAATTTGGTGAAGTATTTTTAGATGTTATAAATTCATGAAAAATTCTACTTTTTGGAGAGTGTAAAATAAACTGTGTAAACCTCAAAAAATAGATTTATTTGATATAGTCATCAAGTAAATTATTAACAAGGATTTACACATGAGTTTAATCAACCACGAAGAGCTAAAAAAACAGATACAATCTGGAGAATTAACATCTTTAGATGATATTACCAAAGAGTTCAAAAATATACTCAAAGAAGTAATACAGACTGCATCACAAGAAGAACTAACTTCACACCTCGGTTATGCTAAACACGAGGAATCCACCAATTCCAATGCTCGTAACGGATATAATGCAAAAACCATCAACTCTAAGTATGGTCAGTTTGATGTCTCTATCCCTAGAGATAGCAAGTAGATGCAATCTAAGTACTTCTCGTATCTGTCTCATATTTATTTTCCTCATCGTAACACCTTTGTAAAAATTCACAAAGAGTGTAATTGAATTTAGAAAATATCTCTTAGAAAATTCAGTTAATACTTAACCGAATATAAAATCGCGGACTCAAGCACAAAGTGGCTGGATAAACTCCGTCATTACTGGCCGGATATCAAGCGACATGGGTGGCCGGATAGAATCGCGATGGGTGGCCCGTTTGGTGCATTTTTTGCAAAAGAATAAGGCAGTGTAACAATCTCATCAGGAGTATCACTCTGTAAAAGTGTAATTCCCTCTCTTCCTATCTGTCCACCAACATTTTTATTACTCTTCTCTCGAAGAGATTGGTTCTTAGTGTTTCTCTTTTTTAAAGGTGCTATCTCACTTGATGGTGAGATACTAGAGTTACTGGAATTCTTTGGTGGTTTTTCTTGCACGAGGTTATCTTGAATATTTTCTATATACTTAAGAAGCTCTTCATGAGATAAATCTCTTAGTTCTTAATTGAAAATTGATATTTCAGGAGAGTTTTCTTCAATATTTATTCCTACTTTTTATGTAGTGAATTATAGCTAATAAGTCCTATAAATAGGCTTTTAATGAAGATTTATTGAGGTGAATATTAGAATTCTTTTTGGTATTTTAGAGGGTGATTAGTTACAACTTTTTACTTTCTTGCTTGATGAAAATATACCAGCTGACAATAATGGCAGTGAAAGAGTTAATAGAAATATCAAAGTAAAGTAAAAAGTATCTGGACAATTTAAATCAATTGATGGTGCAAAAAAATTATGCTAATTTAGTATCAGTTATTGATACTTCTCGTAAGCGCTGCTTAATTGAATTTGAATCACTCGTTTCCGTGATGTAGGGAAATTCTCTCTTTTAGAGAGGGTAATAAAGTTACAATTATTTTGATATAGAACAGGGAAGATGTGTATGAAATAGGCCGAAGCCTATGAAAAAGGCTAGTTTCCTTCGTGCTGTTCTTCATAACCACCAGTTACAGATGATTCCATATACTTGTCAAGAGTTAAGTCAATTGTATTAATAACAATCTTGTCAAGTGTTGATAAAAGTTCTTTAATTTCTTTGTTCTGAGTTACATTTTGATATTTCAAGAAAGTAATTGTAGTCTGAGCACCTTTTTTGATTACAGTTATCTTGATCGGACAAAGAGCCATCATATTAGGGTCTATATTTGAAACTTGATTTCCTACATATCCATTACATATTAACAAAGTTACGATTTTATCTAAGCCATTTTTATTAAATGCATCGCCAAATTTTTTATCAAAACCTTTTTTTTTGAAACGTTCCACCAAATCAAATTCATAAATAATTCCCATATGATTTTTCTCGATCGATTTTTTAAGTTCTGGAAAATAAACAGAAAAAGGCTTAGTTATGGTCTTCGTATATATCTCATTTGCTTGAAGCAATGAGCCTAGTAGTAGTAATGAAAGAATGATAGTTTTCATTGGATTCCTTATTAATTTTTATTAATTTTTATTAATTATAGTGATATGTTCCTTATATAACTATAAAAGGTGTTCAAAAATTAGTAACTAATCAGCCTATGAAGCAAAAAAAAGAATTCTAATATTAACTTAGTAGAGGAGAGTTCACTTGGCCAAGAGATTACTTAAAAATATTCTTACTAATATTCTATCTAGGTAAATCCGATGAAAAATAAAATAAACCTTATATACCTTCTTGCTCAAATAAATCATCAATAAAATCATCACGATATAGGCAATTTCTTTTGATTTCAGCCATTGCCGTTTTACCTGTTGGTAGAACTTTTTTATCT
>NZ_JABIOQ010000028.1 GCF_018698455.1 Sulfurimonas sp. | reverse complement strand
TGAAACTTTAGGTAAAAAAATCCGCCAAGGAAAGATGGAGAAAGTGCCATACCTATTAGTCATCGGCGACAAAGAAGTTGATAATAAAACTGTAACTGTGGAAGGAAGAAAAGACTACAAAGACACTATGAATGTTGATGAGCTTGTAGAGAAGCTTAAGAATGAGATTGTAAAGAAAACTTTATAACCCTGTTGCCAAAAGTTAGTAATACTCCTATAATAAACACATATGAGATATCCATGGATAGCGCTTACAATTTTAGGCATATGGCTTCCTATTGCCATCTTGATTCTAAAGGAACCAAGACTAGACCCTACACTACTTTACTCTTTAGGGGTCTTTATCAGTGTCGTTCTTGCAATGATAGGGTTTAGAAGCTCCGTATAGTTCGGAGTAAACCCATCAACAAAATGCAAATATTTATACTAATAAAAAGGATTTTCACTATACCAGTGATTTTCTTGAAATACACTATCAAGAGAACTTATATTGATGAGTCTGGTGAAAAGCAAAGGCTAAATAATCCGACACGCTTAAGGTTTGTCTTTCAAGATCTTGGTGGTGTGTTTATGAAGTTTGGCCAGATACTTGCTATGCGTTTTGACATATTGCCAATGAACTATGCAATATCACTTTTAAACCTGCTTGATAATGCACCAAAAGTATCTGACGAGAAGATGTTTAGAATCTTTTTTGATGAGACAGGAAAGGATATACGAGAAGTCTTTAGTAACTTTACTGATATTTCAATGGCTACAGCTTCCTTTGCACAAGTGTATAAAGGAACATACAAAGGAGAGGCGGTGATAATCAAAATACAAAAGCCAAGTGTTAAAAAATATATTAAATCTGATCTGTTGTTACTTAGTTTTCTTACATCTATTATAGACTGGATCGGTGTACTCAAAGCAGTGTCTATGCAAGAGGTTGTGCTTCAACTAAAAGACTGGCTGCGAGAAGAGCTGGACTATACTATAGAAACCTGCAACAATCAGACCATCTATGACCACGTAAAAAAACACAAGCTAGAAGATGTAATAGTACCAAAAGTCTATCATGAATTTTCTACTAGAAAGGTTCTTGTGCAGGAGTTTTTAAATGGATTCCAAGTTAATAAAACGATCAACAGTCTGATAAAAAATCCTGAAAAGACCAAACGTATTTTAAAAGAAAATAATATAGATCCTCTTGAAGTGGCGAACTTATTCATACGCGATATAATGCGCCAGTATTTTATTGACGGCTTCTTCCACGCAGACCCACACCCTGCAAACCTAATGATATTTCCTGGAAACAAAGTGGGTTATATGGACTTTGGGATCATAGGAAAGCTTGAGAACGACAACCACGGTATGCTCAAGTACATAAGAGCATCTGCCAATCTAGAGTTTCATTTAGCAGCAAAAGGTATTGTTGAGTTTATAGAATCTCGTGTAAAAAAGGAGCTCGGAGAAACTCTTAATAAAAAAAGTTTTAAGAGAGCTTTTGATATAATCTTAAGTTTTGTGACAGAACAGCTAACAGAGGACTTCAAACCCATAACAAACGACTGGCATTTCCATACTGGGAACCGAGAACTTAATCTCAAAAACAGGAGTTCGGCTGTCACATTCTTGAAGGTGGTTAAAGCTGTTGAGAAGTATCATATGAAGTTCCCGCCTGACGTTATAGCTTTCATACGAGCACTTCTTATTATAGATATGGTATGTCTGAAGCTTTCAGATGATTTCAGCATGATAGATGCTGTAAATTCATTCTTTGAAGACCATTCTCTTGATAAGGTGAAAGCAATGTCTGAAGAACATATGGAAGAAGTGGAAAGGTTACATGAAATAATATATGCATCAAAAAGCACTGAGTATATAAAAGACAAAGAGTACAATTCCAAAGAACGTTTCATCGATATTGCATATGCACTAGCGGAAAAATATCCAGACCTGTATAATAAAATGAAAGGAATAAGAATTTAATTTTTATATATTATGAAATACCCATGGATAGCAATCACAATAGTCGTAATCTGGTTTATGGCAACATTTACCATACTCTCACGTGGAGAGTCTAATCCAGAATACATACTTGCCGTGTCCCTTATTGCATCTGCAATACTTGGAGTCTGGGGATTCCGCCGACCCAAATAAAAAAAGCCCCGCGACCTTCGGTGCGGGGCTTTTTTTATTTATATTTATACGTCCAAGTTTGCCATTTTGGCATTAGACTGAATAAATGATTTTCTTAGAGTCACATCTGTGCCCATAAGTGTATCAAACACCTTATCTGCTTCTACTGCATCCTCTATAGTTACTTGTTTAAGCACTCTATTTTCTGGATCCATAGTTGTCTCCCAGAGTTCTTCTGGATTCATTTCTCCAAAACCTTTATAACGTTGTATTTTTATTTTTGGTTTTTTAGTTGTAACCTCTTCTACTTCTTCCTCTTCTGTATTTTCACCATCTTCAACCTCCTCTCCTTCAAAATCTTTACCTACTATTGCAAATTTTTCTTCGTCTGTACGAGCATAGTGTA
>NZ_JABIOQ010000027.1 GCF_018698455.1 Sulfurimonas sp. | reverse complement strand
TTATTTTTGTTCTCATCATTGATGTGGAATAGGTTTGCACTGTTTAATTTCACGAACTCAACTATAGTCTCATATATCTTTCTTTGCGGTCCTCTCATAAATTCTAGTATATTATCAAGGACATCATCTTTCATATCAAGTAAGTCATCTTCATGTTTGACAAGAGTCTCGAAGAATGGATCAAACTCTACATTTACAGCCTTAAGTCGCTCTATAGGCATCTCAAAACTAGCTGTAAATACAAATGGAAGTTTCTTATAGTTCTCTAGCTCTTCAATCAGCTTGGTAAGAGCCTCTGAAGCATTTTGATAAATCTCTCTTGCACTATTAGAGCTAAAAGAACCCTCTGGCAACAGGTCTGTCAATATACTTTTTGCAGATTTTAAAATCTTATCATCAAGAATTGTTGCTTGTTTTACTATGGTTGTACTAAATTTCCTGTTGTTAGTTAAGCCTGCATGAACATCTGTACGGTTGAGTGGTGTTCCACCTTCGGTAATGTCGATAAGCTTTTTGTTGTATAGAGATGCAATAAGACACATAATAGCTGCTTGATGCCATCCATAAGGCTTAATAGAGAACATCTCTTGCATCTTAGTAACACTTATAGTCTGATACTCATTACTCATGCGTTTGATGCTACTAAGCATTGTAGTTTCTGCTTCATTTGCACCATCGAGTGTTCCAGAGAGAAGATCATCATCACTTGCTAAAATTGTCTTTATCATAGCCTCTGTATAGTCTTCTTTTAGCATACTTAGGTTTGTGTAAAAAGAGTCTATGATTTCATTAAAGGCACTCTCTACTATCGCTTTTGGTTCTGATGACTTTATATTTAGCTGCGAACCATTGAAGTAGATAGTCGCTTCATCGAACATCTCTTTGAGCTTGTTAGCCAAGTCTTTTCTTCGAGTATTGTTGTCTTCTGACTTTTGGATGATTATCTGTCTTTCGGATGACGATAGATTTCCACTGTTCTTTTGAGGGATATACTTCTTTGTTTGCACATAGATACGAAGCTCTTTTTCAAAATCATAGTCGCCTTTAAGAGATATAATAAGATCACTATCTGCAAACGATTTATGAGTTAGTTTTGCATCATCATAGCTTTCGCCTAGTGGAGTAAGAATGTTAAGTGACAACTCTTCATCTTTACCTTTTACCTTCACTCCGTCCATCTTTCTAGTGAATGGATAGTCTTGCTTATTTGTTTGGTACCTAAACTTACTAATGCCTATGCTATTGTCATAGATCCAATCTGCAAGTTCTTTGTTTAAATCTCTTTCATCAATACTTACAGCTTTAATCTCATTTTCTATATCTTTTTCTTTGTCTGTTAAAAACTCGTAGTTGTCTCCAACTTTTTGGATGTAGACTTCGTTTTGGAGTTTATTGAGCGATTTTTTAATCTTGTCTTTCAAGTCTGATATATTTATTTCTAACTCATCTACAAGTAAAGTTGTTAGGTGGTCAACTGTTGGGTTGAATTCATGCACATATTTAATCATAAATAGCACTTTTAAAACTTTGAGAGAGAACTCATCTAAGCTATTTGTTGCTGTAGTCATTAGGTTCTTTGCTTCTGGTAATATGATATTTGCAATACCGTCATAGAAGTAATCAAATGAAGCTAATGTCCCAATGTTTTTATCACTAATAGTTTTTGCAACTGATTGAGTGATGTCAAGCATACTTCTTTCTCCAACAGACTGGTGTCTTCCTTGGAATGTTTCATTTTTAGATAAACTCTTCATACAAAGTTGGATTAGTTCTAGTTGGTATGGTACGAATGGATATGTCAGCACAAAATCATCAGTATCTTTATAACCTACAAATTGTCTACCACGTTCGCTGAAGTAGATGATTGATGTGAGTGAGTTTTGATGTTTAGTGTAGAGCGATTGTAGGTCTGGTTTATATTCTTCTTTTTTATCCAAGATTCTCTTTTGGATTACCTCTTTCGCATTTTGAGAAGTAAGGTTAAGCTTTACTTTGAAACGACCAAGAATTTTAGAGAAGTCTGTTTCTGTTAGTTTATTTGTATCTACAAGTTCTGCTACTGCACTTTGACTTGTAACAACTACCCAAGCTGAACCTTTACATTTTGTAGCGAGTGTTTCTACTATGGTTTGAAGGTTGAGCATTAAGCGAGAGTTATCTCCTATATACTGACCAACTTCATCCACCATGAATATAAGACGATAATCTTTGTCTTGTGTATCTACAAAAGCCTTTACTTCATTCGCAAAATCTTCTACACTAATTGAGTAGTTAGCATCTAGTTTTTCAACTTGTTGTTGTGCACTTTCATAGCTAATGCTTCTTACTTCACTAATAGCTTTAGCGATGTTGTCTACTTCCCACTCAAACTGCTCACGACCAACTTCCCAGCTTGTGCCACTATGCGATTGAAACTTCGCTTTAAAATCATCATAAAGCTTATCTGCATCTAGTTTTTTCTCAAATGCAGCAATATAACCTTGCTTAGGATAGTAACCTCTCATCTCATTGAACACTTTCATGAAAACATTTAGTATTGCATCATCAGTTCTTGAGTTTGCTCCACTATCTGTTTTTTGGTCAATGTTGAAGAGGATAGTATCTGTTTTAATACTGATTGCTTTTTTGATATTTGCTTTTAGAATTGTATCTTCAACTTTTTCTAAAAACAGTTCCCCAATAACATCAGACTCTAACCTACGAGAAGATAGTATATAGGATAACACCTTTAGCAAGTGAGACTTACCAGAACCAAAGAAACCAGAGATCCAAACTCCAACACTCTCTGTCGGCTTGCCTATACTAGAGCTATAAACATCAAAGAACTCATCAAACTTACTTTGAAGTTCATTTGTAATTACATACTCATCAACTTCTTGAAATACTGCTTCATCACTAAGATTATCTGCTTTTACAACACCTTCTATAGTTCTGTGTATATCTTTTCTAAATAAGTTGTTTATCATAGTTGTTATCCTTGTTCTGTTGAGTAGTTTTCAATGTTAAATGCTCTGTAGTAATTATCATCTTTCATCTTACCAAATAGATTGAGAGAGTGACCATCATAGATACCAGGGAAGAAGAGAAGCATTGGACGATCTTTTATACTGTTTTGCAGATTGTTAAGCACTGTATGAGAGCGAATATATGGAAACACTGCACCAACACCCGTAAGAAATACCATCGTATTGTTTTGAGGGTTGTCTGCATCACTTTCTTCTATAAGTTTTTCTATAGCTGGGACGAGATGCTTTTCAGAGTCTAGAACATTTTGTAATGCACTAAATAGTTTAGTTTTACCCATGTTTTTTTCAGTAGAGCGTATTTTATCTAGTAAGTTTCTTTGCTTCAATATCTCTATAGATATATCATATAAATTAAGTTCAAGAGCAGTGATACCATTGATTTGAAGTCTGTTGATAAGAGTCTTAATCTTTTGTGAAACATCACTCTCTTGCTCAGGAGTATAAGTGCTTATAAAAAATGGGATCTCGCCTGATAAACCTTTCTTTTGTAAGAACTTCTCTGATGAGAGTTGCTTATATATCGTTTCAAATTTAAGTTCAAGGTTTTCTAGTTTCATTCTTCTCTCTTTGCATAGTGTGCTATTTCATCGTTGTTCATGAGTAGTGCTGACAAAAGTTTAGGATTATCTGCCAGTAAGATTTTTATAACAGCCTCAGACAACATAGGTTTAGTAATGTAGTGGTTCTTTGTACTCTCTATCAATCCTACATCTGCTAGTATCAAAAACAACACCTGCTTGAGCTTGTAATGAGTGGTTTCAGAGATGCCACTTAACTTAGGAGATGAAACTTCTTTACTTTCAATGAATGAGCTGTAATCACTCGGTTCAATTGTGTAGTCAAACATTAGGTATTTTTCTCGTATAACTTCTAGTACAAACTCATACATCAACCTATATGTTTTCAAACAACTTACAAGTGAGAGCACTTTTACATCATCCATAGATGCATCACTAAAGTGTTCTAGCTCTGGCTGTGTTAAATTAAGCAATCTTTTCTTCAATTCACTAAAGACTCTTTTTCGAGAATCAAGTGTAGGTTTTTGAAGTATATCATCATCGATAACTTTCTTCTTAACTTCATCCCAATTCTGTGTTTGCAGATATAGCTCCACTACGTTCTTCGTCTCTATGGGCATAAGTGGTGCGGCTGTGTACGATAGGGTGTAATCTATGATAAAACCTTTCAAATTAATTGTTTAGATTTTATCTAAGTAGCACTTAAATATTTCAAAAACTCATAATATAAAATAATTTATCTTTATTTTTTAACAAGATTAAGTTTCAACTTCAGGGAGAATCCTTTTAGTAGGTACTTTCCTGTAAAGTAACGCTTCTCTTATACTGATATATGGATCAGTAATACAAGGTTATTTTTGTCTCTGTTTGTATCCCTAGTAGGCATTATCGTATCTATATCGACCATAAACACCTCAAAATCCTATTTATCCCTCTAAGGAAAACACCTACTATAGCTACTTTCCCCAGAGGTAGCCATCATTAGATTGGTCTACATTTCATGTGTCTTAGTAGGTGTTTTTATATCTTCATTTGTGTGTGAGTTAAATATTTTTTAGTCTTTATAATGTGTCCAACCGTCCAATTGTCCAAAAACAGACAAAGTGGAAGGTAAATTGGACAATTAGACATTGGACAAAAGTCTCACTACTGTTTTAGCATTTATCTCAGCTATATCTTTCAGTGCTAATTCTACATCTTCTGCTTTGGCATCTCTGATATCTCCCGAAATCTTGCCAAATGTTGCTGGTAGTTTTTCTGGGTGTTCTTTCACATACTTCACTATTTTTTCTGTTAGTGAAATTGTTGGCTCGGACACAGTAAGTCCATACATTTTTCTAGCATGTGTTTCAAGTACATTACACCATTTTTTAGCCATTTTAAAATGAGATGCGCCTATTGAGTTAGCACTTGTTTCATCTGCAGCTTTATCAATCAAAAAGAAAACAAGAGCTAGAGAGGGAAGTAAACTGTAATACTTCCCAAGGTGGGCTTGCATATTAAGGTTCAACTCATTTTTCTCTTTATTTTTAAGTTCTCCATACCACTTAACAAAGAGTTCTTGAGTAGTAGCATCAAAGCTAAAATATGGAATTTCATCAAATGGGTCATTAGTAGCTCCCCATACTTCAAAATCAGCATATGCTAAAGTTTTTATTATTTCATAAGCTCTGTCTCTAGCTTCTCTATCTATCGGTTCATCCATATAAGGTTTAAAAACACCATCTGAAAATACACTTAACTGCATACGTTGAGCTAACCCATCATCACTCTTTCCATCTTTAGACACTATATGTTTGGCTACTTCACTCGGCTGGATAGTTCCATATAAACTAAGACTAAGGCGTTCAATATTTATATTACCTCGACCAACACGATCGTATGTATAGGAGCGGTCTCCAGTAAATGCTTCAAGAAAAAAACTTCTATCGCCTTCTCTTCCTGCTTTTTTTAAGGATGCTAAAAAACCAGAGAGTTCATCTCTATTTTGAAGAATGGTTCTTTTACTTTTACTAGCTAATATGCCAATTGATTCTGTGGTAGCATCGTTAATAAGGAAGCGTTCCGCTATTGGTTCCTCACAAATCTTTGGAACTTTCATATTTTTTGCATTTTGTATTGCTGCATCATCTCCAAGCTCATAAGCTTTTTGCAATGCTTTATCCTTGGCTTTTTGAGCAAATTTTTGGTGTTTCTCTTCCTCTTTGTATTGGGATATCTTCTCTTCATAAGCTTCAGTTGCATGTTTTTCTAAGCTCTTTAAAGGTTTAATAAATTGATCTACAACTGGACTTTTTCTATCTGATGGATTACCTATTGCCATTCCCCATAGAGTTGGAGTTATCTTCCAGTCAGCATTAACTTTTGGTTTTACTCTCACATGATAACCAATAACAGAAGCTATAACAACAAGTGCAGCAGTTGCACCATAATTTAAACTACCTTCTGCATGATTACAATTGTCCAATGTCCAACGTCTAATTGGCTCTGGTATCATATCTGGAGTAAAGTGTAATAATTCATAGGCTGATTTACTCACAATATTATTAACTGGTATTCTTACTTGATTTACTGTACAATCTCGATTAGATACATCGCTTGTAGTCCCCACTACCTTTGTCTTCTCTATCGAAGAAGTTAACTTCTGCTTAGCTTCCTCTATATCTGTTATTTTAAGATCTAAACCCATTTTGTATTCCTTTTTTCAGTATGTTTTTTATTTTTTCAGTATTTCCAATTTGGTTACAGAAATCTCTAAAGTCATAACCTTTTGGTAAGTCTTTTTCTAGCACTTTCTCAAAATCAATAGTGATAACCTTGTGAGATTGAGTAAAAAACTCTTCAAGAGCAGGCACAATCTTTCTAAAGCTGTCATCGTTGTCTTGAAGTATTACAAGAACTTTTGCTTGAGTTAGCTGTTTCAACTCTTCTGGTAAGTGTCGCACCATTGAATCACTTTGTAGCCCTATATATGAAAAACCAAACAGCTCCATCAGCAGTAACTCTGCCATTCCACTGAAGATACATACAAAGTCTTCATCTTTAAGAATCTTGTAGGGCGTATACTTCTTAGAACCGTATGTTTTCCATTTAACTTTTTTGCCATCTCTATCCGTTCCGTGACGTATCACAATAGTTTTGATTACACCACAAGCATCCCTAATGGTCATAGTTAAACTCTTATATCTAAAGCTGTAACCAATAACATCACTGAACAAAGGCTCATTAATCAAATGCTTCTCTTGGTAGGTAATATCTCCATTGGGTGATTTGCCACCAGTAAAACTTTGATACAAGCGGTCATTAATAAGATTAAATCCTAAGATGAGGATATCTTCTTTCTTTTGATTAAGCATAGAATCTTTCTCCAATAGATATTGCTTATGCATTGATTCTAGGTCATAGTTAGTGGTAGATTTAGTAGAAGCAATAATCTCATCTATAAACACTGGTACATGTTTTTTGCATTCTTTAGGATCAGGTAGTTTACTCATAATCTACACCTACGCAATCTGCTACATACTTAGCTGCATCAACGATAGAATAATCATAGTAATCATGTAGTAGAGCGAATATATCACCATACCAACCGCTTCCAAAATCTTTGATGTTTCCATCTCTAGTTACTGAAGCACTTGGTGTACTCTCTTCTGCTCGTAGTCTAAATTTACCACTTCGATTAAATTCATAGCCTATGTATGATAGGATACGAATTACGTCTTCTTTAGTCAATTGACACTTTATCTCTTTGATGAGGGTTAATAGATTACTTTGCATCTGAGTAACCTTTAGCAATAAATCTATTGAGCTCTTCTTGGCTTACTACTGTAACTCTAGCTGATAGTTTCGTAACAGCAATCTTGTTTTGTTTTACGTATAGCCAGAACGTACTTAGCGCTATACTTAAATATTTGGCCGCTTCATGCGGTCGCTTATATGGGTTCATTTGTCTTTCCTTGGGTTAAGTTAGACTAATAGTAGGATAAGTGTGTGTTTGAGGATTACAATAAGAGATATCCCTTATTGTCGTATCGAAAAAGATACTTTAGATATGTGAAGTGGGCTTAAATCATTCTACTGGGAAATCATGGTTTTTGAGGATTGTTCTATACTCCATATTATCTATATAGCTAATCATGAGTTTATTCCAACTTTTAATAGTTGTAGTTTTAATATCCGTAAAAGACTCACTAATTCTTTTACGGTAAGAGTTTATTGTCCAGTCATCATCAAGACTGAAAATTGAAGTCTCTCTATCTTCTGGTCTTCTATTTTTTTGCTCTTCAATATAAGTTTTATGTAATTGCTTAAGTGTCTCTATTATAGGTAGTTGAGCTTTAAGATTGTTAAAAAGCATTATTCTGTTAGTGTAGTGGTTTTTAATTTCATGTTTTATATAGATATAGGCATCTGTATCTTTCTTAAAGTACCCACTAGACAGGACATCATAAATAAAGAACATATCTGCATAAGTGTTTTGAATTGTGTTTTCTTTATAGGATATACCTACAACTTTACTTTTTTCAATCGCTTGTTGTGCTCGTCTAGCATAAAGTTTTGCATTTTCTTCTATCCCAAGAAGTTTTTTCTTTCTTCTTTTTATATATTGTATATTTTCTTCGTCAGATAATGTGCTATCAAGAGGTATACTATGTTTCTTTTTTAACGCATGTGTAATTCCTATTGGAAGTTGATGTGTACAGGAAGTATACTGCTCTTCATAATTAGACTTCTCAGAGTTAAATAAAATAGCAAATATACTATACCCAAGGTTTGAAATAAGACTTGTAGTGGAATTGTTTTCTCTGTAATGCTGTACAAGTGACTTTACTTGATGACTATTTAGTCTATATCTTAGTCTTTCCGTCTCCCACTTCTTAAGTTCTTGATAGTGATAACTATAGTAATTTAGGCATAGTTCTGCAGACGTTATGAAAATCAAGTTTTGCGAAAAGATACTGTACGATTCTCTTCTTATGTATGCAAGTAAATCTTCAGGTAATAAAATAAACATGTGTTTTTTGATTCTTTCGAGTATTGGTTTATTTCTTTGTAAGTGACCGTTAACTGTCATCTCTAGTAAGTAAGTGTATTTGTCTTTTATCTCGCCTTTCTTTTTTTTATGTCCACGACTTTGAAGTAAATAGTTGTAATCTGCTATGATAGAATCAATATTCACAATATCCTTAATTGTATCTTTATTTCTAATAGACATTTCGTATGTAAGACAAAGTGTTAGTTCAAAATCCTTGTACTCTTCGACTCTTTTATAAATATATTCATTTCGAGAGTAGAGCATCATTTTATTTCTCTTCCTTCAATTTATCAAGAAAGTCAGCCCACCATTGGAGTAATGGTCGCATTTGTTCAGTATACTCTGCTTGGTGAAGATATGCAAAAGCAACTTTACTTGTGTCATGATGATCCAGGGCACTCTCCTTGGCCTCATAAGTTGCATTATGTTGAGTTTGATATGTTTCCGCCAGACTTCTATAAGTTCCTCTGAATGAGTGTTGAGTTTGTTTACGACCTTTTGCCTCATCAGTAAATCCTAATGACCGTAGAGCCTTATTTCCAGTTTCTAGATTCATTGGTCCATTTATGTTTTGTAAGCCATGGAATACCCATTTTCCCCAACCAGTTAGTTGTTTAGTGTCTTTTAGTATTTCAATTACTTGTGATGATAGAGGAAGTACAAAATCTGGAAGTTCTTCATTCTTATCTTTCATTTGATTTCTTGGAATTGTTAATGTTTTGTTATGAAAGCTAATCATTTCCCATTTTAGCGTTGTTAAGTTTTCTGCTCGTAAAGGTACCATAGGTAAGAATTTTAACATTAGTCTAGTGATAGGTTGTCCATGGTAATCCTCTATAGCTAGAAGTAATTCTTTTAATACTTTTTCATCAGTAATCTTTGGATAATGTTTTGTTTTTGGCTTAGGAAGAGCTTTCTTTCCTATTTTTGCTGTAATGATTTCATCAACATATGCTCTTTCATATGCAAACTGCCATACATTACGACAATCAGCCAATATTCTTGATGCTGTTTCTTTTGCAGATTTTGATTTCTCTTCTAGAGCATGTAAAAGCTTATCGTGTGTAATATCTTTAATGTTAACAGAGTATTGAAGGTTATGTTCAGAATCATAGTTTGCAAAATATGGAAATATATCACGTTCAAATGCACGCTTCTTTCGCTTGTGAGTATCTTTGAGTATAACTAAACTGTCAAGCCATTCATATACAACAAGATGAAACTGACCTTCAACTTCTGCTTCTTTCTTAACTTTTTGCTCTTCGTAGTAATCTATTGGGTCAATTCCCTCAGCAATAAGCTCAAGATACTCTGCACGCTTTTCTCTAGCACTTGCTAATTTAAGATCTGGATAGTTACCAAAAGTCGTCTTTCTTCTTTTATCTTTAGTTGGGGAGGTATATACAAACTTCCAGACCTTAATTCCGGTGTTTTTAACCAGTAATTGTAAGCCATTTCCATCAGAAAGAGCATAGTCTTTCTCTTTTCTCTTGGAAGTCTTGATTTTTGTGTCGGTTAATGGAGTTGCTGTTTTAGGCATATTCTGTCCTTTTTGTTACCCTGATTGATGAAAAATAGTAAAAAAAGTAGAGGGTAACAACGAGGGTAACAACGATTTTTTCTAGTTAAGTGCCAAAATATTAAAAGCTCTTATGAGATATTGCAAAAAAACTAAAACTTAAAGAAATCTTTGTTACCCTTTTTCAATAAAATTTGCCAATATTATAGCAAGGGTAACATTAGCGGTAACATAAACTCGTAGATTTGACTGATATGAACTAGGTTGTGTTAGACGAACGAAGTGCTTTAAAGGTCTTGTTTTAGGGGTTTGTTTAGACTTATTTGGATTGTATTAGATGATGAGGTGGTGGCCAATCTCGGAATCGAACCAAGGACACACTGATTTTCAGTCAGTTGCTCTACCGACTGAGCTAATTGGCCCCGCTAATTATAGTAAGGTCTTCAAAAGAGTGGTGGCCAATCTCGGAATCGAACCAAGGACACACTGATTTTCAGTCAGTTGCTCTACCGACTGAGCTAATTGGCCATACTTTTAAAGAGCGAAATTATATCGTGTAGGTACTGAAAGTAAACTTATATGTAAAAAGCCTTATCTAAGCGGGATAGCCCACTTCTTATAATAAGCAATAATTCTAATCGATAAAAATATAAAAAATAGTAAAGTAATGGCCCAAAAAGAGATAGTGTAAAACTCATCTAGTATGTATAAAATTGCTCCTAAAAGGATAGCAATAGTACCATAGAAGCCCGTTTTTAAGACAAAGGGAACTTCATTAATAATGACATCCCTAGCAATACCACCACCAACAGCTGTTAGAAAGGCCATAGCTATCACTCCTGCCATATTTAACCCACTTTCTATCCCAATGAGTGCTCCAGAAATAGAGAAAGAAATAAGGCCAATGGAATCACTTAGAATAAACAAAGCCTTATTTTCAATTGAATTTCGTCTATGAAACTTAAATACTATAAGTATAATCATGACAGATGTAACAATAATGGCTGGATAGTCATGTGAAAATGTAAAAGGAATTTTATTTACTGTGATATCTCTCATTATTCCACCACCAAGAGCCGTTAAAAAAGTAGCTATTAAAACGCCAAGAAGATCAAGATGGTTTCTTGTACCAACAAAGAAGCCACTCATTGCAAACGCGATGATGCCAATGTACTCTGCTATTTCAAACATATGTTAAGTGCTTCAACTGTTATGCTAAGTTCTAATTTTTTTATTTTTGATTCTAAAGAGTCCACTGTTTCATTGCTTGATAATGAAATACTTTTTTGAAAAATAATCTCACCATCATCATAAACATCATTTACTCTATGAATAGTTACACCACTTACTTCTTCTTTGGCTTTAATAACGGCCTCATGAACAAACCGTCCATACATGCCAGCTCCACCATGTTTTGGAAGAAGTGATGGGTGTGAGTTTATAACAATAAAGCTATTAGTTATTAAAGGGGAAAGTTTTTTCATGTAACCAGATAAAAACACATACTTGCAGTTGTTCTCTTGTAGGAGTTTATATATTTCTTCATCTGGATTTTCATGAGTTTTTGAGTTTACTAAGAAATTATTTATACCGTAATCTTTGGCATTTTGTAATGCTACTGCATTAGTGTTATTTGAAATTAGTAAGGGTATGTTTGCATTTAAGGTTTTGTCTTTAATAGCATTGTATACTGTGTTAAAAGTGCTTCCGTTATGTGAGGCTAGAATTGCTATATTATGCATTATCTGATCTTCAAACTTATAAGAGCTACTAGATTTGAAAGGATAGAGATTATCCAAAATCGTACAATAATTTTATTTTCAGCCCATTTTTTCATTTCAAAATGATGATGAATTGGAGCCATTAGAAATACTCTTTTTTTTCTAAGTTTAAAACTTCCGACTTGAAGTATAACTGAGAGAGTTTCTATGACAAATATAGAACCAATTAGAAGTAGTAAAATTTCACTCTTAGAGATGATTGCAAGATAACCTAGGAATGCTCCGATTGTCAAAGAACCACTATCTCCCATAAATACTTCCGCTGGATGACAGTTGAACCATAAAAATGCAGTTAAAGCACCCATAAGAGCACTTGCGATAATGACAACTTCTCCTACATCCAAGTTCGGCATTAGCAGATATGCACTTAGTTTTGCATGACCTGTAATATAAATAATAATACCAAATGTTGTAAGTGCAATGATTGAAGGTACCGTTGCCAGTCCATCAAGTCCATCTGTCAAGTTTACTGCGTTTGAAGTTGATATGATAACTAAAACCCATAAAATGACAGCAAAGGCACCCATAGTTACTATGGGTGTTTTTATAAAGGGAACATATAAATCACTGTTAAAACCTGCATAAAAACAGAGAAATGCAGAGATAATAAGTGCTGATAATATTTGTAAGGCTAGTTTAGTTCTTGCTTTGAGTCCTGCTAAATTCTCATTTTTTCTGATTTTGGCATAATCATCTTGAAATCCAATAAGAGAGAAAAGAACAAGAGTTAAAAGTCCTCCTATTACATAAGCATTTGAAAACTTCACGGTAAGGGCAGAGGCTAATAATGTAGCCCCAATAAATACAATTCCACCCATTGTTGGAGTGGATACCTTCTCTTTATGTCTCTGGGGTGCCCATTCATTTATGGGTTGAACGCTTGAAGTTCTCTTTGCCCATTTTATAAAAATAGGGAGTAAAAAGAGTGTGAAAAAGAGGGCCAGAAAAAAAGCAATACCAGCCCTGATGGATATGTATCCGAGAATATTTATGTTAAATGAAGAGTGTAACCAATATAGCAATATATTTCCTCTAGTAAAAATTTTATAAATTAAAAGTGACATTATAGTATAATCATAAATAAATTTATAATAATAGGAATAAAATTGGATAAAAAAGCAATTTTAGTCATAACAGATGGAATAGGGTACTCCAGTAAAGAAGAGTATAACGCTTTTTATCATGCAGAGAAACCAACTTATGATAAACTCTTTAAAGAAACACCATACTCTCTTATAGATACTTTTGGTTTAAGTGTTGGCCTTCCAGAGGGACAAATGGGAAATTCTGAAGTAGGGCATATGAGTATAGGAAGTGGTCGCGTTTTGTATCAAGATCTTGTTAAAATTTCCTTAGCACTTAGTGAAAATACATTAGAAAAAAATGAAGTGTTTGAAAAACTTCTTGACAGTTCGGATAGACTACACCTTATCGGTCTCATGAGTGATGGCGGGGTACACTCGCATATAGATCATATTATGGGTATCGTAGAACTTGCTAAAAAAGCATCAAAGAAAGTTTTTCTTCATCTTATTACAGATGGTAGAGATGTTTCTCCAACTTCTGCGCAAAAGTATTTAGCAATAGTATCAAAGCACTTAGATGAAAATGTGAGTATAGCAACAATCTCTGGGCGTTTTTATTCTATGGATAGAGATAACCGCTGGGAAAGAGTAGAACGCGGTTACAACGCGATAGTCCAAGCAGAACCCTTAAGTAGTGAAAGTCCAGAAGTCTATGTCGGGCACTCTTACTCTTTAGGTGAGACAGATGAGTTTGTTGAGCCTACTGCATTTGCTGGATACGATGGTATGAAAGATGGAGATAGTGTTTTAACTATAAACTTTAGAAGTGATCGAATGCGTGAGATGGTAACTGCTATAGGATCTAAAGACTTTAATGGTTTTTCACGAAAAGAACTAGATATTAACCTTGCTACGATTACCGAATATGATAAGAGCTTTTCTTTTCCTGTACTTTTTAAGAAAGATGCACCAAAAAATACTCTTGCTGAGGTAATAGCAAATAAAGGTCTTAAACAGTTACATACTGCTGAGACGGAAAAATATGCACATGTAACTTTCTTTTTAAATGGTGGTATTGATGAACCATATCAAAATGAAACACGAGTTCTTATTCCATCTCCAGATGTGAAAACATATGATATGCAGCCTGAGATGAACGCTCATAAGGTAGGTCAAGCTGTTTTAGATGGAATGGATGCTAAGTACGACTTTATAGTTGTGAACTTTGCCAATGGCGACATGGTAGGTCATACTGGTGACTTTGAAGCAGCAAAAATAGCTGTAAACGCAGTGGATACCGAACTCGGTAAAATTATACAAAAAGCAAAAGAGAATGATTATGCACTTATTATCACTTCAGATCACGGTAACTGTGAAGAGATGAGAGACCATAATGGAGATATACTTACAAATCATACGGTTGGAAAAGTATGGTGTTTTATAGAAGCTCCAGGTGTAAGTGCAGTCAAAACAGGTGGTTTAAATAATATAGCACCAACAGTTCTTGAGCTTATGGGTTTAGATATCCCATCAGAGATGGATAAAAGTTTAATATTAAAATAAAAAAGGAAGTATATTTATGAAATTTAGTGGAAAAAATGTTTTAGTAACAGGTTCAAGTCGTGGAATTGGTGCAGAGATAGCAAAAACTCTTGCAACATTTGGTTTAAAAGTTTGGATTAACTATAGAAGTGGAGCAGTTGAAGCTGATAAAGTTAAAGAAGAGATAGAAGCGGCAGGTGGATTAGCTGCTGTTATAGGCTTTGATGTAAGTGATGAAGCCGCATTTGTAGATGCTATAAAAACTATTGTAGATAGTGATGGTGAATTTTCATACTTAGTAAACAATGCGGGAATTACAAATGATAAACTAGCTCTTCGTATGAAAACAGATGATTTTATGTCAGTGATAAATGCTAATCTTACTTCTTGTTTTATAGGGTGTCGTGAATCTATGAAGGCAATGCGTAAAAAGAAGTTTGGAAGTGTTGTGAATATTGCCTCTATCGTTGGTGAAACTGGAAACGCAGGGCAAACAAACTATGCAGCTAGTAAAGGTGGTGTTATCGCTATGACAAAATCTTTTGCAATCGAAGCTGCAACAAGTGGAATTCGTTATAACACAATCACACCAGGGTTTATATCAACTGAAATGACTGAAGTACTTTCTGATGAAATTAAGGCCGGAATTAATGCGAAAGTACCAATGGGAAGAATGGGAAGAGCAGAGGAAGTAGCCCAAGCAACAGCATTTCTCCTTTCTGATCACTCTAGTTACATAACAGGTGAGACTCTAAAAGTAAATGGTGGAATGAATATGGCATAATGGCTTTTTTAAGCTAAAGTTGTTATAATATCGCGATTAAATAAAAAAACAGGAGCTATAATGGCACTTATAGATGATATTAAAGAAGTAGTAGTTGAGCAATTAAGCGTTAGCGCTGATGAAGTTAAAGATGATGCAAAATTCGTAGAAGATTTAGGTGCTGATAGCCTTGATGTTGTTGAACTAGTAATGGCTTTAGAAGAGAAATTTGATATTGACATTCCTGATGATGAAGCAGAGAAAATTGCAACTGTTGCAGATGTTGTTGCATATGTAGAAAGTAAATAGTTTATAATTTAAACTTTTAACTGAGGAATTTATCCTCAGTATTTGAAGATTTTTATAAGTGAATACTTTAAATGTATTTATTTTTAAAAGTGTTTTATTTTTTGATGGAGAAGATTAAATGAGAAGAATAGTAGTAACTGGACTGGGTATGATTAACTCAGTAGGAAATGATAAAGAAAGTTCATTCAAAGCTATATGTGACGGTGAATGTGGAATAGATACTATTACTATTTTTAACCCTGAAGGTTATAGTGCTCAGATTGCTGGTGAAGTAAAAGATTTTGATCCTGCTACTGTTATGGCTCCAAAAGAAGTTAAAAAAGCAGATAGATTTATTCACCTTGGTTTAAAGGCTGCTCAAGAAGCAATGCTAGATGCTGCAATACCTGAGACAACTGATATGACACGATTTGGTATTAGTGCTGGATCTGGCATAGGTGGACTTCCAGCGATTGAAAAAAACTCTATTATATTAGAAACACGTGGTCCTAGAAGAATTTCTCCATTTTTTATTCCTGGAGCACTTGTAAATATGCTTGGTGGATTTGTTTCCATAGAGCATGGTACTAAAGGTCCTAATCTTGCGAGTGTAACAGCTTGTGCCGCTGGAACACATGCAATAAGTGAAGCATGTAAAACAATTATGTGTAATGGAGCTGAACAGATGCTTGTAGTTTCTGCAGAGTCAGCAATTACAGGTGCTGGTATTGGTGGTTTTGCTGCTATGAAAGCACTTTCAACAAGAAATGATTCTCCAAAAACAGCTTCTCGTCCTTTTGATGCAGACCGTGATGGTTTTGTAATGGGTGAGGGTGCTGCTGCACTTGTACTTGAAGAGTATGAATCAGCAAAAGCACGTGGTGCTAATATATATGGTGAGATTATTGGTTTTGGTGAAAGTGGTGATGCAAACCATATAACAACACCATCTCTTGATGGACCTGCTCGTGCTATGAAAGCTGCTTATACAATGGCAGGTGAACCTAAAATTGATTATGTGAATGCACATGGAACATCAACACCTATTAACGATAAAAATGAAACAGCAGCAGTTAAAGAGTTACTTGGAAATAGTGCTCCAATGAGTTCAATTAAAGGTCAAATAGGACACTGTCTTGGTGCTGCTGGTGGTATTGAAGCTGTTACATGTTTAATGGCTATGAGAGATGGAATTATTCCTCCAACTATTAACTACACTACTCCTGATGAAAATTGTGACTTAGATTATGTTACTGAAGGTGCAAGAAAAGCAGAACTCAGTGTTACGATGAGTAATTCATTTGGTTTTGGTGGAACAAATGGTGTTCTTATCTTTAAAAAATTATAAGAGATAAGGAGTTCCTTTGGCTACATACTTAGATTTCGAAAATAAAATAAAATTTATTCAAGAAGATATTATATCTGCTCAAGTTCGCCATGATTATGGAGCAGGAGAAAAGCTTAAAATTTCTCTTGATAAAGAAGTTGAAAAGATATATAAAAATCTTTCTGATTTCCAAAAACTCCAACTAGCACGTCACCTTGACCGTCCATATGCACTTGACTATATAAATATGATTATGAAAGATAAGTACGAGATTCATGGAGATAGACATTTCCGTGATGATGCAGCTATCATCTGTTATATGGGATATATCAATGATGAAAAAGTCATGGTTATCGGTGAACAAAAAGGCCGAGGAACAAAAAATAAACTAAAACGTAACTTTGGTATGCCTCATCCAGAAGGTTATAGAAAAGCACTACGTGCTGCTAAAATGGCTGAGAAGTTTAATATTCCAGTTTTAATGTTAATAGACACACCGGGTGCATATCCTGGACTTGGGGCAGAAGAAAGAAATCAGAGTGAAGCGATTGCTCGAAACCTTTTAGAGTTAGCTGAACTTAAAACACCTACTGTATCTATTGTAATAGGTGAGGGTGGTTCAGGTGGAGCACTTGCTATCGGTGTTGCTGATAGATTTGCAATGATGCGATATTCTGTTTTCTCTGTTATTTCTCCAGAAGGTTGTTCAGCAATACTTTGGAATGATCCATCTAAAACTGAAGCTGCTACAAATGCGATGAAAATTACTAGTTCTGATTTAAAAGAACTTGGTCTTATTGATGATATTATTGATGAACCTCTTATTGGCGCACATCGTGAAAAAGAGTTAGCTGCTAATGCTATTTCTGATTATTTTTTAACACAACTAAAAGAATTGCGAGAGATGAGTGAAGATGAAAGAATGGATGTAAGATATGCTAAATTAACTGCTCCTGGAGCATTTAAAGAAGCTTAGTCTTCTTCTCCTGATTTATCTATAAGCTCTTCATTCTTAAGAAGAGGGTCAAACTTGGGCCGCTTAAGCCTATGTGCTTCTTTTGAAAACTTTATTAAATCCTCTACATTATTTAAATTCTCTTTACAATTATCTAAACAAAGTAAAAAAAGACCATATGTGGTCATTACATCACTCATTGCTCTATGGTGTGATGGATTTGGATTAAGTTCCAATGTGTCATTTAGATAAGAAAGAGCATATCTAAATGATTTTATTGTTCTCTCAGCAAGTGCAAGTGAACATAAGCTTCTGTTTAGTATTGGTTCTAAACCTACTTTTTTCATACTTCCTGATATATAGGTATAGTCAAACTTTACATCATGTGCAATAAAAATAGCACCCCCAAGAAAAAGTTTAAACTCCATCATAACAGTTTTAAGCTCAGGAGCATCAACAGTGTCTGCAGCTGAGATTCCTGTTAACTCTGTAATAATTGGATTGATCTCTTTAGTAAAAACGAGAGAGTCAAATTTATCAATAATCTTTCTATTTTTAACTTTTACAGCTGCAATTTCTATAATTTGATGCTTATCAATCTTTGAACCATTTGTTTCAATATCTACTATACAAAACTCAGCATCTTGGACACTAATATATTTAGTATCAAAAAAGAAGTAGCCTTGTTTTTTAATAATATTGACACCCTGTGCACTAGATATTTCTAGAAATATATCAATACTTTCGTTTATTTGGGATTTTAAAACCTCAAGGGGAAGTCCTCTTGTGCACAAACGCGAGATGCTTTTTTTATCAAGAGGAAATAATTTATCTGGCATTTAAAATAAACTCTTGAACTTTTTCTTTACTCTTTATTCCTGGAGAGACTTCTACACCACTACTAACATCCACACCATAAAAACCATATTTTTTAAGAGCATTTACATTATTTGTTGTAAGTCCACCTGCAAGGATTATTTTAGAACAATCCACACCTTTAAACCATTCAATGTTTATACGTTTTCCTGTCCCACCATAAGCTTCACAGTATGCATCTACTAGTCTATACTCATCACTGTATTTTAGGATATCTAGCTTCTCTTGTGCTCTTATAACTTTTATATAGGGTACTGTAAGAGAAGAGCAGAACATATCATCTACTTCATAATGAAGTTGAGCAAGAGTGGCACCACTCTCTATACAAATTGTATTTATCATAGAGGCATCTTCATTTACAAAAAGAGCGACTTTTTCAACAAAAGGAGGGAGTTCATTTATGATTAATTTGGCTTTTTGTGGTGTTATATAACGAGGAGATTTTTCATAAAAAACAAATCCAAGAGCATTAGCTCCTGCATTTATTGCATTCATTGCATCTTCATAAGAGGTGATACCACAAATTTTTACACGCATTAAATCTGTAGACTCTCAATAGCTGTCTTACGATTTTCATGTTTAAAAACATAGCTACCTGCAACAACAACATCTACCCCTGCATCTTTAAGTAACTGGATATTCTGATCGTTAACTCCACCATCCACCTCAATAAGACAATCTGGATTTAAGCGATTTCTCATTTCATTTAAACATGAAGCTTTTTTTATAACACTATCGATAAAAATTTGTCCACCAAAACCGGGGTTAACACTCATTAGTAGTACCATATCTAAGTCTTGAAGTAAATATTCTATAGCTTCCGGTGGTGTATGTGGATTTAAAACTATTGCGGGCTTAATACCAAGTGAACGAATTTTCTGTATAAGCCTATGTGGGTGTTTTTCTTCTTCTATGTGAAAAGAAATATACTCAGGTTTTAGGGGTGCAAAAAGTTCTACAAAAAAAGTATTATTTTCTACCATAAGGTGAATATCAAGAGGTTTAGTAGCACATGCTGCAACTGCTGAAACAACTACAGGCCCAATTGTAAGGTTAGGAACAAAATGTCCATCCATAACATCAACATGGACTAAGTCACAGCCACTTTGACATATCTCTTCTATGTCACGTTGAAGATTTCCAAAATCAGCAGAGAGTATACTTGGGGCTACTTTCATCATTCGAGCTACCTTTTATATTTTTAAAATTATAAACAAAAGTAGCTGTTATCTTGTTAAGAAAAAGAGAAACTTGTCATCATCAAAAGAAAGGTCTACTTGTACACCTTTTTTTCCTTTAACAATATCAAGAAGACTGGAGACATTAGGGTAAGTTCGTGGAAGAGTTATATTGACATTAATATCATGGTCTGACAAAAGTGTTGTTAACTTTCCACCGACGATATTTACAAGTTCTGCTAAAGTGTCTAAAATAAGTTCTGCATCCTCAGTACTTTCACCAATAAGAAGTTCACAAGCCTTTTTTGCAATCTCAACAGGAAATACTAAAAGTATCATACCATCCATGTCGCCATAAAAGCCTATTGAGCTTGCTATCATACCTTCTGTATTCTTAATACTTAATTCATTGACCTGTATAGCATCTTTTACTGCTGTTGAGTTTGTCATCATCTCTATAGTAGCTACCGTTGCATTAACAAAGTTTGGAAGCTCATTAATCATAACTTTATTTATGACTCGTTTTTGTTTGATATTTGCTATGCTACTAGAGCCCAATTCTGATAGCATGTCTTTATTTTTTAAAATATCATCCATTTGCTCGAAGAAGATTATCCCCGCATCTTCAAGAGTATTTTTAAATTCATTTTGTGTCTTCTCAAAACTCATGCCGACAAAGCAGATATTTGCATTATATTCTGCCCCTGAACTTGCAAGTTTTGAAAAGAAGTTCATAGCATGAACATTCATGCTCACAACTTTACTAGCATCAAAAATGAAGAGTCTAAATCCTACATTAAGAGAATGGAAATGGTAATCGATGTTAAAGGACTCTCCTATTTCGGCATCTAAAAAAGCATTAACAGTATAAATGATTGCATTACCGGTAACTCGAGTTGCTACATTTTGCTCAATCTGGCCTAGATAAGTAGTCTCAATTATAGTATCAAATGTACCACTATCAATCTTCTCTTGAAACTCTTTTTCACTTTGTGCGACAATGGGAGTATGCCCATTATCGTGAAGTTCCATAGCCATAGCCGTGCGTTGGGATTTGTCTTCATTATAAAGCAGTACATTAATATTTTTATTATCATAGTTAGTAGCAAATAATTGTGCAATCTTTTCTGTTTTAAATAATGAAAACATTAAGTCATCCTTATAGAATTTAAGAATTGTATTGTATTTTTTTAAATCGTAGTCACAAAACCCAACTGCTGTATGGTTTTCTTTTCTGGCTATTTTAAAAAGTTTTATAAATGGTTCAAGACCATTAGTATTGAAGAAGATCACTTTTTTAAGTGAGACCAAAATCATAGATGGATTACTTTTTACTGTTCTGTTGACATCGTCAATGCTGAGTAACTCTTCTGCTGCGGTACCATCTAAAAAGCCTTGAGGGAAAAAAATTCTAACACCATTTTTTGTGACAGATCTCAAGAAATATCCATTACTTTTGAAAAATCATCATAGATGTCTTCTACATAATCGATTTGAAAATCAATAAAATCATTGAGGCCAGCTTCTACGTACTTTGGTTTTGAAAGTATATAAAATAGAAGAAGATGCATCCATTTACCTAGTATATTTATATTTTTATTTTCAGAGGGTTTAAGTCCTGACGAAGCTTGAATAATTTGTGAAGTACTTACACCCATATCCCATTTTTCAGCAATCATCTGGCATAAGTCAAAAAGGTTGACATTACATAAACGCTGTAGTATTGAGTTTAAATCGATTGGATTGACAGAACGAAGTTGATTTACATCTTCGATGTTTTCACAAAATAGTGCCTCTGAAACTATAATAGTAGCAGGTAAGAGAGAGATAGAGCTTTGAATATGAGGGTCGATGATTTTAAGATGAGTCAGAATCTTTTGCCAATGAACAGATAGGTCAGACTGAAGATTGTGAAATGTAGTTTTATTAAGTTTGAAAAGTTTCCATTTATCAGGTGAAAGTAAGGAAAGCATATAGTTATAAACAACCTGCTGTGATCTTGGTACTCCGAGAACACCGAACATCTGGGGTATGTCACTAATTACATTTGAAAACCCATATATAGGACTGTTAACTAAGGTTTTGAGATATGAGGAGAGGGCATTGTCTTCTTGTGCAGCAGAAGCAGCCCTTGACAAATTCTCATTATTTAAATGGAGTAATGTTTTTTTTAGTGCATCCGGTGCTGGAGGAATTTTGGTGATATAGGTATTTATTTGCTCTATTGTTATCAAAGTATGCACTTCTTATAATTAAATATTTTTATGATTCTATCTATTTAATGATAAGAACAATATAAAGAGCAAAATAAGATAAAAATATCTGGCTTAAGTTTGAGTTTTGCTTTTATTTGATACAATTCGCAACTTTAAAATATCATTCAAGGATACCAAACATGGCAAGAAGATGTGCTATTAGCGGCAAAGGCCCTATGAGTGGGAACAATGTTTCTCATGCAAAAAACAGAACAAAGCGTCGTTTCTTATTAAACTTAAGAACAGTACGTATCACTCTAGAAGATGGTACAACTAAGAAAATTAAGATCTCAGCAAGAGAGCTCCGTACACTTAAGAAAAACTCTTAAGTTAAGGAATAAATTATGAATCTTTTACAGAGGATTCGTAAACTATTAAACTGGGAGATTGCTGCAAAGCCAGATCCCAAACTGCTGCCTGAAGTTTACCCCCACCTCAAACACTTTCGTTTACCCTTAATTCTTACTGTACTCGTTATGCTTATTGGAACTATTGGGTATGTTCTCATAGAAGACTTCCCAATTTTTGATGCTATCTATCAAACTGCAATTACTTTTACAACTGTTGGTTTTGGAGAGCTTTATCCTCTTTCTGATGTTGGAAAAATTTTCACGATTAATCTAATCATTGCAGGATTTGCAGTTTTTTCGAGTGCTATAGGTATTTTAGTTTCTGAGTTAAATAAAGGGCATATTGTTGCCATCATGAAGGAAAGAAGAATGTTATATAAGATTGTAAGACTTAAAAAACATTTTGTTGTATGTTATCATAATGAGTATACTATAGAAGTAACAAAGCAACTACGTAGAAACCATGTTCCATTTGTTGTGATTGACCCAAGACCAGAGATACATGAATGGGCTTTAGAACATAAATACCCCCACTTTTTACAAGCTGAACCTCATGCTGAAGTATCGATGTTAAAAGCACATCTATCTTCCGCTCAAGGTCTTATTACACTCTCAAGCTCTATTGCTGATAATATTGCGCTTATAGCATCGGTAAGACTTTTTGAAAAAGAACATGATTTACCACGCCCTTACTATGTTATCTCTTCTGCTGAAACTGAAAGTGACGTAGAAAAGCTTAAAAAATTGGGTTCCGATACAGTTGTTTCTCCTACTAAACTGACGGCGCAACGTGTAAGTGCTATGGCTGCTCGTCCAGATATGGAAAACTTAATAGAAGAGTTTTTATATAAGAATGACAACCCTTTAGATATGCGAGAAATAGAAGTTCCAAAGTATAGCTGGGCAGTTCTAAAAAAACTTAAAGAAACACATATTCGCCAAATGACAAATACATCTGTTATCGGTATAAGAAAAAAAGATGGTAAGTTTATAAGTATGCCTAAAGGCGATGTTTTAGTAACGAGTGAGTGTAAGCTTTTAGTTATAGGAACACAAGCAGGCATAAGAACAACTAGAGACTTAATTAGAAAGAGAGAAAAGCCAAAGGAATTAAAGTTTGTATAAACTAACCCAAAAAGATACTGGTGTTTGTACAGCAAATGGTTTTTTTGCAGATGGTATTAGTGCTGGTTTAAAAGCGAATAATGAAAAAGACATGGCGTTTATCTTTTCTGAGAATGAGTGTGAAGTTGCATCAGTCTTTACAACAAATAAAATGTATGCAGCACCCATTAAACATTTTAGAGCAAAGGGTGACTTTAAAACAAACTTTGTTCTTATAAACGCAAAGAATGCAAATGCGATGACAGGTAAAGCTGGAGTAAGTGATATAGATGACATTTTAGAGACGCTTCCCACTAACCTTGTTAATCCACTGATGAGTTCAACTGGTGTTATAGGTGTAAGGCTTGCAAAAGAGAAGATTATAAAAGGGTCTAAGCTTTTTGATCTCTCAAAAAAAGAGTCAAACGCAGCAGCAAATGCCATTATGACAACAGATACTTTCTCAAAAGAGATCGCGTTTAAAGTTGAGCTTGAAGATGGTAGTAGTTTTAGCATAGGAGCAATGGCAAAAGGTGCTGGAATGATAAATCCAGCAATGGCTACTATGCTATGTTTTATTACTACTGATGCAAAAGTTACAAAACAAGAGATGCAAGATATACTCGATGAAGTGACAATAACTACTTTTAACGCGGCAAGTGTTGACGGCGATACTTCAACAAACGATACCGTACTTCTTTTAGCAAACGCGAGTTCAGGAACTTATGATAAAAATGCATTTAAAGATGCTCTTCATAAAATAATGCTTTTCCTAGCTCGAGAGATGGTTAGAGATGGTGAAGGTGCTACTAAACTTGTAACATATGAAGTAACAGGTGCAAAAGATGATAAAGAGGCTGAAGTGGTAGCAAAAGCACTCTCAGACTCTCTTCTTGTTAAAACCGCTCTTTATGGTGAAGATCCAAACTGGGGGAGAATAGCTTCGACAGTTGGTGCAAGTGGAGTGGATTGTTCTGAAGAATCTTTAAGTATATCTTTTAACGAACACTGCGTTTATAACAAAGGCGAACTTATTTTTGATGATGCAATGGAAGAGAAAACCTCAAAAGTAATGAAGTTAGATACTTTTACAATTGCTTGTGATTTAGGTATATCAAATGGAAAATTCACATCTTTTGGATGTGACTTAGGTCATGAGTATGTTAAGATAAACGCGGACTATAGAACCTAACAGTCATTTATTAGAACAAAAAAATCTCCGGTAACAATTTCAAGATTCTTGAGCTCTTTGGAAAATACCCCTTATCCTTATACAATTAGAGGATTAGGTGAAGCGATGTTTTACCTCTCATAACAAATGTTATACTCTGATTAGGAGATAAAATGGAATATTTATATTATTTAGCAATTTATCTAGTCTTCATAAATATAGTAACGACATATAGATTAGTAAAAACAGAAAATTATAAAGTTACTCAAAAAATAATTCAATTTATACTCTTATGGGCATTACCGATTATTGGTGTTTTTATCGTGGTATTCTTTTTAAATCAAGAACCTATTGTATTAAATCTACCACCATCCACTAAAAACTGATAATTAAAAGAAGAACGATTATTGCTTTAAAACCTACAAGTAATTAGGTTGTTTATATGATACAAAAATTAAGAAGAAAATTAGCAGATAATCGTTCAAAAAAAGGTTACGAATAACTGCAAAAGAGAATAAACTTTTACAACTTCTAGAAAAGGTTCCGGATGAAAGGGGTAAGCAAGGAAGAAGACATAAGCTATCGCATGTTTTATACTTATCAATCCTCGCAACTTTAATGGGAGCAACTGATTACAATCAAATATACATTTGGATTAATAGTCATATTCAGAGTACACAGATAAAAAAACTATTAGGAGTTGAGTTTATAGTTGCTCCTAAAAGAAGTGCAATAGCTAAGATTCTTGCGGATGCAGATAGTACAGCAGTAGAGATTGCTTTTAGAAAATGATTTCATCTTCACATTTGATACAATGAACACACAAAAAAACTCTTGACAAGATAGATAAGAGTGGCTCAAAGTATATTGCAAAAGTTAAAGATAATCAAATAATGCTGCTTGATAAAATTGATAATATTTCAAGAAGTATAAAAGCTACAGATATTTACAGAGCACTACCAATGCAACAGGCTACAGAATGGATTGATAGAGAAGTGTAAGTTTATAATCCACAAACTTTTACCATATTGGAATCACACACATCCGTTCAATGATGAAAACTACTAAAAAAATTCATAGAGTTGACAATAAAATTGATGAAGTTACCAACAGAACAATTATTCAATTTAGTATTGCTAATTTCAGGGAGAGTGCTCAATTCTTTTATGATAAAATTTTAGACCATTGGAAAGTAGAAACGATGCATCAATACAAAGATAAATCACTTTTAGAAGATGCACATAATGCTCACTTAAATCCATTTCTTATTACAATTATTAGAAGTTTTACTTTAAATATTTTACATCTAAATAAAGTTAAATATATCCATAACCAACTTACTCAAAATAGATGGAATCTTGATAACACAATCTCTCTATTATTGAATTTTAGTTTTTAATGGATAGTGGTGTAAATAAAGAAACTCTTCTCATAATTTAGCAAACATTAAGCTACAACCCCCTATAATTCCCATCCACAAACAGAGACACTTAGTCGAAAGACAGAGAGTTCGAGAGTTTGAGATCATTGAAAACTAAGCAAGTAAGAAGACTTAATTTTAACAAATTATGTTTATATTACTT
>NZ_JABIOQ010000026.1 GCF_018698455.1 Sulfurimonas sp. | reverse complement strand
TTCGGATTTTTTTGACAAAGAATATCTAGAAGAACTTAAAATGTTACACGACTCCTTACCTGCAATGAGCACGAAAGAGTTTGACCAGGTTTATAACCGAGCCTTTAATAAAGATAGTTTTAAAAGTTTTGAGTATGAGCCTATAGCATCCGCTTCTATCGGTCAAGTGCATATTGCATATACACATGAAGATGAAAAAGTGGCGGTAAAACTTCGTCGTGCGACTATACATGAACAAGTGATGGCAGACATAAAAATTATAAACAGTTTCAATAGACTTTTTAAACCTCTCTTTTCGCATTATACAAAAAACTCTATTGAAGCTGTAATAAGCGAGTTTTCGAAGATGATTCAAGAAGAGGTTAATCTTAGTATTGAGTTAAACAATCTTTTGAAGTTCTCTAGTGTTTATAAAAATGCAGGTATACGATTTCCAATTCCTCATACTTCTTTGTGCAGAGAGGATGCACTTGTAATGAGTTATGAGGAAGGGTTTCGTTTTGATGATAAAGAGTCGATTTTAAAAAACAATATTGACTTTAAAAGTATCATCGCGACACTCGTTGATTTTTATACGACACAAATGCTCATAAATGGCTACTTTCATGCCGACCCACACCCAGGGAATCTTCTAGTTTCTAAAGAGGGTACTCTTATACTTCTTGATTTTGGGATGGTGAAAACTATACCAAATAATACTAGAGTAGCTATTATAGAGCTTATTAAAGCAGCGAACGAACAAGATTATGAGAGATATATTGCAGCGAATAAAAAGTTAGGAACCATAGCTTATGAAGCTCCAATAGCTGAGCTGGCTGAGTTTACTTCAAAAATGTTCGAGATATTTTCAAACGACAATCTTAATAGCGAGTCCATGCAACAACTGGCATTTGATGTGTTAGCCTCAACTCGAAATTTACCTTTTAAGCTTCCAAGCGATGCTATATATATATATTACGAGTTAGTGCCATTATAGAAGGTCTTGGAACAACCTACATCGAAAACTTTAATGGCATTAAAGATATCTTACCAATACTTCAAAAAAATATACCAAAAGCACTCGGTGCAAAAGATAGTATTGTCGAGACACTAAAGGATGAGATAAGTGACATTCCTTTTTTAGTTAAAGATTTTAAAAATGCTATGAAAAAAATAAGCTCGAACGAGTTAGACGTAGAAATCTCAAACGATCAGATTGAGTGGATAAAAAAAGATTTACATACTGCGGTTAAGTCTTACTTTATATCATTTGCTTTTCTCTTAGGCGGTATTTTTACACTGCTTTACGATAGAGAATTAAAAGACTTGGCTATAGGACTGTTTGCTTTTGGAATAGCTCGTATACTCTATAAATAGGTAAAAGTATGAAGAAAAAAATAACTATAGTAGGAGCGGGTATAAGCGGTTTATATTTGGCCTATCTTTTAGAAGAGAAGTTTGATGTCACAATCTTAGAAGCTAGAGATAGAGTAGGTGGAAGAATATACTCTATAGATGGACATGACATGGGTCCTTCTTGGATCTGGTCACACCATAAAGAGATGCTCCAACTCATTCAAACACTAGGTTTAGAAATCTTCTCTCAGTATACACAAGGTTATGCCCTTTATGACACAAAAGATAAAGTCGAGCATTTTATGCCACAGTCTTCAATGCCTTCAAGACGAGTAAACGGTTCACTTGGCTCCTTGATAGATATACTTAAAAAAAGTCTTAAACAGACAAATATTTTTTTATCTCAAGTAGTGCAAAGTATTCATCATGAAACTGATAAAGTAGTCGTGAAAACTCAAACACAGAGTTATGAAAGTGATTTTTCTATAGTAACTCTGCCACCGAGACTAGCTTTAAACCTAGACTTGTATCCAAAACTACCAGAAGCACTACATGTTAAAATGGCCAACACAGCTACATGGATGGGACACAGTGCAAAATGTGTCATAGAGTTTAAGAGTTCTTTTTGGAGAGAGCAGGGACTAAGTGGATTTGCTTTTTCGCATAATGGACCGCTAGTCGAGATTCACGATGCTTCTACAGCTACGAAGGCAGCTCTTTTTGGTTTTGTAAGCTCTAATGCTAATATGCAAAATTTCAAGCAGAGTATCACGGAGCAGTTAGTACGGATTTTTAAAATAGACCCCACACAAATACTCTCTATTCATTTAGTTGATTGGAGAGATGAGCAGTACACAGCATCATTCGAAGACAGAAGACCTCTGAGTACTCATCTAGAGTATGGTATAAATACAAATAGTTATAGCGATAAAATTTTATTTTCTGCGACGGAGTTTTCTTTTAAAGAGGGCGGTTACCTCGAAGGTGCAATATTAAGAGCACAGGAAATAGCACATTTTTAAAATAGATGAATAGACAAATAAAGAGTATGAATGTTTTTAGGTATATGAGATAATACATAATAATATAAGTTCTAAGATAATTTATTATGATTAAAAAGGAAGAAACATGCCACATATAGTACTTGAAAACATAAGTGAGACAAAAGAAGCTTACGAAGCAGTTGAGTCATTCTCAAATAAAATTGAGGGTGGAATCTTAAAAGTAATGGAGAAATATATTAATGCTAGTGCCCAAACAGCACTTATAGAATCACTCGCAATTGAAAATGGAAAAAACCAAAATTTTTTTGTTCAACTCTCACAAAAGAAAAATTCTCTTACGATAAGACTTTTACCCCTTACTGACCCTGAAAAAACGGACGGTGTTAAAACAATAATGGCGATAATCGCTAAACAGATTAAAGATACCAACGAGAGTATAACTTATGGAAAAAATAATTTAGAAGATTTTTTGATTCATTAATATTATAGGAATATATAACATACGATATTTAATAGTATAATGATATCTATTAAGAATAGGAAATAGAAAATGAAAAAAATTGTACAAATTTTTAAAAAAGATCAGGCATATATAGTGAGCCATATAAGAGGAATTGTTGGTGCTCTACCTCGGAATCTTTTAAAAGATTCAAAAAGTATTTTTAAAAAGTATAAATATATTGACATAATGTACTCAGTAGATAGTAATTATAAACAAAATAGTCCTTCCATATATAAAAATAAGAGTATAGCAGAAAGTATTGATAGTGATAAAAGTCAATATTTTAGTAATATAGACCTAAAAGATAACGATGTATTTATCTCGAGCCCCTATATCCACCACACATCTGGAAATCCAAGTATTTCGGTTGTACAAAGAATTGGAGATGTTTATTATGTCATCGACATAAACATGGTACTACTTTTTGAAGAGCTTAAACTTATTGAGTACAACAGTATTCACGAGAAAACAATTAAGCTCGTTTATATATTCGGTTCGAGTATTCTCGGCTTTATATCACTCTCACTTATAGGATATGGTGCTTATGTTCTTTTTGCTCTTATGTTTTCCCTAGGAGGAAGTGACTTCTTACATGATGTTTTTAAGTCTATCGTCGCTGTGACTATTGGACTTGCCATGTTTGACCTTTCTCGTCAGATTATAGAGCAAGAAGTTCTCTTTAAGTCTTTTCATAAAGAGAAAAACAGAGAGTTCAAGATATTAGGAAAGTTTTTGGTCTCCATTATCATAGCACTTTCTATAGAGACACTGATGGTTGTTTTCAAAATTGTTTTAGACGATTATACAAATATGCTTTCAGCATTTTATTTACTCATAGGAACGACCATTATGTTTGTTGGTTTAGCTTATTTTCAAAAGACAGTGACATCAGCTAAGGCAGATGAATAATAAAATACGACAAAACTCTACCCCAAACCAGATAGGTTTTAAGAAACCTAGTAAAAGGAAAACACTATGAAAATTCTACTAACAGGTGCAAATGGTTATATAGGAAGAAGACTTAAGGAAAAACTTTTAGGAGAAGATGTAAGTCTGCGTTTACTTGCTAGAAATCCAAAAAGTATGACTTCTGATATTAAAGCTGAAGTTTTTCAAGGCGACTCTTTTGATGTAGGTTCACTTGAGAGGGCTCTAGAAGGTATTGATATCGTTTACTATCTTATACACTCTCTTCAAGAAGAAAACTATAGAGAACTTGATAAACTGAGTGCTCACAACTTTTTAAATGCTGCAATAAAACAAGGTGTAAAACGTATAGTCTATCTTGGTGGTCTTGGAGTAAAAGAACATGCAAGCACACACCTTGTAAGTCGTATAGAAACGGGTGAAATACTCTCAAGTAAACCACTAGAAATTGAGACTCTTTGGATACGTGCTGGTGTGATTATTGGCTCTGGTAGTTCTAGTTTTGAGATAATTAGGCACTTAACTGAGAAGCTCCCTGTGATGGTGACGCCCAAGTGGGTAAAGACATTAGCTCAGCCCATCGGAGTAGATGATGTAATTTCGTATCTTGTATCTGCAAAAGATATTGTTTTAGTTGGGAATATCATAGTTGATATCGGAAGTGAAATGATGACCTACAAAGAGATGATGATAGGTTGTGCACATGCTCTGGGTCTTAAAAGATGGATATTTCCACTTCCAATTTTGACGATTAAACTTTCTTCACATTGGCTAAACTTTTTTACTCCTGTTCCTTACAGCGTGGCTCGTTCATTGATTGAAGGACTCTCGAGTGAGGTAATCATACAAAATGATAATGCCGCAAAGTATTTTCCAAGCATAGCTCCCGAAAGCTATGAAAGTGCAGTCAAGCAAGCGATATTAGAGATGGAGAAAAATCAAGTATTTAGTCGTTGGAGTGATGCTGGAGGAGGTAAGGATGCTTTAGAAAAAGAGTTTAAAAATGACACTGCAGAAGCTCTTTTTTTAGATCGTCAAAAATGCTTACTTGATGGTGTTTCAAAAGAGGCACTTTATAGTGTGTTTTGTTCTATAGGTGGAGATGAGGGGTGGTTTGGATACAGCTGGTTATGGGAGATTCGTGGTACCATGGATAAGATGATAGGTGGAGCAGGGCTGAACCGTGGACGAAGAGACACTTATAGCCTTAGAGTAGGTGAGAGTGTTGACTTTTGGCGTGTTGAGGATTTAAAAAAGAATGAGAGACTTCTCCTCCGTGCACAAATGAAAGTACCTGGAAAGGCTTGGTTAGAGTTTAGAATTAAAGAGGATGAGTTTATACAAACTGCCTATTTTTATCCTAAAGGATTGTTTGGAAGATTTTACTGGTTTCTCCTTGCACCGATTCATTACTTGGTTTTTCAAGATATGATTCGTTCAATCATGATAAAAGCAAAAAAGTTAGACGAGTTATGAGAAATCTATTTGTACTAAATCTGTTAAAACTTTATATGTTTTATATATTCAGCACCTAAAACCTTTTTTATCTGTTTTGGAAAAACTTGTGCCCGCTCATACATTTGGAGTATCTCTTTTTTACCTAGTTCCCCATATTTATCTACTATTGCAAATAGAACCTCGTTGGAAACTAAGTCATACTCTCCGTATTTTGAGTTAGAATCTATTACGAGAGAAGCGATTGACTCAAAACTCTCTTCGTACACATTATATTCATTTAGAGTTATGGCATCTGCTTTAAAGTCAGAGTCTCTCTTATCCATAGGCTCTTCATAGAGCTTGTGAGTCCCTAACTCTATTGCTGTAAGTTTTTTTCCATAAGCACAGCTCGTATCTATACAAAAAAAGTTCTCACCAGAAACTACTTCATCAAAAGTACAGTGACCAAAAATGTTTATGATACTGCTCTTTGGTACTTCATCTCCATGGTAATATCTATTAAGTAAGAACTCATTATAGTACTCTTCGTTATCTCTATGCTCATAAAACTCTAGCGAAAAACCGTGAGTTATGAAATAGTGCTCGATTTCGAAGTAAATAGGCAGAGATTGTATCCACTCGAGATGTTTTTTTATAAGAGGTATATCATTGTTATAACTCTCAATAGTTGCGAGCCCACCATAGCGTTTATCACTACTCCATGGACTATGTATACCTTTTTCAACAGCATCTAAAATATACTTTTCAAAGAGGTGCTCATGGTTACCCTTCACGCATGGATGGTTATTGTTTATAACAAATTCTATAACATCTTTGGAATACTTTCCCTTGTCACATAGATCTCCAACAAAGATAATCTGAGCATCTAGTGGAAGTTGCTTTATAAGCTTTAAAAGTGAGTGGTAAGCACCGTGAACATCACCGATTACATATGTGTTATTATAGCTTTCTACACTCATGATATCTTCACATTTTTTTTATTTATATTTCGCTCAACGATCCATGAAAAGAGAAACATACCAAGGTATGCAATATCAAGGCCAAACACTACGACTATAGAACTCTCTGAATAAAGTTTAGTGAGATAAAACGAGATAACGAAAAAAGCAAGTCCGCTCAAACGAATGTAAAGAGCTAGTCTAAATGCCCCGCTCGCTTTTATAAAGGCTATTTGATATGCGTTTAACATGATGAAGATAAAAAAGAAACTCAAATGTGAGAGATAAAGATATGCACCTGCATACTGCTCTGGAAATAAAAATGCTATAAGCTCCTCACCGAAAAAGTATATGGACACGATAAACACCAAGCTCACTAAAAATGAGAAACGATAAAACCAAAACTTTAGTTTAATAATGGCCTCTTTTTCGTTTTGATAGTATAGTTTACTGAGTTCAGGAAGTAAAAATCTAAATACTGGAAAAACAAAAAGTGTAATCATGTACATTAGTATAGGTTTTGTTACAACTTGAAAGTCACCCACTTCGTCTATTGAGTAGTAATGGTTAAAAAAGAAAATCGAGAGATAGATGAGTATCATTCCTGAGCTAAACTCCAAAGTCGAGATAAGAGACTTTTTTATAAAGCTTTTCATCTCTTCATCAAGGATGACTCTTTTGATAATGGGCTCATTAGGTTTGTTTCTTTTATAGATGTAAATGTATAAAGAAAGTGAAAGCGAACTCATAGAACTCATGATGAAAAGAGATTGAAGACCATGAGCTCCTGATACATAAAACGCCAAAACAAACCAGATGATTGAGAGCAAGGGCTCAATGAAACTGGTTTTGTTCATAACACTATAGAGTCTATACATAGCTAGCTGATTACTTAAGTAGAGGTACAAACTCATAGAAAGAATAGTGGCTACCAAGTACCAGTAGTCTACTTCTAAATTAAAATTATGTTTAACATAGGGGAGCACAAATGCCCATGAGATAAGAATGGCCCCTAAAATAAAGTAACGAAATATCTTTAAAATTCCTTTGTCCTCTTTGAGTTTGGTATATGTTACAACCATGGAGGAGCGAAAGCCGATAAGTACGAGGAGTGAGAAAGAAAATATGTCTATAGCTGTGTAGTAAAGAGCCAGGTCGTTTTTTGCGATTACCGTGGCAAGAAAAATTTTAAGTCCAAACCCCATAAAAACGGAAAAAAGTCCGATACCTATAGAAAAGTAAAAATGTTGTTGAATTGTTTTTTTCATGCTGACCTTACTTAGTTTGTGAAATTATAGTTATTATGTATTTTATCCCTAATAAGATGAGATTTGTAGTCTTGATTTATCAACTAATACAAAAGGTAAGCTAACATTAAGAGAGTGTGAGTGCTATAATAAGACTAGTACAGTTGCAATACGTGATAAAGGATTTTCAAAGGGAATAGTAAATATCAAGTAAGTTGAAACAATAAGAAGTCGTGAGAAACAGGAATTACAGTCAAATGAGAT